>CAMBRG010000032.1 GCA_945869845.1 Opitutus sp. GAS368 | reverse complement strand
GGTAAAGTCTCCGGCATCAAATTCGGCTCCTACGGCGCCCTGCTCTCCCACCCACGGTGGCGCAAACACGCCTGGGCCGGTCTCGCCTTGTGCAGCGCCGGAATCATCGGGCTCTGGGGCATCGGCAATTTCCACCCCACGATCGTCTCCTCGGTCGTCACCGAGCACTTGAAAAACTCGGGCATCTCCCCCGAGAAACTCGCCAGTGAGAAAGCCTTTTGGACGTCGATGGCCCTTCTCATGCAGAACATCGGCGCGTTCTTCGGCATGACCGCGATGGCCAAACTCGCGCAGGTCAAAGGCCGTAAATTCGCCTTCGCCCTTGCGCTCTTCCTTTCGTTCGCCTCCACCGTCCTCGTTTTCAAAGGCCTCCGCGAATTCAACGACATCTTCTGGATGATCCCGCTCATGGGCTTCGGCCAACTCGGTGTCTTCGCCGTCTACGCGATTTACTTGCCCGAACTTTTTCCGACCAGCCTGCGCGCCACCGGCACCAGCTTCTGCTACAATTTCGGCCGCCTCGTCGCCGCAACCGCGCCCTTCACCATCGGTCAGATCACCAAGAGCCTAGGCGGCAACCTCGAGGGCTTCCGCACTGCTGGCATTGCCGTCAGCTTCGTGCTCTTGCTCGGCATTTTGGTCCTCCCCCTGCTCCCCGAGACCAAAGACAAGCCCCTCCCCGAGGAATAAGCCGCGGTTCGACAGCCCCGGGCCTCACCCGCCCCCTTCCTGAGGGCGGAGTGACTCTCCCTGTAGGCGGGGTGACTTCACCCTGCTCCCGCAGCGATCCGCCGCCCCCAGCGCGCTCGCTGGTTGTCCAGGCCCGTCTTCGCAAACTCCCACCATTCGCGCCCATCCGCATGATTCGCGGCATCCTCCGATACCTCCGCCGCTCCCCGATCTTTCGCTTTCCTCTTAAGCTCTCCTTTTTTTCCCGCGTCCTCTCCCCTATTCGCGTCCCTTCGTGTGATGAGCGGGCAACTCTCCCGGATTTCTTTCATCCCCTCGGAAATCTTCCGTGTATTCCGTGGGCCCCCTTCCGACTTTCGAGTGATTCGTGGGTTTTGCGCGAAACGCTCCCACCCAATCCGCCCGAGATGGTTGGGCAACTGAAGCCGTAGGAACGGCAAAGACCGCGCAGCGGCACGCCGCTTTTTCGGGCAGTTTCCTATCACCAGCCACCAACGGGTAACCTCCAGGTCCTTGCGCGATCCACGTCAAGGCGGCCCGGACTCCGTTTCCGCTATCTTGATCTTGGGCCCATCCCGCCCGCCACGAACCCTTGCCTCCACCATCTCGCTCTCGCCGCCGCCCGTTTCACGGTCGTCGCCTTTTTCTCCACCGCTTGTTGAAGAGCGATATGAAATACCGCTTCGTGATCGACCTCGCTCCGCTCAAGTCGGGTTAACCCGGTTATCTGCTGCGATCAGCCGGCAAAAACCGCCGCGGTCAATCGGCGCTTGCGCGGCTCGTGTGCGCTATCGTGAAGTATGGGGATGCATGTTTCGTTCGATATCGCCTCGTCACTGGACCAAGCCTTGAGATCCGCCGCCGTCGCCGCCGGCTTGGAGCCCGAGAGCTTTAGTCCCGAGGTGCGGGCCGCCGATCCGCGGTATGGCGACTTTCAAGCCAACGGTGTTCTCGCCTACGCCAAAGCCCGCAAACTCAACCCTCGCGCCTTGGCCGAGCACATCATCGCCGCGCTCCCTGCCGACGTGGGCGAACATTGCTCCGTTTCGATTGCGGGCCCCGGGTTCATCAACTTCCTGCTCAAGCCCGAGTCGTTGCTCCAATGGATCACGGCGCAAGATACGACCGAGCGTCTTAAATCAGGCGCCACCTCGCTCCACCACGGTCAGAAATACGTGGTCGATTTCAGTTCCCCGAACACCGCCAAGCAGCTTCATGTCGGTCACATCCGGGGCATGGTGATCGGAGAAGCAATTTGCCGCTTGCTCGCTTTTTGCGGCGCCGAGGTGATCCGCGACAATCACATCGGCGATTGGGGAACCCAATTCGGCAAACTCATCTGGGGCTACAAACACCATCTCGACCAAGCCGCACTGGCCAACGACCCCCTTGAGGAACTCGAACGGCTTTATAAACTCACGGACGCGGCGACCAAGTCCGACCCTGCTGTCCTCGATGCCGTCCGCGCCGAACTGGTGCTGCTTCAATCTGGCGATGCCGAAAACCTGGCGCTGTGGAAAAAAATCATCGCCCTGAGTTCCGGCGCGTTCACCGAAATCTACCAACTGCTCGACATCCACTTTGACCACCAACTGGGTGAGAGTTTTTACAACGACAAATTGCCTGCCATCTACGCCGAGCTTGAGTCTACGGGCCTCGCAGCGGAGTCACAAGGCGCGCTGGTGGTTTTTCATCCCGAACACCCGCGCTTCAAGACCCAACCATTTATCATCCGCAAGTCCGATGGCGCGGCAAATTACGCCTCCACCGATTTGGCCACCATGCTCTACCGGACGGAGCACTTTCACGCCGACGCCATCGCCATCCTCACCGACGCCCGCCAAGCCGACCATTTTGAGCAGCTAGGCTTGACCACTGAAAAATGGTTCATGCGGACGGGCCGTCCGCTCCCCCGCTTCACGCATGTTTCTTTTGGCTCAATCCTCGGCGAAGACGGGAAAGCCATAAAGACCCGATCCGGCGATCCCATAAAACTGAAAGCTCTTTTGGCCGAAGCCGTGGATCGCGCATTTGTCCTCGTGACGGCGAAAGCCCCGGAACTGCCAGAGAGCGAACGCCGCGAGATTGCCACGGCGGTGGGGCTTGGCGCGATCCGCTACGCCGACCTCGCGCAAAACCGCAGCAGCGATTACATTTTTTCTTGGGACAAGATTCTCTCCTTTGAGGGCAACACCGCCCCCTACCTGCTCTACGCGGTTTCCCGAGTGCGCTCGATTTTCCGCAAAGCCGGACTTGAACCGAACGCTGCTTCCGCCGTGGCCGGGGCAACTCCGCCCGAAAGCCCCGCGGAGCTCGCACTCGCCCGCAAACTGATCGCCTTCCCTGTCGCGCTGAAGCTCACGACCGAGCAACTGAGACCCCACTTTCTTTGCACCTATCTCTACGAACTCGCAGGTGAATTTAGCAGCTTCTACGCGGCGGAAAAGGTCGTCGTCGATGACGCTTCGATCCGCGCCCGACGGCTGCTGTTGTGCAGCCGCACGCTCCTGTTGCTTGAGACGGGGCTACATCTTTTGGGCCTTCGCACACTCGTCCGCATGTAGGGCAACGGAGTTCACCGAATTCCGATTAGCCGGGTCTCGTCCCGCCGCAGACGGTGCTCGAAATCAGCCTTGCCGCGCCTAAGCTCAACTCCAACCTCGCCGCCAATGGACACGCAGGAATTTTACATCCGCCATGCGTCCGAGATAGATGCGCGAGGCCCCTACAATCTTGAGGAGATGGTTTCCCTCGCCGAGACCGGCAGCGTCACGGTCGAAACCCTTTATTACGACGCCACCACCGAGCGATGGGCCGTCATCGGCGACAATCCAGCGGTGAAAGCAGGGATTTTCCCAGAAAAGAAAAAACTAGCGATCAAGGCCGGGGAGACGTTCGGTTCGATCAATAAACCGAAGGCGGACAACCTCGCTCCGGTCCCGGTCGACGATCTGCTCGCAGCGGCCGAAGGTCCGAGCGACGACACCAAGCACAAAAGAAGCGGTGAAATTACAGCCAGCCGGGCAGCTGTCATTGGGATGTGGGCGATTGTGGTAATGTTCGGGTTGAGTTCCGCTGGCGGGATGCTACCCGCCGTCGGTGCCCTGATGTCGCTTGATCCGATCAAGATCGCGACCAACCCATTAGCTTTGATCGGCGTGATTGATTTGGTTTTTGCCGGATGTATCGGCCTAAGAATGGTGAATCTGTATCCAGCGGTTCGTTTCCGAGCTGCACTCGGTCTGGGATTCTTTGGCTTGATCCTCTTCATTCAAGGACGGTACGCGCCGATGCTGGCGGCGATCGCCGGCTCAGTGAGTCTATATCTTTGCACGATTTTCATCACCATGGTGCCGGTGATTATCTCGGCGGGAGTCGGAATCACCGCGCTTAGCTACTTGGCCCTCCAGCTCAGTTCCAACTGACGTGGCGGAAGGCAGTCGCGCTCTATGAAGCGATTAATCGAACTAGGACTCCGGCTGTCGAAACTCTACCGGAAAGAAATCTGGTCCTCGAGCCACCTAAAGGACAACTCGCCGCGCGGATGGCTCTACGCTGGACTCAGAGTGACGTCCATCACGTGGACCGTTTTCAATGAGACAAAGATTCCTGCGCGCGCGGCCGCACTAAGTTTCGGCTCTCTTCTTGGTTTAGCCCCGCTGGTCGCGATCGCCGTGCTGATCGGCGGATTTGTTCTCGGCAAAGACACCGACCCAAGCCTTATCGCAAACCGGCTCGGCGAGCTCGTGGAGCAAGTAGCACCCCAATTGCGCCAACTTAATTCCTTGGACGCCTCCGGCAATCTGACATCGACCACGGCAAGCCCTGAAGTCGTTAAAGTGATCAGCGATATCATTGCCGCGGCTCGCTCAGGCGTGGCCGGAGTCGCAGGGGCATTTTCGCTTATTCTGATCGTTCTACTGCTCTTCAAGTCGATTGAGGACGCCTTCAACGATATTTGGGGCGTCCGTTTGGGGCGCTCGCTCCTGGTGCGCATCGTCTTTTATTGGACCACGCTGACTCTCGGGGCGGTCTTATTTTTCTCCAGCCTAGCCCTGCTCGGGGCAAGTGCGGTCGTAAACGTTTTCCAACAGCTTCCTGGTGGAAGTGATTTACAGGCGTTACTGCGGTGGATGTTGCCCGCTTTTTCACTCACGCTGCTCGTCGGGATCTTAACCCTCGTTTACCGAGTGATTCCCAATACTCGCGTTTTCTGGCGCGCAGCCTTTGTCGGGGCGGCCGTGGTCGCCGCTCTGCTTTTGCTGAACAATGTCGTCGCCCTGCTCTACGTGCGGCGCGTGGTTCTTGAACGCAGCCTCTACGGCTCCTTAGCCATCTTTCCGGTATTCATGCTAGGACTGTATATTTTTTGGCTCTACGTGCTCATCGGCGGAGTGATCAGCTATGCCGTGCAGAATATCCATTTTCGCAACAGCCAGGCCGCCTGGGGGAGTCTATCCGAATCCATGCGAGAGCGTCTTTCCTTGGTCGTGCTTCTAACGATCGGTCGGCGATTTCAAAACTGCTTGCCTGCTACTTCGGCCGCCCAACTGAGTGATATGCTCAAGGTCCCGACTCAGATTTTGAACGAGTGCCTAAACCGCCTCGTCCTGATGGAACTGATTACAACGTTGCGGCCTATTTCCGGAACGTCGGCCGCCGAGTATCTCTACCAGCCGGCGCGGCCATTAAACCGGATAAGTCTCAACGAATTCAAAAATCTCGACGACAACTTTGGCGATGATCCGATAGGTCAGGCGCTCGAGCAGATGGACCCGATTTTGCATCTCTATAACCATGCCTTAGAGCAACTGGGGCACCAATCATTCTTCAAAAAATCTCTTGAAGAACTTTTCCTCGAACACCCGTTCAAAGATTCCAAACTTTCGCCCAAAGGGCTCAATCACCCGTAGCCTCCGGCAGCGGATCAAAGTGATTGTAGGCCGCCGAACCTGCGGATTACACGTCGAGGCGCGCCTATTTTTTAAGTAAACGCGCGAAAATTATCACGTGCGTCGCGCACAATAGAGGAATGAAAAAGGTGAGCGAAAGGCTGAGAGGTAAACGGGTGAGAGCCCGCAGCTGGAAAGGCGCGGCGGCGCCTGCGGTCGTCGCGATATACACGCTCAGAAGCAGCCCCAAAGAACCGGCGACATTCCAAATCGTCAGAAGCTGACGCCAACGCGTTTTGTTGAGAGGCGCGATGATCAAAAACAGCGCACTGAGTGCCATCAGAATGTCGCCCAATCCAACTGGGACCGCATAGGCATACGGCAATTCTCCACGCCACCAAAACACCAACAAAAACACTCCAAAAAAACGAACCAGGTGAATCTGAAGCAGGACGCGCATTTCGAGTCCGTCCACCCATGTTCGAACGGAGCTAAATCGAAAATACGGGTACAGCGCACACAACGTGCAGCCCAGTGCCACCATCGGCAAGACCGAGGGAGACAGCCGCTGTAACGCCAAAATGTGACCAACGTAAACCGACCCCAAAAACCATGACCACAAAACCAAGCGGACCAGAATTACGGGGCGGAACATCAGCAAAAATTTTGGAGCTGAACCGCACCGAAAACCCAACCTCCACGTGCGACCCCACCTTGAATCCGAGCTGGAAACGTCACGTTAGCGACTACTCCGGCAGCGCGATCCGATAACGCTCAAGGGAACTGCCATCGATGCGGTGAAGCTCCGCCAAAGCCACCCGGAGGCTCACTTTGGATTGGAGCTCATTCACCCGAGCCGCTTCGAGATCATCCTGAGCCTGCAGCACGAGACGGCTGGTCGAAAGACCGGCATCAAACCGCGCCTTCTGAAGCTCATATTGCTTCTGGCTGAGTTCCGTGGCCTTCCCCGCGATCTCAACCGCAACGATGTTCGTAGCGACCGCGCGAACTGAACCGCGCACGTTCACCAGCAGAGTCTGATCCAACTGCTGCAAACGGGTTTGCTGCTGGAGCAGGCTAATTTTGGCCGTCCTCAATCGCGCTTTATCAGCATGCAAACCCCAAGGAACCGAGACTGAGACCCCCACATTCCAGTTGTACCCGTTTCCATCCGGCAGATTGCCGATCGCGTCGCCGTAAGAACGTTCTGTCGCAGTATAGCCCACCCCGGTGTCCAGATTTAGGCCCGGTAGCGCGGCCTGCTTGGCCGTACGGGCATCGATTTCGATCTGCTTGATTTGAGCCTGCGTCACCAAGAAGTCAGGCGAACGATCGCGCGCCAACTTGTAGATCAAATCAAAGGAAGGCGCACCCTCGGTGTAGTCGCCGAACTTAACCTCTCCGGGGCGACTGTTAAATCCAAGCTCCCCGGTGAGGGTTGAGAGTGAATCTTCCCGATCGCTGACGGCTTGTTCCGCCTGGACGACTGCCCGGCGAGAGTTGGCGACGCCAACCTCAGCAGTCAGCACATCAAGGTCCGTCGCGACCCCGGTCGATTTGCGAACCTTGTTTTCCTCGAAGAGCTTCGCGGCAAGCTCCAAACTCCGACGCTTGACCATCAAATTCTCGCGAGCATACGCCAAATTATAGTAAGCGTTCTCCGTGTCGCGGACCACGGTTAGTACACGGATCTTGTAGTTCAACAGGGCGATCCCGACCCCTAGTTTGCTGCGATCAATATTGGCTCGCGCCACGCTCGAACCCGCGCCTTTCAAAAGAGGTTGGCTAAGGCTAACGCTCGCGCTGCTCCCAAACGCGGGGTTTAGCGTGGAATTGAGTGAATTGGTGGCAGCCCGCGTCGTATTTCCAGCCACGCTGACCGTGCCTCCGGTGCCGACCCGTTGATTGGCCCCGACGGAGAAAACCGTATTGTCACTCCTCGGACCGCTGGCGGCCGTTCCGTCCAAACGGCTGGTCGTAGCGGCAGATTGATTTAAATTTCGGCGGGTGGTGGCGGTGAAAGTTGGATCAAAATCCGCGCTCGCAACGTTCAACGCCTCCTTGGCGATTTCTGCAGCGAACCCCTGAATCTGTAAGTCAAAATTCTTTCGCATCGCTCGCTGAATGCACTCCTCGAGAGTCAGCGGGAGCGGCGCCGTGGTGCCTTGACCGAAACTAAACGTGGCACTGCAGAGAGATAGAATCGTGACGATTTTTCGGACTAGGATTCTTAGCATAAAGATTAGGTTGAAGAGACGATCAAAAGGAAAACACCTGTGCAGCACGAAAGTTACTGGTTTTAAAGGTCCTCACTCAGATTGGATAGAAAGACCCTGCAACGAACAACCGGTTGTCCGGCGAGACGGAGCTTGCTGCCTAAAGTTTCGAGGAATCACTGCAGCTTCGACCGGGGTGCGAACCAAGTGTATAATCTTACGAAACGAAGAATCTTTAACCGCAGAACGATTGAACCTTGAATCCGCCGCAGCCCAACCCGCCAAGTTTTTTAACCGCGGATGGACCCGAATTAACCCGGATAAAGCAGGGGAACTGGCTTCACCTCAGGGGTGAGTCGTTCGCTGCTCCCAACGGTTTGGTATCCGGGTCCATGCGGGTACATCCGTGGTTCAACTGCCGTTTTAGGTTGAACGAGATTTTCAGACCCCGCCTTCAACTCAGAGCCCTTGGATAGGCCCAATTTCCTCGCGGCCGAATGCAGAGCTCTCACCTAGGTCACGCGGTGAGGTAGTTTCAGTCGCCTCAAGTCAAATGTGATTCGCCCAACGTCCAAGGCATACATTCTATCCTCGGCTCAGACAAAACCACACCAGACCTTACTTCGCGGAAGGTTCAGAACGCTTAAGTTCCGCCTCTACCATCTCGGTAAGATAGGCGCTCGAACCGAGTCGCGCAGTGTAGGTCGCGATCTGACTTTGAGTTTCAGTGAACAATGGGTTCGTAGCAGAAAAGTCCGGAACTTGCTTGGCTGACACATACACGAATGTGCCTTTATCCGCAGCGATCAGGAGATCCGAAACCTGCCCTTTCTCGAGACGCTCGGTCGCATTCAATATCGAAAAATCAACATCTTGAGTTCGGTTTCTAAATGAGAAAGCAGGAACCGATTTCAGCTCGAGCTTAGCCGAACTACCCTCCACGGCGGCAGCCGCGGCCTGCTCGAAGGTATCGCCTGCCTTCAAACGATTTTCGATCAAACCCCGCAAGGTGCGGCCGAGTTCAACGAAGCGCTTCCGCTTTTCGTTTTCAGCAAAGTCCGAGGCAACTTTCGACTTCAATTCCGAAAGGGCCGGCTTCCGAGCTGGGAGGGTATCTTTCCAAAAGAGAACTGCCGCCCCCGCGTTCGTCGCGACAGCTTCAGAATACACCCTGTCTTTACTGAGCTTAAATGCTTCTTGGGCCGCGGCCGCAGCATCCCCCCCGAACTCAGCTGGCCCGGACTCCCGCGTGAACGGAGCCAAAATTTTCTGCGGATGTTTATGCCCTGCGATCAACGTGGCCAACGCCGGTGAATCTGCCGTAACTTTCGACTCATACAACCCGAACACAAAGTCGCTCGCCGTCTTGGCTGCTAGGCGCTTAGCCCGCTCGAAACGGAGAGCCAGCTCAACTTGGGGACGGACCGCTGCAAAATCCGAGACTGCATCCGTTTTGATCGGGGCCATAACTTTCGGATCGGAAGTCGGTTTTGGAAACCGACTTGGATTTGAATCGTAATAGGCTTGAACCTCCGAGTCCGAAAAGGAAACCGAAGCCAAGTAATCGGTCGCCGGAAACTCCACGTAACTCGCGGAAATCTTCGGCGGAACTTCATAGCGAAACGAGTTCTCTTCGAAATACTTAGTCAAATCGGCATCGGTTTGCGGGATCTCAGGATTAAACGACGCATAATCGATATTTGCTACGATCAGACTCCACGACGTGTCCGCGCGGGCTAATTGGGACTTCACGTCCGCCGAAAGCACATATCCGGGGCCGCCCAGCAATTTTTGGATCTTTTCAGCCTTCACATCGTCGCCAATCACTCGGGCAATATCCGCTTCGGTGAGACGTGGGTTCGTCTTAAGGTTATCCCTGAAAGTCGCGTAACGCTTCGGATCGAATTTGCCGTCATCAGCCGTGAAGGCACGGAGGGTCTTAATCTGATCTGCAATTTCGCTGGTGGTGGTCGCAGGAAGGCCGATTTTTTTCGCCAGCTCAAGAGAAGCGACGCGCTGAAACGCGTAGTTTTGAATCTGTTCGGCCTCGAGGCCGTAGCCCACTTGCAAATTGGCACTCAATCCGGCGTCGCCCATTACTCGCTGCTGATCTTCCGTTGAGTTCAAGTTATAGCCAAAAAACTCCCGTTTTATGGTCTGTTGGTCGGCCGGACCGACTCCTGGCGAGGCTCCAATCGTAAAGACGAAAGAAACAATAATGACAGCCAGCAACACGCCAAAAACCAATTTGAGGTGCCGATGGAAGGTGATTTGAATCCAAGAAATCATAGGGATAAGGTTTGAAAATTAAGTCGCAGCTCAGGTGAAGCAAGGTCGAATTGGTCCGCACGGGCGGGATCCGATTTCAATGAAGCTATCCATGCTCTGGGGGAGAAAACCCAACAAAAATGCGCCCGTTCCTCGCTCGAAACTGGTTCCGCCGTGGAACAGAGCATCACTTACCGATCCCACTGGTCCTAAAACCGAGCGCTCTCAATTTGTCCAATTCCAGAATATTTCGCCCATCAAAAATGAAAGCGGGTTTAGCCATTACAGCGTAGATCTTGGCGAAATCCAACCGCTTGAACTCGTCCCACTCGGTTAGCACCGCCAAGGCATGAGCTCCGACCACGGCTGCATAGGGGTCGGCGGCGACCGAAAGCCTCGGATTGGGTGTGTTTGCGCCGAAAAGATCGCGATTAACCTCAACGGCCGACACTTTCGGATCATAAACCACGACGTTTGCCTGTTCATCGAGCAAATCTTGGCAGACCGCGATCGCCGCTGACTCCCGGGTGTCATTTGTATCTTTCTTAAACGCAAACCCGAGCACTGCGATCCGCTTCCCGGCAACACTGTTGTAAAGAGAACTCACAATTCGGGCGGCGAAACGATGCTTTTGCCAGTCATTCATCTTCACTACGCTTTCCCAATAAGCAGAGACCTCGGGTAGCCCGAATTTCTCGCAAAGGTATGCCAGGTTTAAAATATCCTTTTGAAAGCAAGAGCCGCCGAATCCGACCGACGCCTTTAAAAATTTGGCCCCGATGCGTGAGTCCCTTCCAATTGCATTCGCAACCTCGTCCACGTCCGCTCCGGTGGCCTCGCACAGCGCAGAAATCGAGTTAATCGAAGATATCCGTTGGGCTAAGAACGCATTCGCCACCAGCTTCGATAACTCCGATGACCACAGATTGGTGGTGATGATTCGATCGATCGGAACCCAGTGAGCATATACGCTAACCAAAGTCTTTACCGCCAACTCGCCCTCTGGCGTTCGCTCGCCGCCGATAAGCACGCGATCCGGGTTGAGCAAATCGGCAATCGCGGTGCCTTCGGCCAAGAATTCGGGATTCGAAAGAACCTGAAACTTCGCTCCACGCGAATTTGCAGCCAAGATGTCCTTGATGGTTTCGGCGGTCTTCACGGGGATGGTCGACTTTTCGACTACGATTTTCGTGCCATCGGAAACCTCGGCAATCGTGCGCGCGACGGATTCTATATACCGTAAGTCGGCGGCTCGCCCCGCGCCCACCCCGTAACTCTTTGTCGGGGTATTGACGGCGACGAAGATCACATCGGCCGCCTTGATCGTGCCGACCACATCCGTCGAGAAGAACAGGTTTTTACCTCGACGTTGCCGCACGACGTCGTCGAGGCCCGGCTCATAAATTGGCAAAGTATCGGAGTTCCATGCCGCGATCCTGGCCGCATTCATGTCGACCACGGTTACTTGAATACCGGGCGCCTTGAGCGCAATCATCGCCATCGTTGGACCACCGACATAACCCGCGCCAATACAGCAAATTTTCATAAGTAGAGGGCCGAAAAATGCTGACAAGACGATCAGAAACCAAGCGCGAAGTCTCTCGATTTACACCGGGCTCCCGGCACGCAGCGAAAGCCCTAGATCGCACCTGATCCTAAACTGCAAACTAAGCAGGATTCGGTGCTACCGCCGGGCTGCCCGGGTCAACTGATTCGTTAGTCACAGGTTTCTCGCCCGACTTTTTCTCGATCACTTTCTCCGAATATTTTGAGGGCGGCGCGACAATTACAGCCGAGCGAAGTTCGCCGTGTTGGATAATCTCCAGCACGTGCTTACCCTCGATCGTCTCGTGCTCCAGCAAAGCTTCGGCGATCTTATCGAGCGCCGATCTATGCCCGGTAATCAATTGGGTCGCTCGGGCATATTGCTCCGTGATGATTCGATGGATTTCGACGTCAATTTTCCGAGCTGTTTCCTCGGAAACATTCTCGGAACGCGTAATTTCCCGACCAAGGAAAACCGTATCCTGATTATCCCCGAACGAAATTGGACCGAGTGGACTCATTCCCCAGTCGCAGACCATGTGACGGGCGATCTTGGTGACCTGCTTGATGTCGCCGGCAGCCCCGCTCGAGATGTCGCCAAGCACCAACTCTTCCGCGATTCGCCCCCCCAGCCCCATCGCAATTTGATTCAACATCCGTTTCATCGCGTGCGTCAGCAGGTCCTTCTTCGGTATGAACATCGTGCTACCCAAGCTTCGCCCACGCGGGATGATCGTTACTTTGTGAACCGGCATGGTGCCATCGTCCAAGACACCTTGCACCAAGGCATGGCCAGCTTCGTGGTAAGCGGTTAGTTTTTTCTCGTCGTCATCCATCAACCGCCGGTGCTCACGACCGAACTGCACTTTCTCGCGCGCATCGTCGATATCGATCATTTCTACTTTTTTCTTGTCCCGCCTCGCCGCAAGCAGCGCGGCTTCGTTGAGTAAGTTCGCCAACTCAGCCCCAGAGAGCCCCGGGGTCCCGCGAGCGATAACCGCCAGATCGATCGCATCCACCATGTTAATCTTCTTCGCATGAACCCGCAGGATTTGCTCCCGGCCCACCACGTCGGGCAGATCGACATGAACTTGGCGATCAAACCGGCCCGGACGAAGCAAAGCACTGTCCAATACATCGGGACGATTTGTTGCGGCGATAATGATCACACCCTCGGTGGTATCGAAACCGTCCATCTCCACCAAAAGAGAATTCAGCGTCTGCTCACGTTCGTCGTTACCGCCACCGACACCGGCTCCACGTTGCCGACCCACCGCATCGATCTCATCAATGAAAATCAAGCAAGGCGCGCTTTTCCTGCCTTGCTCAAACATGTCGCGCACCCGGCTCGCGCCGACCCCGACAAACATTTCAACAAAGTCTGAACCCGAAATACTGAAAAAGGGCACATCCGCCTCACCCGCGACCGCTTTCGCGAGAAGGGTTTTTCCCGTGCCCGGGGAGCCGACCAATAAGATACCACGGGGGATCTTTCCGCCCATTTTTGTAAATTTCTTCGGATCTTTTAGGAAGTCGACGACCTCGCTAACCTCCTCTTTGGCTTCATCGCAACCGGCGACGTCCGAAAACGTTACTTTGTCCCGATCACGCGTCAGCAGTTTCGCCCTGCTCTTGCCAAAGCTCATGGCCCCGCGTCCGGCTTGTTTCAGCTGGCGAACAAAAAGGAAATAAAGCAGCCCGATGATCAGCAAAAAGGGAATCACTTGGACCAAAATTGCGGACAACAGCGTTTGCGATTGTTGCTCCGCAAATTTCTTCGATTTCTGCAGCCGCTCCATGTTCGCGTCGGTGAGTCGGCCCGCGGCCACGAACTGATTCGTCTCTACGCCGCGCTCGCCCTTCAGCTTTCGAGTCTCAATTAACTCGCCCTTGATCGACACCCAATCACGTCCACCTGAAGAATCCGGGCTAATCGTGCCTTTGGCTATCTCACCCGCCTCGGCCCGGTCGATCACCTCTTGAATCGTTAACTTGGCCGGACTTGTAGTAATACCAGGCGACCACACCAGCAAAGCCACGACAGCGGCGAATATCGCCAGCCAGATGAAAAGGACCTTCGGCTGAAAACGTTCAGGCGGCAGGTTCTTAATGGGACGACGGGGCTTTTTGTTAGTTTCAACGTCAGACATTTCAAAATGGACTGGATGCCGGAAGGTGATGTTCCCGCGCAATAAGTCAATTGGCTGCCCGCGAAAAAGGCGGGCCAATCCCACTGATACCTTACCGCGCTTTTTGAGCCTCCAACACACCTTTCCGAATGCGCGCGAACAGCAGTCGGCCCAAACTTTGACGCGTGTCACGCCCCAGCTGGGTCGCCGCCAAGAGCCGTTCAAAGCCCTGCTTGGAGATCTCAACCGGGCTTGATTGCGCCGCTAGCCAACGATGCAAAGCCCGCCTCACGATCGCCCGCGGCACTCCAGCAAATTTTTGCAAATCCAACGCTCGCCCAATCCCGTCAGGAAACAGTTGATCAAGCCAGTGCATCAATGCGTCGTCGTCCTCGGCCAAGAGCTCTCTCGATTGGGCTGCGCCAGCCACTGCATCCCGTTTTGAAGCTTCCGCCCAAACCGACAGGACGTCGTTCCGCACCCGGTTCCTAAAAAAAGTCCCTTCTTGGTTCGTCGCGTCCTCTCGCCAGTTTGCTCCGGCAGAAACTAAACCGATTTGGATCGCTTCCTTTTTTAACGTCAACATCGGCCGAAGGTGGATCCGGTGCTTCGGCAGGAAATGCATCGGCCTGGGCGCCGCCAATCCCGCCGTCCCACTCCCCCGGGCCAGTCTCATTAAGAGCGTTTCGGCGATATCATCCTGCTGTTGCCCTAGCCAGAGAGCCGAGATGCGCCTCCGACCAAGCTCTCGCTGGAAAAATTCGAATCGCTGGGTTCGAGCCTCCGCTTCGCTTGGGGCTTTCGGCGGGCGTGACCAATGCCCCCCGACAAAAACTACCCCAAGCCCCAAGCAAACGCTCCGACAAAAGAGTGCGTCATCCCGCGAAGCCTTTCCCCGCAATCGGTGATCGAAATGCAGCACCAACAGCCGATGACGCTTTTCCGGCCAGTGCGCCCAAAGCAGCAACAACAGAGCCGTGGAGTCCGCGCCCCCCGAGAGCGCCACGGCCCATCGCTCGCGGGCTGGCCGGCCATTTGCCCAAAACAAAACCTCCGGGTGCAGGCGCTCCCGCGGGATCAACTGCCCCAGCCTAAGCGCGACTGCCGGCCAGTCGATCGGGTGACGCTTCATTTATTGGTGAACTCCCGTCGGCCCAATCCAGCGGTAAGTGCGAATCAGGTAAAACTCAGGTACTCTTTGCCAAAATAGGAAACCAAAGGCGCCGGAATCCTGACCCGCCCATCCGGCTGCAGGTTGTTCTCAAGCAGCGCCGCCAACACCCGGGGCACAGCCAGACCGGAACCATTGATCGTGTGGACCAGTTCGGGCTTTCCCGTGTCCTTAGCCCGAAAGCGAATCTGTGCCCGTCGCGCTTGGAACGCCTCGAAATTTGAGCAACTTGATACCTCGAGCCAGCGCTTCTGACCCGCCGCCCAAACTTCAAGATCGTATTTTTTGGCCTGAGCAAAGCCCACATCACCCCCGCACATCAAAAGCACCCGATAGGGCAACTCCAGTTTCTGCAACAAGCGCTCCGCGTCGCCGCGCAACTTGTCCAACTCGTCGTAGCTCGTGGCCGGATGCACCCATTTCAGCAGTTCCACTTTGTCGAATTGATGCAGACGATTCAACCCGCGCACATCCTTACCGTAACTGCCTGCCTCGCGTCTAAAACAGGGCGTGTAGGCGCAGCGATAAATCGGCAGCATGCTTTCTTCCACGATCTCATCCCGGAAAAAATTCGTCAACGGAACCTCTGCCGTCGGGACCGCATAGAGTGGGTCGGAAGTCTCGTACATTTGCCCCTCCTTATCGGGCAGTTGTCCCGTCGCCGTCGCGCTCGCCGCGTTCACAAAGATCGGCGGGGAAACCTCGGTGTAGCCGGCTTTCACATCTTCATCCAAAAAGAATTGCAGCAGTGCCCGCACGATCCGCGCCCCATCTCCGACATAAAACGGGAACCCCGCCCCCGTCACCTTCGCGCCGCGCGCAAAATCAAAGAGTCGTTCAAACCCCGCGATTTCCCAGTGCGGCACCGCGTGCTTGGAAAGGGATGCGATGTCACCCTGCGTTGCAAAGGTTACATTCTCTTCCGGCGTCCGACCTTCGGGCACGCTCCCATGGGGCAGATTCGGCAAAGATAACATCGCCACCCGGACCTTCTCCTCGGCGTCCTTTAACTGAACTTCCTTCTCTTTAACTTGGCTCGAGACCGCCTTCATTTCCTGCACCTTAGCGATAAACTCCGGCGAGCCTTTGGGCAGGCACGCCATGGCCGTATTCGCCGCTTTTTGGGTCGAACGCAGCAGCTCGACTTCCTGCAGCAGCGTCCGCCACGCAGCGTCGACCGCCAGCACCGCATCGAGATCCACCGACAGGTGTTTCTTGGCGAGCGCGGCACGAACAAGTTCAGGAGTTTCGCGAATCAACTTTGGATCGAGCATGGAGAGAAATGAAAAAAATCCGAGCGACGTGCTATTTGGAAAACCGGGAGCGGGCACGTTCGAGCCGGCTATAAACATCCTTGGCCGGCAGTAATTTTAAATCACCCACCGGCGCCTGAACCACAAAATTGGTCGGGCCATTTAACGGATACGGGCCAAACAAACACGGATCGGTCGGGCCAAAAATGCCCATCGTGCGCACGCCTTGGGCCGCGGCCAAATGCATCGGGCCGCTGTCGTTGGTGATCACCCACTCCGCCCGTCGAATGAGCGCAGGCAATGACACCAAACTCGTGTTCCCCGTGAGATTCAAAAACTGTGCGGCCGAAAACGAATTCCGATCCGGCAGGTAATTGCTGCCTGCCCAGACCACTTTGCGCGAGCGATCTTCCTTCAGGAGCAGCTCGGTCAGCTGCTTGAATCCGCCCCAACGCTTCTCAACCCGGCGACTGTCGGGAAACATCAGAACCGGCTTTGCGCCCCCCCGACCATCCGTAAACTTCAAATTCAAGCTCTCCGCTTCGCGGAATTTAAGGATGCCGCTCAGCTCCGGTTTCACCCCGAGGACTGGACAAAATTGCAGGAGAATATCGATCGCATGGCTGCGGCGACCGTCCGGCGGTAGCGGCACCTTTTCGTCGTAAAAGATTCCGGCCATCTCCCGGGCATCCGTGCGCCCAACCTTTTTTTTGGCCAGCGCCCGCGACGTCATCAGGCCCGTGCGGAGCAAACCCTGAAAATCAAAAACATAATCGAACTTGGTCTTCCTCACCTCGGCCATCAGCTTAAGAAACGCCTTGGCTCCCCCCGCGCGCTCAAACACGAAAACCTCGTCCACCGCTTCACATACCTTAACGAGTGGGGCGAACATCTCGCGCACGATCCAAGAAATTCTCAGATCGGACCGATGCGCCTTTAGCGTCGTCGCGACCTGCAGACCGTGGACGATATCGCCCAACGACGAAGGCTTGATGATGAGAAGTTCGGTCATGCGTGGGGCGGTGAAGGCAAAGAGAATCTGCTTTTAACCGCGCGAGGGTTACGTTTGATGGCGTTTCTCGGCCAAATTCAAAGCCAAATCCCGCACGCGTGCTCACTCTTCTGCTCAAGTCTCTCGGTTGGCTCGCTGCCCACTGCCCCGAATCGATCTTACACCCCTTTTCCGCCGTTCTGGGCGACGCCGTTTTTTTTGGCCTCCCACGGAGACGTCGGCTCGCGTTGTCGAATCTCCACCACGCCTTCCCCGAACGCTCCGAAACGTGGCATCGATCGACCGCCCGCGAGAGCTTCCGTCGCTTGATTGAAACCGGATTACTTTCGCTCGCGACCCCTTTTTTGAGCGAATCTCGGCTGCGGACGATCGTCTCCGCCTCTCCTTCTTTGCTCGAAGCCTACGCTCAACACCGCCGGGAACCCGCCGCCACGCTCATCTGCTCCCCTCATATTGCCTACTGGGAGGCCCAGACGGCCAAACCCCTCTTGATTCCAGGGCCGTTCCCCGAATTTGGCATTATCTTTCGGCCGCTCGATAACCCGACGGCCAACGCCTTCGTCGTACGTTCGCGCGAGCGCTTCGGGATGAAACTGCTCTCTCGCAAGACCGGCTTTGCCGGGGCTTTGAAGATTCTTCGCCGCCAGGGCTTCGTGGGCGTCCTCTTCGATCAGAATGCCGGCCTGCAAGGCGCCCTCACCACCCTCTTCGGTCGCGTTTGTTCCACCACGGAACTCCCCGGGCTCATGGCCGAAAAATTCTCCGCCCGCGTTTTTGGAATCTATCCACGCCGGCTCGGATTCTGGCGGGTCGAGATTGGCTGTACCCCCATCGCCCACGACAACAGCAGCACCGGGGTCACCCTCGCGCTTAACCGTTGGCTGGAGAATTTACTAAGGGGCGATTCCGATTTGTGTGCTTCTTGGCTTTGGTCCCACGATCGATGGCGCAATCAGGACATGCCGTCGCAGCGGTTCCGCCTCGCCGCCAAACGCGACCTGCTCAAGGCCGACCTGGCGGCGCGTAACTTGAGCGGCCTCCCCCGCCGGACCCGCATTTTCGTGCGCTTACCCAATTGGCTTGGCGACGTGGTCATGGCCCTGCCCCTCCTCCGCGCGTTACGCGTTGCGCGGCCCGACGCCGAACTCACATTCATCGCCGCGCCCGCGCTCCTTCCATTGATTCGCGAGTGGGCGATCGCCGATCATCTCGAAGGCCTGCCCAAACGCGGTTTCGGCTACTTCCTGCATTTCTGGCGTCTCCGCCGTCGACACCCTGACGTCGTCTTGCTCCTCACCAATTCGTTTCGCGGCGACTTGGAAGCATGGCTGACGTGCAGTCCGCAACGCTTTGGGCTCGTGCGCCCCGGTCGTCGCCGGCCCCTTTTGTCCCACGCTTATCGACCTTCCGCAGACTTTGCTGAGGCCAGTCATCACCAAACCGCTCTTTGGGAAAACATGTTCCGCCATTTCGGCCTCGAAGCTCAACCCGACCGGTCTCCCGTTCTTGCCCGATGGGATCATCCGGAACCCACCATCGGTTTGATTCCGGGATCGGAAAACAACCCCGAAAAACGCTGGCCGGTTCTTCACTGGCGTGCTCTAATCGCCGGTTTGCCTGAGCAGAAGTTCGTACTTTACGGCACCCCGCGCGACGCGGCCATCACCGCCGAAATCGCCCGAGGATTTCCGTCGGGCCGAGTTGAAGATCTTGCCGGCCGAACGGACCTTGTCACTTACGCCGCGCACCTTCGCCATCGCCGCCTGCTTGTCGCTAATGACACGGGCGGCATGCATCTCGCCAACGCTCTGGGCGTGCCGCTCATCGCCCTGTTCGGACCAACCAACCCTCTTCGCACCGGCCCAATTTTTTCAGCACCGACCCGCATTCTACAACCCTCGGGTTGCCCGCCGACCGGCGGAGGTTCACTCCTTAATCTTGACCCGACCACCGTCATCGTCGCGGTCCGGGAGATGATCTCAACAACCCGCTCCGGAGCAGTTTGACTCGGCTCCCAACTCCAACCACTCCTCCCACGCGTGCCCCTCCTCTCCGTCCACGATCTTCGCACCCACTTCCACACCCGCAACGGCATCTACCGCGCCGTCGACGGCGTCAGCTTCAGTATCGAACGAGGCGAGACGCTCGGTATCGTCGGCGAATCCGGCTCCGGTAAGTCCGTTACCTGTTACTCCATCATGGGCCTCATTCCGCAGCCCCCGGGTCGCATTGTGAGCGGCACGGCGATGTTTGACGGCGTGGACCTCCTGCATTGCTCGCCGGCGGAAGCCCGAGCGATCCGCGGCAAGCGCGTCGCCATGATTTTCCAAGATCCGATGACCTCGCTCAATCCCTACTTGCGGGTCAGCGAACAACTCATCGAGCCGCTTCTCATTCACGAAAAGATTTCCCGGCGCGATGCCCTCAGCCGCGCCCTCGCGATGCTTGATGCCGTCGGCATCAACGACGCGGCCAAACGTATCCATTATTACCCGCACGAATTCTCCGGCGGCATGAGACAGCGCGTAATGATCGCCATGGCGCTCATCACCAAACCCGAGGTTCTCATCGCCGACGAACCGACCACCGCCCTGGATGTCACGGTGCAGGCGCAGATTCTCGAGCTGATCAAAAAAATGCAGCAGGAACTGGGCATGGCGGTGGTGTTCATCACGCATGATCTCGGCGTTGTCTCCGGTCTCTGCGACCGCGTCCAAGTTATGTATGCCGGTCGCATCGTCGAAACCGCCGACACGCGCACTCTCTTTCACGCGCCGCGCCATCCCTACACGCGCGCCCTGCAACGCTCGATCCCCGCGCTCCAGTCCAAGGGCGTGGAACTTTACACCATCCCGGGCCTCCCCCCCGATGTCTCGAAGACGAGTCCCGGCTGCGCTTTTGCTCCGCGTTGCGAATTCGCCAGCGCCCGTTGCACGGTCGGCATCCCCGAACTGACCGCCTGCTCGCCCACCCATTCTCATGCCTGCCTCCGCGTGCAAGCCGGCGAGATCTGATCTTTCTCTGACCCAACCGACTATTAGAATTTCCGATCGAGAACTATGTCCGACCCGATTCTCCAGCTCACCGACGTCAAGACCCACTTTCCGATTACGCAGGGATTCCTGCTCAAGCGGCACATTGGAACCGTCAAGGCCGTGGACGGAGTCAATCTCACGGTTCGTCGGGGCGAGGTGCTCGGCCTAGTCGGTGAATCTGGCTGCGGTAAATCCACCCTTGCCCGGACGATCCTGCAACTTGTCCCCACCACCGGCGGAACGGTCGTTCTAAACGGTCGTAACCTCGCTGATGCGTCCGCCCGTGAATTGCTCGCCGCCCGCCGAGACTTGCAGATGGTTTTTCAAGACCCCTACGCTTCGCTCAACCCGCGCATGACGGTCTTCGCGACCCTCGCCGAGCCGTTATTCGTCCATGGCGTCTGCCCACCCGCAGAGGTGCCGGCGCGAGTCGCCGAACTCATGCGCATCGTCGGCCTCGCCCCGCGCTTCATGCAAAAATATCCGCATGAGTTTTCCGGCGGACAACGCCAACGCATCGCTATCGCTCGCGCCCTCGCCCTCAAGCCCAAGGTGATCGTCGCCGACGAACCCGTTTCTGCCCTCGATGTGTCTATTCAGGCTCAAATCCTGAATCTCCTCGCCCACCTAACGAAGCAGATGAACCTCACCCTCATCTTCATCGCTCACGATCTATCCGTCGTGAAACACATCTCGGACCGGATCGCCGTCATGTATTTGGGCAAGATCGTCGAACTCGGGTTGGCCGCCGATGTGATTGACCGTCCGCGCCACCCCTACACCCGTGCCCTCGTCAGCGCGATTCCGACGCCCAACCCAGACATCGAGCGCACCCGCCAACGAATCGTTCTCGCCGGTGATCCCCCGTCTCCGATCAATCCGCCCTCCGGTTGCGCTTTTCACCCCCGCTGCGCTTACGCCCGCGCCGAGTGCGAAAATGCGGTTCCGCCGCTCATCGCCGATTCCCCTGATCGTGAGGTCGCCTGCGTCCGCCTCTCCGAGATTAGTTAGCCACCCAGCTCACATCATTCCTGAGGGTTTATACCACCGCCGTTTGGTTTTTAGACTTTCCGTCGTAGGCAGCCTGCTTGAAGGCGCTCGGTGCGTCCGCAAGCGGACGGCCTACAAAAGTCCAAATCGCATGTGACGTTGATATAATTCTCGATGACCGGCTCACCCGCGCAGGAGATGCCGCCCACGTGCGCCTGGGAATCACCTGCGTCGGCCTCGATGCCAAACTTCGATTTTTGCTCTTCCGCGACAAAGCCGGCGCCAGCGTCGCGCGCGATTACGGAGTCGGCACGGTGGCCGCATTCGGCAAACCCACTTGGCGCAACGCCTCGTAGGTTCCAATGCCTGCAGCCGTGCTGAGATTAAGCGAACGAAGCGCACCATTGGCGTGGGGAATCGTAGCGCGAAACTCTTCGCCCAACTCCTCGTGCAGCCAGGTCGGAGCTCCGGCACTCTCGCTGCCGAAAACCAAACCATCATCGCTCGCAAAACTTACGTTCCAAAAGCTCCGCGCCGTCTCAGTCGTAAACAGCCAAAGTCGTTTTGGCGCCACCGGACTGGTGCGAAATGCCTTCCAGTCTTGATGCTCGTGCACCTCGAGCGATTTCCAGTAATCCATCCCCGCCCGTCGCAAATTCCGATCATTGATCACAAATCCAAGCGGGTGGATCAGGTGGAGCCTTGAACAAGTGAGGGCACACATCCGACCGATATTTCCGGTGTTTTGAGGTATCTCTGGTTGAAAAAGCACCACGTGGATCATGCATCGAATCTCACGGCCAAAAAAGCGGGATGCAAGCGTCGCACGGGTTGCCTTTCACGGTTACGATGCCCGCGTTTTGCCTACCGCTCTCAAACTCCGCCCTGTGCTTCAGCTGCCGTTTTTAGAATCAAAGGTCACCTCTCAAAACCGTTCGGATGGCCCCAATTGGCCGTTGAGATTCTCGGCGAGTGGCCCAACGGCGATTACCCCAAAGCTTCGGAGCGGCCCTTCACTCAACACGTAAACCTTCGTTATCCGCGGCCAGCCCACGCACGTCGCAAGCGACCCCCGCAGCCATAAATGCATCAGACATAGCCGCTCCGACTCGGGCCGAATCTTCGACCGTTGCCATACATAATACGCTGGATCCGCTGCCACTGAGCCAACCCGTGAACGCTCCCGCCGCTTTTCCCGCCGCGATCGCCGCACGGGCTCCGGGAATCTTCGGTAGACGATAGGGTTCGTGCATAAAATCCCCTGCGGCCGCACTCAATCGGCCATAGTCACCCGACGAAATGGCGGCGACAAAATAGGCCGCACTGTTGATACTCCGCACCGCGTCGACGTAAGGCAAAAATCCGGGAAGAGCGCCGCGTGATTCTTTGGTCAGCAACTCGATCTGCGGAGAGACGACAACGAAGACCAAGTGCGAAGGCATCGAAAATCGGACCGCAGCAAGATAGCTGCCAGTCGTCGGGTCGCACCGTGCCACGCAAAATCCACCCAAGATACCCGCGCTTGCGTTATCCGGATGACCTTCGATCTCCGTGGCCACCCGCACCAAACCGTCGCGGTCAAGCCCGGTGCGGTGGAGCGCATTGAGGCCCCCCAAGACTCCGGCAATCACCGTCACGCTTGAACCCAGGCCACGTGCCTGCGGAACTTCGCCGCTGATGTGATAAGAAAAACCTTCGGGCGCTCGACCTGTCGTCCGGAAAAAAGCCGCCGCGGTTTCACTCACCATCGTTTGGGCGCGGCGGTCATCGAGCGAGGCCGGCATGGGATCCACCCCTTCGGCGGGTGAAATCGAAACCCGATTATAAATTTGCAGCGCCAAACCGAGCGTATCGAACCCCGCCCCGCAATTTGAGGTGCTGCCTGGGACTCGGACCGTGAAAATTTCCGCCGGCGAGGACATCAACGTCGAATTTTAAGCACTTGGCTCAACTCACGCTCTTCCACCTTTTGCTTAAGCGTCTCTCGCTTGTCGTGATTCTGCTTACCCGTGCAAAGACCCACTTCTACTTTGACCAAGGCTTCCTTAAAATACATCCGGAGCGGCACCAGCGCACGACCGCCCGCAGCAAGCGCCTGGGAAATCTTCCGGAGCTGATGCCGGTGCAGCAAAAGTTTCCTCGTCCGCTTAGCCTCGTGGTTGTGCAGGTTTCCAAACGCGTAGAGTTCGATGTGCGCGTTGTGCATCCATAGCTCCCCGTTTGTCATCCGGCCAAACGCGTCGGAAATTTGCGCCCGCCCGGCCCGGATCGACTTAACTTCGGTTCCGCGCAGCTGCACGCCCGCCTCGAAGCGCTCGTCCACGAAATAATCCCGGAGCGCCTTGGCGTTCCGAATCTCAGTAAACCGAGTAGAATCTTTCTTTTTTGCGGACATACTGTTCGACACAAACCTGCACAAAAAAGGCGGCACCGGCAACTGCGGGCCGCCTTTGAAAGGTGTGAGCGTAGACCTAAAATCAGGTTACGATGGTCTCGTAGCTGATCTTCTCCTCAATGATTTCGCGGAGCGCGGTATCCTCAGGTGAAAGCTTTTCGAGGGACTCCACCAACGGGCGGTTACCGCGCCTAAGCTGTTTGACGCGAAGGGAAACCAAATTGATCAACACATTCGGATCGGTGATTTTTGCAGCGGCTTGTTTGATGTAATCGTCTCTCATGGCGAAGGGTTAAATCAGTGCTAAACCCGGTAGAAGGCAGTTCGACCAGATCAGCGTCAAGGTGGAATTTCCAAGACCAAGCTCAGTAGCCAAGAGCTGAGTTCGTACGCCGAGGATCCGCGAAGCCGACCAGAGTCCCGTCTGCATTGAACTCAATCGCATTGATTCCACCAAAATATTGGCCGCGGCCCGCGACTTCCGGCGTTTCATAACGCCACCCTAGGCTCGTGAGGCCCGCTCCGGTCTCCGCCGGCAACGATTTCTCCGCCGAAAACAGATCCGGATCCCCCTCCTTGGTGGCCGCGCTGAAATGAAAGCGAGAGTCTCCGATCGCCTCGGCCAAGGGACGATTGAGTGCCAGCCGATCCAACAATACTTGGAGCATCGCAGTTGGAATTCGAGCTGCGCCTGGCAAACCCAGCGCGAGCACGGGCTTGCTCGCTTTCGTCACAATCGTTGGTGAAATCGTGCTTCGCGGTCGTTTGCCCGGCGCGACGAAATTCGGACTCCTCCGGTCAGTGTAAGCAAAATTGCTCATCGAGTTATTCATGACCACCCCTGTGCCCGGAGGAACGACCCCGGCGCCAAAGTGCAAACTCTGGGACTGCGTTGCACAAACGATGTTACCTTGGCTGTCCGCGACCACAAAGTGCGTCGTCGCGGCCGCGCTGTCTTCGTAGGCCTCTGGTTCTTCGGCCCACGCGATCCGTTGCTCCGGACTCGGCCAACCGCTCGCCGCCGACTTGCGGGCTGACGAAAAAATCTGATGTCGAAGCTGCTTGATCGAATCCGCCGCCACCAGCCGCTCGAATTCAAAACGAGCACTTTCAACATCCGCGATTGTTCGAGAAATTGCCGGCGCCACCACTCGCCACACCCGACCCACCAGATCAAGATTGGCGGGCGTGCGAAGCCGTTCACCCGAAAATTGCGTTTCCTCCAGCACCTTCATGATCGTAAAAAAAATCGCCGGTCCGGTCGCGGGCGGCGGAGCCGCCCAAAGCTGATAGCCGCGGAAATCCAGAATTAGGGGCTCGGTGATGCGCGCCTCATAGTTTTCCAAATCCGTTCGCTGCAGGACGCCGCCGCCCGCTGCGGACGCGGCCAAAATCGCATCGGCGATCGGACCTCGGTAAAATCCATCCCGACCGTGGACGGCCATCAGCTCCATCGTTCTCGCCAAATCCTCGTTCTTCAGCCGGGTGCCGACAGCAGGCAGATTTCCTCCGGGCAAGTAAAGGCGCGCCAACTCGCTGTCACCCCGACGCAACTTCGTGATTTGCTCGAGAAACGCGTCCTGAGACTTGGGCAGAATTTCAAACCCAACCCGGGCGAGCCGCACCGCAGGTAAAACCGTCTCCGACCAGCGCATCGAACCCCAGCGCTGATGGGCCAGCCAAAGTCCCGCCGGCAAACCTGGCACGCACACGGAGCCGTAACCGTATCGCCGATTTTCCTCCGGGCGCGTCCGAAATTGCTCCACGCCAAACCCGGTCCCGGCGGCGTCCAACCCTTCCACCACGTGGACGCGTCCCGACTTGGCCTCGAAAAAAAGCAGGATCAACTTCCCTCCCAGTCCCGATCCATAAGGCTCCGCCACGCCGAGAGCGAGCGAAGTCGCAACCGCCGCGTCGATCGCGTTTCCACCCGCGCGCAACACATCCAGACCGGCCGCCGCCGCCTGTGGATGACCCGCGACAACAATTCCGTTACGCGCGCTCGCCGTGCCGACCGCTACGGGCACCTCGGCCGCGGTCAACGCGACGACCAAGCCGAGCGAAAAACTGATTACGTGAGCGATGGACTTCATTTCGTTTGTCAGATTCGACGACCGCCCAAACTCACGCGAAGAGAAAATAAAAAAGCGGGACGAAAATCGTCCCGCTTTAGTCACGCAGCTGAAATCTTGATTCGAAAATCGGCCTCAGGGACCGGCTCTACGAAAATTTCCTGCGGCAAAAAACCGACGCCGTTACTTCTTTTTGGCGGCGGACTTCTTCTTGGCGACGGCTTTAACCGGCTTTTTCGACGCTGGGGACTTTGTGGATTTTTTGGCCATGAGTCTAAACTCGACATATTTCTTTCAGATGGCACGCAAAATTTTCTATCTTGTTGCAGATTTGTTTCGAGCCATTGGCGCTCTGCCAGCAGCGAAAATATGCGGCCGCGAACAGCTGCGAGCCACCCTCTTGGTTTTACGATTTCAACCCTGCGCAGAAACGTGCGATGCGCGTCACTCCCTTTTGAATCACTTCATCACTCGTCGCATAACTGAGCCGCAAATAACCTTCGGCGCCAAACGCGCTACCAGGGATAACCCCGACTTTCTCCGCTTCGAGCAGCCGTGCGCAAAAGTCGGCGTCCTTGAGACCGAAGCTCGAAATATTGGGGAAGAGATAAAAGGCTCCCTCGGCGAGCAGACAGCTGATCCCTGCGATTTTGTTTAACTCCGCGTGCAAAAGTTTCCGGCGCCGGTCGAAGGCGGTCATCATTAGCTTGAGCGCCGCCACTGTTTTTTCCTTCTCTCGCAGCGCAGCGAGAGCGCCATACTGGGCAAAGGTCGTCACGTTGGACGACATTTGGCTCTGCAATTCAGAGATCGCCTTTGCGATCGGAAGCGGCGCCACGGTCGTCCCGATGCGCCAGCCGGTCATCGCGTAAGTTTTTGAAAAACCTGCGACAAGAATGGTGCGGGCCCGCGCCGCCTCGCTGAGCGTCGCCACGCAGGTTGGACGGGCATTATCGTAGACCAAGTGCTCATACATCTCATCGGAAAGGATGTAGAGATTGTGCTTCACCGCGACCGCTACCAACGCCTCGAGCTCGCCCCGCGAATAAACCGCACCCGTCGGATTCGACGGCGAGTTGAGGATCACGAGCTTGGTCCTCGGCGTAATTGCAGCCTCGAGCATCGCAGGCGTGAGGCGAAATCCAGTCCGATCATCGGCCAGCACGAATTTCGGCGTCGCACCGGCGAGCTTCACCATCTCCGGATAGCTCACCCAATAAGGCGCAGGCACGATGACTTCATCGCCGGGCGAACACACCGCCAATACACCTAGGTAGCAGTTGAACTTGCCGCCGGGCGAAACAATCACCTGCTCCGGCGCCGCAGCGAAACCATACTCGGCCGCATAACGATCGACGATGGCTTTCCGCAATTCCGGGATACCGGGCGTTGGCGCATACTTTGTTTTGCCCGCCCGCAAGGCAACGATCGCCGCCTCTTTGATGTGTTCCGGGGTATCGAAATCAGGTTCACCCGCAGCGAAATTACACACATCCTCGCCTGCAGCTTGGAGCCCTTTCGTTTTTGCATCAATCGCGAGGGTCGGCGAAGGCGACACGTTTTGGGACCAAGTGGACAGTGGCAATGGAGTCGAAGGCATTGGCATAAGTCCCGAACTAAAGGGAAACCAACCGCGCAATTGCAAGCTTCGCACAGGTCCGTACCGCGGCCGCCGATCACCCCAAAAAGTGATCAAGCCGCCGATTTTTGGCCAGGGCCACGGCCGGACTTGCGGTCAAGCGCCTCAATTGCCTGTCGGAGAACCTCGCCCACGCTGGCCCGCTTCTGTCGGGCCACCCGTCTGAGTCGCGCGCGGTCCTCGCTGCTCACGCGCACAGAGATCTGCCGGCCCGCTTTGGTCTCAGGTTGGAAACGGGAGAAATCAAAATTCGCGAGAGCGAGACGCACCACCTCGCTCACCGATTTCAAACTTCGCTTGGTCCGAATCGAATCGATTTTGGTGCAAAGTACCTCCGGCAAATCGAAGGTAAGCGGAGCGGGAGCAGGACGGGAACGCGTAGCCATAGGGTAAGGGTGTAACGAAAGCTGCCCGAAAAAAATCGTTCAGCACCTCTGCCGCAATCTCAAACCAACGGTGCCGTACAACGCATCACCCAGTCATAGGCTTCACCCGGTGAAGCGACCGCTCGCCACGCCTGTGAGGCCACAGCCGGCTGAGCCTCCCGAGCGTGACTGATCAAAATTGTATCCACGTTCGCGCCGACGCCGCCCAACACATCAACGTCGGCATCACCGACGTAGAGAGCATGCGTGGCCGACACGTCGAGTTGCCTCAATAACTCCACCAGTCCGGCTGAATCCGGTTTGTGCGAATCGAGGTCGTCACCGCAAACGATCGACTCGAAGCAGGTTCTCAGACCGTGGAAATCCAGGAGAAACTCCGTGCTAAGTCGGTCCCGGCCGGTCCAAACGCCCATTTGAATGCCCCGCTTTGCCAGAACATCCAACAGCGCCACCGCCCCCGCAAAGGGCTCAATTTGATGTTGGTTCTCCAAATTGTACTCGCGCAGTCGGCGCAGTGCGGCAGGCACCTGCTTCGGATCCGCAATCATATCGCCAAATATTCTTTCGGGCGGACCGCCCAAAGTCGCAAACATTGCCATCGTTGGCCGTCCGCCGAAAGGGGCCACCGCATGGGTGAACGCCCTCAAAACCAGCGGAAGGCTGTCCAGCAACGTGCCATCAAGATCGAAAACGACCGCGCGCGTGGGATGCTCTCGGCTCATGGCGCAAACCGCACCAGCCGGCTGGCCGGCGGCGGCGCTACATCGTCGCTCAGACGCGCCGGCTCAAATAGCCCAGCTGAGAATTCCAAACTCAAACCGGCTGCCGTTACCAGAAATCGAGTCTTGTCGCGCGTACTTTCGTTTCTCAGATCGATTGACTTGAGCATCCACTGCTCGCCGACCTTCTTGAGTTCTCCGAGCGAGAATGACGTCAGAATTCGTCCACTGGCGTCCAACCGTTCCGCCTGCATCAGGACATTGAACTGCGTGTCGAGATAGGCGCGGACGAGGGCCACTTCGGGGTGCGCCCGGGCAAACGTCGCGGGCGGGCGGAAAACAAATGTATGCGCCGGCCGACCGCGCACGCGATCAATCTGCGTCAGCTCAAAATTTGGCCAGTAAAGATACGGCATCAGAAGATCGAACGCGCTTAAATTTATACCCGGTAGTAGTGGCGTGAGTAATTCCTCGGCAGGTACCGGTGAGGCCTGTCCATCGACCAATCGCCAAACGGCGGCAGGCGATCCGTTTTGCAGCAGCCAGCGGAACGTTCGACCGGCAGCATCGTTCATCTGCACTCGGTTCACCGCCCCCTGATCGTTACGTGAACTCCAAAGCTGGCCCTTAAAAACGGCCCCCTCGCCGCGGCGCGGAAAAAAGTGGAGCTCGAACTCCACAAAATAATCACCCGCAGGTCCGGAGTTCCTAAATCTCTCGAGCAAAACCCGCGCAGCGGCCGCATCGGGCTTACCAATCTGAGCGAGATCGGGCGGACGAGGAGAACCGGGTTGAGCGGACAACGGGGTTACGCATGCCGCGAACCAGGCCGCGCCCATAAAAAAAGCCCGCCAATGAAAGGCGGGCATGCAATTTCCAAAAACTCCCATCGGTCAGGGATTCTTGGGCGCCTCGGGCGCCGTCGTGGTCGCCGGCGGCACCGCTACCGCAGCTGGAACGGGCGACGCAGGAACACTGATCGTGGGGAGAGCATTGGTTGCAGCCGCCAACGCATGTTTCTGCTCGTAGATCCGCCCAAGGTAGAGCGACAGGGTGAGCACGAAAAACATCACGGATGCATAAATCGTCGCTTTCGAAAGCATATTGCCCGTGTCCGCACCAAAGGCCGCTTCAGTCATGCCACCACCCAATGCCGCGCCGACACCGCCGTCAGATTTGGCCTTTTGAGCCAAAACAATCAGCACAAGGAAGATCGAGACAATGATAAGGAAGAAGGTGAGAATACCGAGGACGATGCTCATGGAGGAGAGAGAATAAATTCGGCCGGCAGGTCGTTTGTCAACCGCCGGCTTCGGAGGTAAACCAGACCGCCTGCCCTCCGAATTTGGCGAGTTTCAGCTCTGCGATCAACCCGCGTTAAGACTCAACGCCGAGCTTTTCCAGCAAACGCTGCAAGTCGTCGTTACCGCGATATTCAATGACAATACGGCCTTTTTTCGCCGTGTGCAGAACCGCCACGCGCGCCCCCAAGAACGACGTCAGCTTCTTTTCGATCCCAGTGACGGCCGCCGCATCTTGGGTGGCGAGTTTGCGCGTTTTTGGCGGGGCCGACTTCGATCCCCCACCCGCCTTGAATGACTGGACGAGCTTTTCCGTGGTGCGGACGCTCAACCCTTCCTCGATCACCCGACGGGCGAGGACGGTCCGATGCGCCACGTCCTCGATGCCGAGGAGCACCTTGGCATGGCCGACACTAATGAGACTTTTGGCAATGAAGCCTTGGATATCAGCGTCCAGAGCCAAGAGGCGCAACGAATTCGCCACCGATGCCCGGCCTTTGCCGACGCGCTCGGCCGCAGTCTCCTGCGTCAGATCAAAATCACGAATCAAGCTGGCATAGCCGTGGGCCTCTTCGATCGCGTTTAAACCTTCCCGCTGCAAATTCTCGATCAGACCGAGCGCGGCCGCCGAAGCGTTGCTCGCCTCCACGAGGCGGGCAGGGATCGTCTTGATTTTGAGCTGTTGGAAGGCCCGCCAGCGACGCTCACCCGCAATCAGTTCAAACTTGTCGCCTTGCCGCCGCACGACAATCGGCTGAAGCAAGCCCTCGGAACGGATGCTCTCGGCCAATTCTCGCAGCTGTTCAGCCGGAATCTCGCGGCGGGCTTGGTAGGGGCTCGGGACGATAAGCTGGACCAAAACCTCAAGATACCCGGGCACACCGGCACTTCCAGTGGACGGCGATCCGGCCGCCGGAGCAGTCACGGCAACAGGGGCGGGAGTGGCCGGCTTGGCGGCGGAAATGAGTCCGCCGAGACCTCGGCCAAGACGTGATTTGGGAGCGGCTGGCATATTATTTACTTCCGGATACAGGGATGAAGAGCGTCTGGCCAAGGTTGATTTTCGAAGGATCGGCCAACTTGTTTGCGTTGATAATATCCGGTTGCTTGGCTCCGGTTTTTTTGGCGATCACGGCCAACGTATCACCTTTCTGCACGGTGTAGCTCACGCCTTCTTTCGGGAAATCATCAGAGAAATTGGTCGTCACCGCCGGCCGGGTGGCCTGGCTTTTCGCCAACGAATCCAGCGCCGCATTTGTCTGTTTGCCGAGTTTCTCCAACTGGACCGCAACCTGCGCCAACGTCTCGCTCCTCGAGACCGCGACGGATGAACGGATGACGCGATTCAAATCAGCGACGGCGTCATTTAAGTCGCTCACGGTTGCGTAGCTTTTGCTCACCGCGCCCTGACTCGACTTCAGCTCGCGGTTCTCCCGTTCCAATTGCTCGACCTTCAGCGCCAATTCACCAAGCCGCTGGGAAAGGCCACGCACGTCCTCGCGCAGATTCGCCAACTCCACTTGGGCGAAACTATGCGACCCA
>CAMBRG010000031.1 GCA_945869845.1 Opitutus sp. GAS368 | reverse complement strand
GCGGAAAAAACGACGGCAGCAAGTCTGCGGGCGGCCACGTCCGCACGTGCTGTCGCCCGTTGTGGGAGCGAGCTTGCTCGCGATTCTGAGGCCGCGCGGCCGTGGAACACGATGCATCGCGAGCAGGCTCGCTCCGACCCCAAACCAAGCGCCGAAGCGGCGCCGGGTTTTACCCGAGGTTCACTTGGCCGGAGCGGCGGGCACCGGGCCTACCGGAATCGAGGACGCAGGCGCCGCTGGTGAGGCCGTAGTAATGGCCGCCGCCGCCGAGGCAGGCGCCGGCTGCCAGAAATAGCGACCGTACTTTGTCTGGTCCCAACGCACCCAGATCGCGGCGGCGGCGAGCACCACGAGCACGACGAACGTGATCGCTTTGCGCTGTTGCGCGGCGGCTTCCTTGTCTTCGTAGGGGTCTTCCAGCGAGCGTTTCGCGCCGGGCGGAAGCACGGCCATGTCAGTGAGCGCACGGCCGAAGGGGACGTTGATCTTCACGCGGCCGTTCACCGCCCAGCCGTTGCCTTCGAGGATCGGGCCGAGCGTGCGTTGGCGGAGCTTGAGCCAGGCGATCATCATCGAGGGCATCGAAATCACCAAAATAAGGCCGACGAGCACGAGCGGGTATTCCCAGACCTTCAGTTGGAAAACGTAACCGAGGATCAGCGTGATCGCGGTCATGGCGCCGGAGATCGCCACGCCGATCGCGGCGACGGCGCCGACGTCCACTTTTTTCGGCGGCTCGGCGGGTTTGGTTGGGTCGACGTTGGTGGTTTTTTCGGCCGCAGCGGCGGCGCGCTTGGCAACCTGCTCTTCGATCATGCGGACGAATTTTTTATACGGCGACCAGAACGCCTGGCGGATGCTGATCGGATTATCGACGATGCTGGTGATGACCGTGTCCCAATCGCGGCCTTGGCGATCGTAGAAGAGGCCGTGGCGGCCGACGAAGAGGTAGTCGCTGTCGCCCTGCGTGAAGCAGGCGGCGATGGTCATCGGCGGCAGGCCCGCGCGGGTGCAGGTGCAGTAGGCGATGTAGGCCTTGCTCATCGCGGCGAGCGGATTGGCCCCGTCCACGCGGATGCAGAGCTCGGTGCTGCGGCTATCGAGATAGAGCGTGCCAGCCTGGAAAATCGCCCAGCGGTCGCGGGAGAAGAAATCGGCGAAGTTGACGAAATTGTGGAGCAGCGCGCGGAGGTCGCGGTGGTAACGGGTGAGGCGCTCGACGTCGCTGATGGCCTTGAACTCGGGAGCGAGCGCGGCATCGGCCGCGATCAGGCTGGCCAGCGCGGCGCGGCCGGGCCCGCCGAGAATTTCTTTCGCGCGGGCGAGACCGAGTTTTTCCACGGAAGCACCGGCCTTGGCGCCGAGCCACGTCTCGTAAGCGGCGAACTGCGCGTTGAGCGCGGCCCACTCGGCGGCGGTGAGCGTCAGCTTATCGGCGCCGTAAATCGGCGTGACCACGGCCGCGTGGAGCGCCGCGAGCGCGGCGGCCCAAGCGGGATTTACCCCGGTGAGGAGCGGGAGCGGGGCCTCGGCGGCGATCCGGGCAAGCGGGAAGCCGGCGACCTCGGCGGCGGTGATGGTGAGGTCGTTGGCGGCAAGGGCGAGATACTCGGTCTCGCTACGGTTGAGGGCGGCGAGGGCGCGGCCGTCGAACGCGGCGAGGCGGGCGCGGGCGTAGAAGTCCTCGACCTTGGTGCGGACCGCCTTGAGGGCGGTGACGGCGGCATCGGTGGCCGAGCCGAGGAGGGCGATCTCTTGGGCGGCGCTCTGCTCGACCCACCCGACGTAGGCGGCGAGGTCGGCGAAAAACGTTTCGATCTGCGCGGCGGTGACCCCCGTGCTGCCGGCGAGGTCGGGGGTGCCGCCGATGGTCGCGATGATTTCCTTGATGAGGGTCTGTGTCGCGGCGTCTGCGGTGGCCTCGGGCGGGATGACGCCGTCGCCGTTGAGCGCAGAGGCGGCGAAGATTTTGGCGGTATCGGCGGCGTCGGCGACCGGCAGCGCGGTGGCGGTCTTCTTGCCGAGGTGAGAGAGAATTTGTTTCGCCGAGGCGAGGAGGATTTTACCCTCGGGCGTGGCGTCGTTGATCGCGGCGAGCGGGAGGGAATCGGCGCCGGAGAGCAGCACGCTTGGGTCTTTCACCCGGGCGGCGGCCCACTTGATCGCCGCGAGCAACTCGGGCACGCGCACGCGGCCGTCGGCGTTATCATCGATCAACGCGAGGGTCTTTTCGTCGAGCTCCAAGCCCTTGACGGGACAACTCAGCGCAACCCACAGCTTCTGGTCGAGGTGCTCGAGTGCGAGCAGGTCGGCCCCGGTCGTGAGCGAAACTTGATCAAGGCCGCCAGTCCGGAAGAAGTTCCAAGCGTGTGAGATAGGAGGCATCGCCCGAGAAAAACAATTTCGCCAATCGAAGCAACTCCACAGCCAGCGGAGATTGCCCCGCTCGCGCTGTCGCTCCGGATTTACCGCGGGGCCGCACCAAAATCTTCGAGATACTGGGCCACGATGGTCTTCAAATCGGGCGGCACCGGCAGGCCGAGTGCGACCGCGCGCGCCGCGTCGATTGCAACCGGCCAATTGCTCACGATCCCATGGATCCGGGCATCCAGAGCCTCGACTACCGGCCCTAGCGTGAGACCGTGCTCGGTCGCGATTTCTGCCAGCACGGCGGACGCCAGCGCGGGCGTGACGGTGTGCGCCGGCAACACGTAGCCGCGATCTCCGCCGAGCGCTACCTCGGGCACTTCGTGAAGCGCGACGAGCGAATCAATAACCGTGCGATAACCGGTCACGGGATGACCTTGATCGCGCGGCACCGGCAGCTGGCACGGCTCGCCGCGCAACGGCTCGCGAAACATCCCGCTCACCCAACTCGACGCGGCCGCGTTGGGCTTGCCCGGCCGGATGATCACCGTGGGCAGGCGCGCCGTGCGGCCGTCGAAGTGGCCTTTGCGGGTGTGGTCGTTGAGCAAGTGTTCGCAGATGGCTTTGGTGATGCCGTAGGTCGTGCCCGGAGTGAGTTTATCCGAATCGGAGCACGGACGGCCCACGGCCGCACCGCCGTAACAGGCGATGCTGCTGGCGAACACGACCCGCGGGCGGCCCGGCAGCGCGCGGGCGGCTTCGAAAATATTACGTCCGCCGTCGAGGTTGACGCGGAGCGCGTCGTCGAAGCGTTGCTCGCACTCGCCGCTGACCATCGAGGCGAGGTGAAAAATCGACGTCGCGTCGTCTTGGCCGACCGCCGCCAAGACGGCGGCGCGGTCGCCGATATCGCCCTTGATCTGGCGCACGCGTTCATCGGTCGGCGGGTGATGAAAAAAAGCGTCGAACAACACGATCTGGTCGATGGTTTCCGGTGCGCCAGAGGGGCCGGTGAGTTCGCCGCGTTGCAGGAGATTCAAGGCCAGCCGTGAGCCGAGGAAGCCGCCGCCGCCGGTGATGATCACTTTCATAGGGTGGGTAGAGAGAAAGGGGCGCGCTCGCGGAGTGCGAAAACGAGATTGCGAACCCTCCCATCACGGAAAATCCAGAAGGCCGTGGCAAGCGATTCTCGAGGGACTGCGGCGGCGGCTGTTTTTCCATTTCCAACGCGAGCCGCTCCGCCCACGTTGCCCCGATGCCCCGATTTCTCTCGCTCGCCGCCGATGCCTTCCCGCTCTGGATTCTGGTCGGCGCCGGGATCGCGCTCGTGGAGCCCACCGTGTTCACCTGGTTTTCCGGACCGTGGATCGTCTGGACCCTCGCCCTCGTGATGCTCGGGATGGGGCTCACGTTGGAACCGGCGGATTTTAAACGCGTCGGCACGATGCCGCGACCGGTCGTCCTCGGCTTCGTCGCCCAATACACGATCATGCCCGGGCTCGGCTGGGGCATCGCCCAAGCGCTGCAACTCGACGGGCCCTTCGCCGTCGGGCTGATTTTGGTCGCGTGCTGTCCCGGCGGCACCGCGTCGAACATCGTTACCTATCTGGCGCGCGCCGATGTCGCGCTCTCGGTCGTGATGACGATGTGTTCGACCTTTGCGGCCGTCTTCATGACCCCGTTGCTCACGAGCTGGCTGGCCGGCACCTGGGTCAAGGTCGACGGCTGGGGCCTCTTCACGAGCACAGCGCAAGTGGTGCTGCTGCCGCTGGTGTTGGGCTTGGTCCTCCGCCGCGCCGCCCCGCGCACCGTGGCCGCCGTTTTGCCGGCCGCGCCGTTGGCTTCGGTGCTGGGCGTCATGCTGATCGTGTCGAGCATCGTGGGGGCCAACGCCCCGGCCATTCGGGCCAGCGCCGGCCCGCTCGTGCTCGCGGTGTTCTTGCTGCACGCCGGTGGGTTTGGCCTGGGCTATCTGTTGGCGCGGCTCACGGGCCAGACCGAGACGACCTGCCGCACGATCTCCATCGAGGTGGGCATGCAGAACAGCGGGCTCGGCGTCGTGTTGGCGCGCCAGAATTTTGCGGACCCACTCACCGCCGTGCCCTGCGCGATCTCGAGCGTGTTTCACTCGGTGATCGGCAGTTTACTGGCGGGATGGTGGCGTTGGCGCGACCGGCACCGCTGAGAAAGTGTGGGGGCGCACGTTTTTGAGTTGGTCCGTCCGGCGCTGCGCCCGTAACTCGTGGCGATGAACCTGCTCCGCCCCACCCTACTCGTCCTCGCCGCCGTTTTGGCCGCGCCTTTCGGCTTCGCCCAGAAAACCTATACTCTAGGCATGGTCGCCAAATCAGCGGGCAACCCGTTCTTCGAAGCCGCCCGCGCCGGGGCCAACGACGCCGCCCGCGACCTTGGGAAACAGCACGGTATCACGGTCAAAATCGACTGGCGCACCCCCAACGAAGAAGACGCGCAGAAACAAGCCGAGTTCATCGAACAACTCCTGCTCAACGGGGCCGACGGCATCATCATCAGTTGCTCTGACGCCAACAAAGTGACCGACACCATCAACAAAGCCGTCGCGCAAGGTGTGCCGGTCGCGACGTTCTCGGGCGACGCTCCGGCGAGCCAACGATTCATCTCGATCGGCATCGACGACTACGCGGCGGGCGCGGCGACGTTTGAGGCGCTCGCCAAAGAGCTCGGCGGTAAAGGCGTGGTCGCCGCCATCGACGGCAATCCGAACGCCGTTAATCTCCAGCAACGCGCCGCCGGTTTTCGCGCCGCCGCAAAGAAGTTTCCCGGCATCCGGCTCGTGGATATTTTTTACCACAAAGAGACCCCGCAGGACGCCGTCGCCAAGATCGAGCAAGTCATGCAAGCCAACCCCGACATCACCGGCTGGGGCCTGCTCGGCGGCTGGCCCCTGTTCACCGACAACGCGCTCAAATGGCCGGCCGGCACGGTCAAGTGCGTGTCGATCGACGCACTCCCGCAGCAACTCGGCTACGTGCGCAGCGGGCACGTGCAATTGCTCTTGGGCCAAGATGTCTACGGCTACGGCCGCTTGGCCGTCGAAAGCCTCGTCAATCAACTCCTGCTGAAGAAATCCCCGCCGCAACCCATCGCGAACACCGCGCTGATTCCGGTCACCCGCGCCAACGTCGAAGCTATCGCGAAGAACTGGGAAGCCTGGCTGCCGAAGTGATCGGGCACCCCGCCCCGAATCACGGCGCTGCGTAAACTTCGACCAACGCCGCACCGGCCGAAGGGCGCGGCGCATGCTCGCGCTCGGGGCCAACATCCTCGGGGCCCTCCGTCGCATCTCATGATGTTGCGTGGTTCCCTGCCCCAGCGTCCGATTCATACCCGCGCCGCCCGCCCGCCAGACCTCCCGCCTTTGCTCGTTCCTCAACCAGCAGGTGATCGATCGGTTCCGCCTTAAACCTTGTTCAGCGACGGAATTTCGTAGCCGCGGCTATGCGGGTCCTGCAGCAAGGCATTCGCTTCCGTGCTGTATTCACCCGTGTGACGCTCGGTCTTAGGGTCAAACGTAAGCCACGGACCCACGACGTACTCGGCCCCATTCTCGGGGACGCCGACTCCATCCCGCATGATTGAGTGGAGCGCCATGAAATGTTCATAGGCGTCCTGGTTATCACCGAAACGACCCGCCTTCGCGTTAAACGGCACCTTCTGGCCGAGGCGGTAGGAGTTATTCATCAAGTGCCCGAGGACGCTTCCGTGGTGGGCATCGAGCGCCGTGCCGTTGGCCATTTCTGGCTTGCCGGCCCGCACCGCCGCAATGAACGAGCCCCAATTACCACCCGGCGTCACCTTACCCGGAGCCAGCGAGAGTTTCTCTCCCTTGGAACTCCCTTTGGGATAATATTGGTCTTTGATAATTTTCCCGCCGTCTTCGAAGTAGTACTGGTTCTCCACCTGGTGCAGATATCCTTGGTGGTTGACGTTCCGCACATTAAAAAATGCGTACTGGCCGTTCGGATACTCGCCAATGGCAAACATCGTATTGGGCGTTTCCCCCTGGTCGCTCCATTTAAAACGACCGCCGAGCGCCATAACCCGCGTCGGGTGAGTCAGCTTCGGCTCCAGCGACCAACGCGCGACGTCGAGTTGATGCGTGCCTTGGTTGTTCATATCGCCGTTACCGGTTTCCCAGAACCAATGCCAGTTGTAGTGCACGAGGTTCGGATGGTAGGCGACGTTCGCCGGTCCGCGCCAGAGGTCCCAGTTCAAATTAGGCGGCGGCGTAGTCGCGGTCTTCATTCCGATGGTGTCGCGCGGCTTGCAGCAATAACCGTACGCGATCTTCAACTTGCCGAATTTCCCGGCCTGAATCGCTTCGTGTAAACCGGCGATTTTCGCATCACTGCGGCGTTGCGTCCCGTGCTGGACGACGACGCCGTACTTCTTCTGCGCCTCCACCGCGATTCGCCCTTCCGCCACATCGTGGCTCATCGGCTTTTCCACGTAGACGTGCTTGCCGGCCTGCGCGGCCCAAATGGTCATCAAGCTATGCCAGTGGTTGGGCGTCGCGATCGAGATCGCATCCAACGTCGGATCTTCGAGTGCCCGGCGAATATCTGCGAAGCCTTTACAGGAAAACTTGTCGCCGAGCTTTTCCTTCAGGGCCTTCATCGACCGATCCAACACCGCTTGGTCCGGGTCAATCAGGTAGGCAATCTCCACATTCGGCTGCTCCAGCCAGCCGGCGATGTGACTCTTGCCGCGGCCATTGAGGCCTGCCACCGCAATTCTGAGACGGTCATTGGCGCCCATAATGCGGCCATAAGAATGGGTGCCACCCAGCAAGGTGACGGCGCCGGCAACGAGAGAGGAATGTTTAAGAAACGTACGACGGGTGAGATGATGCATTTTTTTTGGGGGGTTACTCGATCCAAGCATGGCAACTTCAGCGGGGCGCACGAGCCGGATCTTCCCAGAAAACCGCCGTTTTTTCCGGGCCTCCGCCCGAGCCACGGCTCGCTCACCGCAGCCCAGCGGCTACGGCACGCGACGAGGACGTCGCGTCTCCAGCCCAGCCAAGTCCAAAAAAAGTGCCCCTGGAGTCCTACCACGGGAGTTTTGCCTTTTCCGGCGGAGCCTGAATTAAATGGCAGATGCGTTACCTTCTGATTTGGGTGTTGGCGGGCGGAGTAGCGGTGGCGGCGGAGTTGGCGGCGCCGAAGTTCCGCGTCGTGGACATTGATACGAAGATCGAAATCGGCTACGGACTCGCGATCGCCGACGTCGATGGCGACGGGAAGCCCGACGTGCTGCTCGCCGACAAAAAGCAGATCGTTTGGTATCGGAATCCCGCGTGGGAGAAATTCGTGATCGCGGAGAATCTTACGGAAAAGGACAACGTGTGCATCGCGGCGGCAGATATCGACGGAGACGGGCGATGCGAGGTCGCGGTCGGCGCGGAGTGGAATCCCGGCGATACCGTGAACAGCGGTGCGGTTTTTTTCCTGATCGCCCCGGCGGACCGCACGCAACGTTGGGAGCCGGTGCGGTTGCCGCACGAACCCACGGTGCACCGGATGTACTGGGTGAAAAATTCCGCAGGCAAATATGAGTTGGCCGTCCAGCCGCTCCACGGGCGGGGCAACAAGAACAACGCGGGGGCGGGGGCGAAGCTGTTGACCTATACGGTGCCGAAAGATCCGCGGCAGGAATGGCAGGCGGCGGTCGTCGGCGACTTCATGCACGCGTCGCACAATTTTCAGGCGATCAACTGGGACGTCGACCCGGAGGAAGAGTTGTTGGCGGCGGGCAAGGAAGGGATCTGGTATTTTGGCCGGACGGCCAGCGGGTGGAAAAACCGGCAGTTAACCGATCAACCGGCGGGGGAAATCCGCGAAGGGCGGCTGGGTGGAACCCGGCGATTCCTCGCGACGATCGAGCCGATGCACGGGAACACCGTGGCGCTCTATCTCGAACCCGGGGCACCGGGCGGCAAGTGGACGCGGCGGGTGCTCGACGAGACGCTGAAAGACGGCCACGCCTTGGCGGTGGGCGATGTGCTCGGGATCGGCTCACCGCAGATCGTGGCGGGCTGGCGGGCGATGAATCCGCGTGGGGCGCCGGGGATCCGGCTCTATGTGCCGGGGGACGCGGCGGGGGTGGGCGCGCAGAGGTTTGAGATCGGCGGGACCGAAGTCGCCGTGGAAGATTTGAAACTGGCGGACCTCGATGGCGACGGGCGGCTGGATATCATCGCGGCCGGGCGGCAGACGAAGAACGTGCGGATTTTCTTTAACCTCGGGACGGCGAAGTAGGCGCAGAGCGCAAGAAAGGGTGACGGCGATTCTGCGACGCTTACGGTCAGACTAAACGCGTTTCGTTTATGTCTACCGCAATCATGCGCACGCGATCCGTTTTGAGCCTTCTGGTGTTGGCCGTGGGTATGTCGGGTGTTTCCTCGCGGGCCTAGGACTCTTGAGTCCGAGCCGAAGAGGCCAAAAACTTCGCACCTCGTGCACGGACCCAAACCCCATTGCCCTGAGAATCAGGCCAAGGTGCAAAGTGCAAAGTGCAAAGTTTGACTCCTTCGGCTGACCCCGGCGCGAAGCTCGCGCCTCGCGAGGCTTGCGCGGCGCATTGCGGCAATGCAGCATTGCCGCATGACGATACTCGCTCTCTCCAAACGCGGCAGCCTGACGCTACCGCCCGAACTCCGGCGCAAGATGGGCCTCGATAAGCTCCGCCATCCGATGCTCCTCGTCGAGGAGCGCGACGGCGGGCTGTTCCTGCACCCGGCGGCAACCGTGCCCGTGCGCGACATCCCCAAAGCACAAATCCAAGCGTGGATCGCCCGCGACGAGGCGGACATGAAGACGTTCCAAGCCGCCGGGAAGGCCAAGAGAAAGTGAGGGTCTTCCTCGATACGAGCGTCTTGCTCGCCGCGTCAGGATCGGGGAAAGGCGCGTCGCGCTTCGTCGTGACCGAGGCGGCGGCGCACGGCTGGGAACTCGTTAGCTCCGACTACTGCTAACCTCGGGACGGCGAAGTAGGATTGGAGCGCAAGAAAGGGTGCCGGCGATTTTGCGACACTCATTGGTCGACGGAACGCGTTTCGTTTATGTATAACCCGGTCATGCGCACCCGATCCGTTTTGAGCCTTCTGGTGTTGGCCGTGGGTATGGCGGGTGTTTCCTCGCGGGCCCAAGACTCTTGGGTGGCTCGCCCCTCCGGCACGACCGCCAATCTCTGGAGCGTCGCCTTCGCCGCCAATCAGTGGGTCGCCGTCGGCGAGCAGGGCACGATCCTCACCTCGCCTGATGGCACCGCTTGGACGACACGCTCCTCCGGCTTTCCGACGCGGTGGATCGTGAGCGTTGGCTACGGCGCCGGCACGTGGACGGCCGTCGGCGAGAGTGGGCTCATTCTGACATCGGCTGACGCGATCACGTGGACACCTCGCACCAGTGGCACCACCGCGCGGCTTAACGGCGTCGCCTACGGCGGCGGGCGCTGGATGATCGTCGCCGAATCCGGCGAACTCCTCACCTCCACCGACAGCCTCGCGTGGACCAAGCTCAGTCCGAGCACCGACCGCCTGCGCGGCTTGATCTTCGCCTACGGCCAATTTGTCATCACGGGCGACAACGGTCTCGTGCGCACCACCATCGACGCGACGGACTACGCCGCCAAAGCGCTTCCCGGCGGCTTTTTCGTAGAGAGCGTCACCTACGCCCGCCGGGCCTTCGTCGCCGTCGGTGAAGACGGGTACGCGATCACGTCGAGCGACGCCACCACGTGGACCACCCTCGCCAGCGGCACGACCGCCTATTTGCGCGGCATCACCTTTTTCAACGGCCAGTTCATCGCCGTAGGCACTGCCGGCACTATCGTAACTACACCCGCACCCGGTTCGACTTGGACGGCTCGCGCTTCAAGCAGCACCGCTACTCTTACTGCGGTAGCGGCGAGCGATGCCTCCGTTGTTACGGTAGGTTCTGGCGGCACCATTCTCCGCTCGGTGCCGGTAACAGCCGCCCCCGCCATCGCTGCATCGCCGCGCAGTGTTACAGAAGTCGCCGGTAGCAACGTCCTGCTCTCTGTCACCGCCATCGGTTCGCCACCGCTCACCTATCAATGGTCTTTTAACGGCCAGCCCCTTACCGGCCAAAACTCCGACCAGCTCTTCCTGTCCAACGTCCAATCCGCCCAAGCCGGTAACTACGCCGTCACTGTTACCAACCCGTTCGGCTCGGTAGCCAGCACCCCCGCCGTGCTCCAACTCGCCGCCAGTAACACGCCCGGGCCCATCGTTGATTCAACCTTTACTCCGACTCTGATCATGACGGCCGGCGTGACCGCAGCAGTCGAACAGCCCGACGGCAAAGTCATCATCGGTGGCTCGCAGTTCTTCGTCACCGCAGGGGTATCCCCGTTTGCGCTAGCCCGGCTCAACGTGGATGGCTCGCTCGACGCGACGTTCAACATCGGTGTTGGTTTGAACACCGGAGGCTCGATAACCCAACTTACCCTTCAACCGGACGGGCGAGTGATCGTCACAGGCACTTTCCAAACGATCAACAACGTGGCCCGCCCGAATTTGGCGCGGCTAAACTCAGATGGAAGCGTGGATGCCACGTTCAATCCGGTAGCTGTCGCCGCAGCCAATCCGAATCCCCAGCTGTCGCTGCAACCGGACGGTAAAATATTGCTACTATCTGGCCTCCAACTTTTGCGCCTGGACCCGAATGGGGGACTGGATCCCTCCTTCGCGGCTCCGAGCGCTTCAACCCAGCCGGCTTCTTTTGCTCTACTAAACGACGGTCGCATTCTTTTTTGCTCCTCTAGTTCGATCCAGCGACTAAGCAAAAATGGTGAGGTCGATCCAACATACCTCTCAATGTTCAAGGCGACTGATACCGTTCCCTTGCATAAAATCCAAAGTTCCCCAGATGGACGGATCCTTTATCAAGAGCAGTTTATCGCCACCAATCCTGCTTCGCTTAACTCTTTTATTTCGACTGGTCGCCTGACGCCTGAAGGTCTGTTCGACGTTTCGTGGCCAAAAAAGCAGAGCAGTTCCAGAGGGAAAATAACGATAGTCTTTTCAGCTGACTCACGTGGATACGTCTACATCGCAAGTAACGTTTATGAAAACACCCCGGGCCGAATCGTTCGCTCACTGGCTCGCTACGATTCCAATGGTTCGCTTGATTCGACCTTCGATCAAAGCGTAAACCCATTTGGCGGCCGCCCTACCGCCTTGAAGACTGAGCCCAATGGCAACATCACTGGCATCTACCCTTTGCGGGATGGACGTGCGCTAGTAACCGGTGACTTCACAGAGTTAGATGCTATCCCTCGTCCAAATTTGGTCCGCCTAGTGGCGACGACGACGACTGAAATCCGGCCGCCAACGATTGTGTCTCTAACACCGGACTCTGCCAGTGTCGCACCCGGCTCCTCACTATCGCTTTCGGTCACGGCCGCCGGCTCTGGTCCACTGACCTACGCTTGGAACGGAGTCATTCCCGCCGCCGATTCCGGAAAATCCACCGTCTCCATCCCGACCACTATCTCCGGCACCTACACCGCCACGGTCACGGTTTCTAATCGCTCTGGCTCGGTGAAGAGCGCGCCCGTCCGCATCGTGGTCACCCCTAGCATTCCCATTCTCACGGCCACCCCGGCGAGCCTCACGGTCACCACTGGCCGGACCTCAGTCTTCACCGTGGCCGCCGTCGGCAGCGCACCCTTCACCTACCAATGGTTTCGCGGCACCACCCCAGTCGGCACCGGCACCACGCTCACGCTCAACCCCGTCACGACCGCCGACGCTGGCGATTACACGGTGGTCGTCACCAACAGCCTCGGCAGCACCCGCAGCTCCATCGCCAAGCTCACCGTCGATAGCTCCGCCCGCCTCGCCAACATCTCCACTCGCGCCGGCACCGGTCCAGGCGACAGCACGCTTATCGCCGGTTTCGTCATCACGGGTGCGAGCGCCAAAAAGGTTCTCATCCGCGGCATCGGTCCCAGCCTCTCCGCCTTCGGCCTTGGAGGGCTATTACCGAATCCGAAGATCACCCTTTACGACGGCGACAGGCGAGTGATCGCTACGAATGATGATTTCATCTCCGTAACGACCCCCAATGGACTCGCTCCAGGAGTAAATGGATTCCCGCTCTCGAATCCTACTGATGCGGCACTTGTCGCCACTTTGACCCCGGGAAATTACACGGTGCAGGTGACCGATTCGGCGGCTCGTTCCGGCGTCGCATTAGTAGAGGTTTATGCGGCCGATACCACCGATAACCGGATATCCAGTCTCTCTAGTCGGGCCTTTGTCGGTGCGGGTCCGGCGATCGGAATCTGTGGTATCACGGTGGAGGGCGAGAGGCCCCGACAATTTCTGATCCGAGCGGTCGGTCCGACGCTGAGTGTGTTCAATGTGGGCAATACTCTTCCCGATCCTCTCTTAACCTTAACCACGGCTTCGGGCGTGCCCGTAGCTTCCAATGACAATTGGGGTTCGGTTGAGAATGGCGCCCAAATTGCTGCGGCGACAGCCGCAGTCGGGGCTTTCGCTCTGCCAACTGCCTCGAAGGACTCGGCGCTTTTGATCACACTCGCGCCGGGCAACTACACCGCGCTGATTTCAGGGGTAAATGACGTTACGGGCGTGGCCATCATCGAGGTCTATGAAATGCCGCTCGCTGGCCCGTAAGCATCGGGTGGATCAGCTGAATCGAGGCGGTTGGTAAGCGGTGTGGGTCGCGTCCTGACGCCAAGGCTTGGCGATGAGGGCTGAAGCGTGGCGGCGACAGGAGGGTCGCCGGTTCGGCGGAGGGGAACGGGCGCGGGCGTGGGCGCGGGCGTGGAGGGCGGGTCGGAGACCCAGCCCTACTTTTTAGGTCGGATAGGTGTAGCCTTTGCGGTAGTCGCGGCGGAGGAGTTTGTTGGCGGCTTCGTCGTTGAGGATGCGCTCGGTCGCGCCGTCCCAGTCGAGGCTGCGGCCGAGTTTCATCGAGACCATGCCGAGGAGCGCCATGTTGCTCGCCAAGTGAACTTCGCCGATGTCGCTCACGGCTTTGGTTTTTCCATCGCTGCGGATGGCGGTGAGGAAATCGGCCCAGAGTTCCTTGATGTTTTGCGAATCGGGCGAGTTGAGCTGGGCGGCTTCGGTGATCGGCGGCGCTTTTGAATCGGTCGGGTAAAACGTCCAACCTTTTTGCCAACCCATGTGGAAGATGCCTTTCGTGCCGTAGAAGTAGCAGCCGACGTTTTCGCCTTTGTCGGTGTTGTTGGCCCCGAAGCGGCGGTGCTCCCATTGCACGTTGAACTTTTCAAACGCGTAGGTGGCGACTTGGTGGTCAGGGGCGTCCGTGGTCTGCTCCTGGGCCGTGAAGACGGGCGCGCCGGCGACGGGGCGGCCGCCGCTGGAGAAGATGCGTTTCGGATACTTTTCGCCAGTGACCCAGAGGACCTGGTCGAGCCAGTGGATACCCCAATCGCCGAGCGTACCGTTGGCGTAGTCGAGGTAGTTGCGGAAACCTCGGGGGTGAATGCCGCGGTTACCGGCGCCGACGGCGGGGGTGCGCGGGTCACCGCCGTTGAACGGACGGAGCGGAGCGGGGCCGCACCACATGTCCCAGTCGAGTTCCTTGGGGACGTCGGCGGTGGGGAGCGGCTTTTCGGGGCCGCCGCCGCCGTAGTTAACGAAGCAGCGGACCATGCCGATGTCGCCGACTTGGCCGGAGCGGATGAAGTCTCGGCCGCTGATGTTGTGCGGGGAAATGCGGCGGTGCGTGCCGACTTGGACGACGCGGCCGGTGGCGCGCGCGGCGTTCACCATCGCGCGGCCTTCCATCACGGTGTGCCCGATGGGCTTTTCCACGTAAACGTGGGCGCCGGCTTTGACGGCGGCGATCATCGGCAGCGCGTGCCAGTGGTCGGGCGTGCCGACGATGACGATCTCGGGCTTGGCGGCGGCGAGGAGTTCGCGGTAATCCTTAAAAAGCTTCGGCGTATCGCCGGTGCCGGCGGCGACGTTTTTGAGGGTGGCTTCGTATTGGCGGGAATCGACGTCGCAGAGGGCGACGATTTCGCAGGAGCCGCTGGCCATAGCTTCACGGAGGATGTTGTTGCCCCACCACCCGCAGCCGATGAGCGCGGTGCGGAAGCGGGGGCCGCCGGATTTGGGTTGGGCGCGGAGGAGGGCGGGGAACGAGGCGAGCGCGGCGGTGGCGGCGGAGGATTGGAGGAAGGTGCGGCGGTTCATTTTTTTGGGGGGGAGAATTTTTTAACCACGAGTGGACGCGAATGCACCCGAACCGAAATCAATTCGAATTCGTGTTCCTTTGTGTCCAATGGTGGTTTGTTTAGGTGCGGAACCCGAGGCCGATTTCGCGGCGGAGGAAGGCGATGGATTTCGCGATCTCGGCTTTTTGGAATTCTTGGGTGACGGCTTTTCCTTCGGGACCGGCAGGAGCCTTGAAGGCGGTGAGCGGGCGACCGCGGGCGGCGAGGGCTTCGAATTTCGCGAGTTTTTCCGGACGGCGGTCGTAGTGTTTCCAGAAGTCCGGTTGCTTGTAGGGGAAGGCGCGCTGGGCGCCAGAGATCGTCTCGATCATGATTGGAACCTGCGGGCAGAGTTGGGCCCAACGGGCGGCAAACGCCTTCCAGTCAATCAGACCATCGCCGGCGGCGGTCCATTGCACGGCGGCACCTTCCGGAGTGGACCAGATCTGTTGGTCGCGGAGGCTGGAGCAGATCGTGACGGGACCGAGGGTTTCGAAGGCGTCCATCGGATCTTCGAGGGTCCAAGCGGCGTTGCCGGAGTCGAAATTGCAGCCGACAAAATCGGTGCCGGCGGCCTCGATGAGTTGGCGACACTCCCACGAGTGCAAATCACCGCCGTGGTTCTCGATCGCGATTTTCAAACCGGCTTTGAGCGCGTCGGCGCGGCAGGCCTTGAGCACGGCGACCGTATCCGCGATGCGGGCTTGGATACCGCCCTCAGATTTGCGGTCTTCCATGTTGCCGAGGACGGCGCGAAAGATCGGCGAGCCGAGGGTTTTTGCGACGCGCAGGCCGAGGCGGAGATGCTCCTCGGCGGTGCCCCAGTTTTTCTTAAACGTCTTTGATGTCGGGCAGATGCTCCAGCTCCCGACGTAGAGCGTGAGGCCAGCGGCTTCGGCGCGCGCGCGCACGAGGCGGAGGGCGGGATCGTCGAGGCTTTCCAGCGCGTCGAGGTCGGAGATGAAGAGCGTGTCGCACTTGAGCGACGCGGCGTAGTCGATCAGTTGCGGGGCCTTCCAGCCCATGGCGCGTAGCGCGTAGTTATCGAGACCGACGGCGAGCTTGGGCGCGGGCTTCGCGGCGGTGGCGGCGAGCAAGGTGGGACCGGCAAACACCGTGGCGGTCGCAGCGGCAGCGGTGTTTTTTAGAAAAGTGCGGCGGAGCATGGGGCGAAGAAAAAAGTTAAATGCAGACGAAAAGAAAACGGGGTGGGTAACGGAACTTAAAAGCACAAAAAACTGGGCGAACCCCGGCCGCTTTACAAGCCGGGGCGCGGTTCCCGGGACGCCAAAAAATTACCTCGCTTGCGGCGCGCGGAGGGCGTGTTTTTTTCGGTCGTAGCGCGTTTTGCTCCGCAATAAAAATTCCACCTTTCCTAATTTGTCCTGAATCGGTCTCCCTTCTGACCAAGCTTGGGGGCCCGATTCTGATGTCTACTCCTCATGAGAAAAGTATTTCTGTTACATTGGGCCTTGGGCCTTTTTTTCGCGCTGGCGTCAGCCTGCTTGGCTGGCGCACAAGTTACCTCCTCCGGCACAATTGAGGGGCGCGTCTTCGATGCGCGCCGCGGCCAGTATCTCGAGAAGGCCCGGGTCACCGTCGCGGGTTCAAAGCAGGAGACGTTTACCGACGCCATCGGCCAGTATCGTCTGGCGGAGGTCCCGGCGGGCAAAATCACCCTAAACATTTTCTACACGGGGCGCGGCGTCGTCACGGAGGCGGTGAACGTAACCTCCGGTCAGACCGTGCAACGCGACGTCACGTTCTCCGGAGAGGCTCCGCCGGGACGGGGAAATGCGGCCGGAGACACCATCAAGCTCGATGCTTTCAACGTCACTTCGTCGAAAGAGATGGACGCGGCTTCGCTGGCGATCAACGAGCAGCGTTTCGCGAAGAACATCACGAACGTCGTCTCGGCCGACGAATTCGGCACCATTGCCGACGGCAGCGTGGGTGAGTTCATGAAGTTTCTCCCCGGCATCACGAGCGACTACACCGGCGGTGATGCCCGTCGGTTCTCCATCAGTGGCGTGCCGGCCGGGAACGTTCCGATCTCAATGGGCGGTTTTGATATGGCCAGCGCCGCCGGCGGCGGCACCACCCGCGCCGTCGAGCTCGACCAAGTTTCCATCAACAGCGTCTCGCGCGTCGAGGTGAACCGCTCGCCCACGCCCGAGCAACCCGGCTCCGCCCTCGCCGGCTCGGTGAATTTCGTGCCTCGCAGCGCGTTCGAGCGGAACCGCCCGTCCTACAACTACAGCGTCGCCTTCCTGATGAAGGACGCCGAGCGCTCCTTTTTGCGCCAGTCGCCGGGTCCCGGTTGGGGCGAAAAAAGTTACAAAATTCATCCCGGCTTCGATGTATCGGCGGTCGTGCCGGTGAATCGAAACTTCGGGTTCACGTTTTCCGCTGGCTACTCGATGCAGTACACGCCCCAGAGCAACCAGGCGACCCAGTGGCGCGGCGCCGCCGCGGTCACGAACGCCGCGGCTACCGCGAGCACGGGACTGCCCGACACTACGCCCGACAAACCCTACCTCACTAACTACTCGTGGCGCGACTCCGGCAAGGACACGACCCGCTACTCCTTCGCGACCACGGTGGACTGGCGTTTCGCCCCCCGTGACCGCCTCTCCTTTGGTTTTTCCTATGCTTACCTCCGCGAACACTTCGCCACCCGCACCCAGAATATAATCATCAACCGCGTCGCCCCGGGCGACTGGGGTCCGACGTTCACCCGCGGCGCCGAGAGCGCGTTTCCCACAACCGGCCCCGCCATCAACGCCGGCCAGATCGAGCTGGTGAACAACGGCCGCATTCGCCCCGGCCGCACCCTCATGCCCACGCTCACCTGGCGCCACGACGGCCCGCTTTGGAAGCTTGATGCTGGCGCCTCTTACTCGACGTCGCGCATCGTATACCAGGACATCGACGACGGCGCTTTCAACAGTTTCATCGGGCGCCGCACCCACGTGACGATCCGCTTCGACGACATTTTCTATCTTCGCCCCGGCCGCTTCACGGTGACTGATCCCGCCGGCAACAAAGTCGATCCGTCCGACCTCAAAAGCTACTCGATCGTCTCCGCCAACAGCATCCGGCAAAAGGCCTACGAGACCCGCCGCCAAGCCTTCGGCAACGTCCGCCGCGACTTCGTGGTGCGCGATATCCCGGTCGCGTTGAAGGCCGGCGTTGATCTCCGCACCGTGCTCCGCGACCGCCGGGGCACCTCGGGCGAACTCTACAACTACGTGGGCGCCGATGGCCGCGCCAGCACCACGCCCACGACCCAGGCCGGCCTGATCAACGACGACAGCCCCCTCCCCTTCCTGGACGCGGTTTACTCGACGCGCATCCCCGACTTCGGCCTCCCCAAGCAGCAGCACGTGGACAACGGCCAACTCTGGCAGAGCTACCGCGCCAATCCCACGCACTGGACCCGCAACGCCAGCGCCGACTACACCAACCAGACCAACAACTCGAACCGCGTGGAGGAGATCATCTCCTCGGGTTACTTCCGCGCCGACGCCGCGTTTTTTAGTAATCGCCTGAAGCTCACCACCGGCCTCCGCGCCGAGCAGACCAACATCAACGCCCAAGGCGTGCTCAACGATCCGACGCGCAATTTCCGACGCGATGCCGCCGGCAACGTCGTCAAAGACCTGAACGGTATTCCCCTCCAGATCGTCAACAGCGCCACCGATCCGCTCGGCGCGCTCCAACGCACGCTCATCGACCGGGGTTATACCGCAAAAAAGGAATTTCTCCGGCTCTTCCCCAGCATCAACCTCGGCTACAATCTTTCTGAAAATCTAATCGCGCGCGGCGCCTACTATCAGACCGTCGGCCGCCCGGAGTTTACCAACTACGTCAGCGGCGTGACCCTCCCCAACACCGAGAATTCACCCAGCTCGAGCAATCGTATCACCCTCGGCAACGTGAACCTGAAAGCGTGGCAGGCCGAGAGCTACGTCGCCCGCCTCGAATATTACTTCGTGGGCGGCGGCCAAGTTTCCGTCGGTGCCTTCATCCGCGATTACCAAAACGCTTTCGTCGCCACCGTGGCGCAGCCCACCGAAGAATTCCTCGCGGCCTACGCCCTCGATCCCGACACCTACTCGGAATACAACGTCTCCACGAATTACAATAACCCTGAAAACGTGCGAATGCATGGTCTAGAATTCGACTACCAGCAGCCGCTCACCTTCCTGCCGCACTGGGCGCGCGGGATGCGGTTCTTCGCGAATGCCAGCTCCCAACGCGCGAAGCGGTCCTTCGACCAGTTCTTGGATATGAATCCCTTTGTCGCTAACTTTGGCCTCAGCATCACCCGGCCGAAGTGGAATCTTCGCATCAATGAAAACTACCGCGGTCTCCAGCGCCGCGCCGCCGTCATTGGCCGTGGCATCGAGCCCGGCACCTACAACTACCGCCCCAAACGCCTCTACATCGACATCAGCGGCGAATATTTTATCACCCGCCAGCTCGGCTTTTTCGTCGCTCTGCGCAATTTCGGCGGGGCCACCGAAGACCAGAAAACCTACGGGCCGAACACGCCGGTCTACGCGAAATTCCGCCAGCGCGACGACTACGGCGGCTCGCTTTGGACCGCCGGGATCAAGGGCACGTTTTAAACCCGCGCCGTCCGGCCCGCCGGCGCCGCCGACGTTGCAAGATCAAGGTGAGCGCTTGAGCCCCCATTGAGCGCTCCCTAAATTCGCGCGAGGGATTTGTCGGCCAGACTTCGGTTCATGGCCTTCATTTTGGCCGCGTGATTTTGAAAGGTGGCAGTGCCATCGGCTCGGGTGCTGGCGCTTGCGGCGAGGCGCCGGCGGCGCGGATCGAACGCGCGGGTAGCCGGATTGTCACGGTTGGTGGCTTTACTCGCGGCGCCAATCGGTTCGTGAATCTTGCCCGATGAAAACTCTCGGGCGTTTCCTGCTTTGCGGCGCGATCGGAGTCGGTGGAGCGATGACTCCGTTGCCCGGGGCCGAATCGGGACCGCGTTGGTTCAAGGGCAATTTGCACACCCACTCGCTCTGGAGCGACGGCGACGATTACCCGGAGATGATCGCCGATGGGTATAAACGCGCGGGCTATCACTTCCTCGCGATGTCGGACCACAACATCATGGCGGAGGGCCAGCGGTGGTTCGCGATCAAGCCGCCGGCGGTCGTGGCGGGCAAAGTGGTGCAGCGTGGCGGCGGGGTCGTATTGGAAAACTACGTCGCGCGCTTCGGCGCCGATTGGGTCGAGCAACGCCAAGCGGCGGGCACGCGGGAGGTGCGGCTCAAGCCGCTCACCGAATATCGCACCCTCTTCGAGGAGCCGGGGCGGTTTCTGATGATTCCGGGTCTTGAGGTGACTGCAAATTGGAAGCGCCCGGCGACGGCCACGACGCCGGCACAAGGCGGGCCGGTGCACATGAATCTCATAAATCCGCGCACCCTGGTTGCGCCGGTCGCGGCGGATAATGCGCTCGAAATTATGCAACGCACGGTCGAAGCCGTGCGCGTACAGCGGGAGGAAACGGGGCAGCCAATGTTTCTCCACCTGAACCACCCGAATTTTATCTGGGGCGTGACCGCGGAGGAATTGATGCAGGTGCACCACGAGAAATTCTTCGAAGTTTATAACGGCCATCCGGGAGTGCATAACGCCGGCGACGTCGCGCACCTGAGCAACGAAGAGATTTGGGACGTGGTGCTCACGCGCCGGCTCGCGGAGCTGAAGCTCGACGTGATGTATGGCATCGGCGTCGACGACTCGCACCACTACCACGAGCAGATGCTCGGGAAGAGCAATTCGGGCCGCGGCTGGGTGATGGTGCGGGCGCGCCACCTCACGCCGGAGTCGATTATTTTGGCCATGGAAGCGGGGGATTTTTACGCGACGTCGGGCGTGACGCTTAAAGAAGTGACCCGGACGGCGACGACGCTGGCGCTGGAAATCCAAGCGGAGCCGGGGGTGACCTACGTGACGCAGTTCATCGGCACGCGCCGAGGCTACGATCCGTCGAGCCAATTGCTGCCGCCGCGCCCGGGCGATGCCTCGGCGGCGAAGACCTTGCCGCACCGCCGCTACAGCAAAGACGTGGGCGCGGTGTTGGCCGAAGTTAAAGGGGCGGCGGCGAGCTACACGTTGCGCGGCGACGAAATTTACGTGCGCGCCCGGGTGATTTCCTCGAAGGCCAAAGTGAACGGCAGTGTGGCCGAAGAGTTTGAAACGGCGTGGACGCAACCGGTGGTGGGGGCGATGAGATAGGCCTTATTAAAAAAGTCGGAGGCTATTATTTCCAAACGCCGATGGGGACCGGAGAGGGGTCCGGTTGGGGTTCGGGCCGACAGGATTGCCGGAGCGAAGAAATCCATCTCGCGCGCCTGTTATCCTCGCGTCCCTTGATCAACAGACGGTCATTGCGAGAAGCGCAGCGACGAAGCAATCCAGTGGATTGCCCCGGCGCGCTTCGCGCATCTGCTAATGAACTCATCGGGTTTCTCACTGCGAGCCCAGCTTGGCGGGCGCGGCAATCCAGCTAATGCCAACGTCACATGAGATTTGGATTTTTGTCGGCCGTCCGCTTGCGGACGCACCGAGCGCCTGCTAGCAGGCTGCCTACGACGGAAAGTCTAAAAACCAAACGGCGCTGGTATAATCAAAGGTGGGTGGCAGTTGGTTTTTTCCAGCCGGAAAGCCGGACTTGCTCCACCAAAGCCATGTGCGGGACCGTCAGAGCGGCGAGGCCAACGAAGACCAACTGGATAATTTTGGCATCGAGTGAAATCTCACGAAGAAGATACCAAGCGAGAGCCGACCCACCCAAAACCCCCAGCATCGGTAAAAGGGCGGCGGCGAGGAGCCGGTAGAGGGAGGACCGGTCGGAATACTCCATCGACCTAAGAATATGCCGGGCGCTATGCATGCCGCAGAAAAAGACGACGAAGGCGATGAGAGGCGGCGCCACGATCGCGAGCACACCGACGGCGCCCAGTTCCACCGCGGTCAACCAATCCGAGCGTACGCGATGCAGGCTGGCTAGAACGAGGCCGACGACCCACGGCCAAGCGAGCAGACTAAGCCATGGCACAATGATCGCGGCCGACTCTTCTCCGGCAAGAAGGGCAAAGAGTCGCGCGATATCCGCGGCGTGGAGCAGAGCGGGCAGGATTATGATCGCGCCACCATAGAGGGTGCGGGTGGGCCACGGAGTTCCAGCCGTCGGATCGCCTGAAAAATGCGCGGCTGAAATGATGAGAAAGCCGATGAGAAACAGCGCGGGTTGGAGGAGCCACAGACCAACCACGAAACCGGCGAGAAGCAGGTAGATTACGCCAAACCGAAGCCAACCTCCGAGGGTGCTAATTCCGTAAAGCCGGTGGGCGAAAAGCGTGTCGAGTGCGCCATGAGGCACGCCGAGAACGACGATGAGCGAGGCTACAACGATCAATTCGATCCGCTCGTCGAAACGTCCAAGGACCAACGACGCCGCCGCCAGAACAAGGGCGGCAAGACTGAAGACCAGACCTTGGGTTCTCTGCGCTTTCATCCGGCGGCACGGCCCTTAATCGATCTTCGAGCTGAAGCCGTTAAGCTGCGTGGGATCTCCCTTAAGAAAGGTCCGGCCGGTAAGGCCGAGACGATGGCCGCGTAGTCGGCCAGAGTTGGGCAATCGCTCATAAAACGGATGATATGGCCGGAATTTTTCAGCGCGAACAGTTTGGAAAAAAAGTCCGGGGCGAGATCGGGTCTCGCCCGAAGAACGCGAAGAAAGAGGCCGTCCATGGTCCGGAGTAGCCACGGGTCCGGGGCCTGCGCCCTCGGCGGGTGTCCGGCCGATAGCGCGGCGGCGCAGTCTTCAGCCCAGCGTTGAATACGCTGGAAAGCGAAACCCGAGGCCGCGCGCACACCGCCCCCGGCCACGCCGGCGCGGACAAAGGTAGCGTCCATATTTTGAGCGGGAGTGGCTTGGCCCATCGGCAGTATGCCATGCTCGGAACGCAGCACGGAAAAACCCGTTGCACCCACACACTGGCGAACGAGGCGTCCTAACTTGTCCGCCAGTTCGCCGGGACCGAGCGGCTTGGGCGCGAAGACGGTCGCCTCAATCAACGCGCGGTGCTTTGAAAAAGGGAGCAGATAGAGAAAAGCGATTTCGCCCTTATGACTTGAGGAAAAATCCATGAGGGTAGCGGATTCGGGATCGAAGCAAGCCGCGTCACACGTCACTTCGTGGCCTGAGAAAGATTGCCACAGAATAGCTGATTCAGGCTGAAGCCGCGCTGGGGGACGGGTATCGATAATCTGTTTTGCGTAGCGCACGCCGGTGCTCGTCTCAATTCGCCAGCGACGATCTTCTTTTTGAGGCTCAGCGATGACGGTCTCGTTCATCGCGAGTTCGATTCGAGAAGTTTGGGAAATCGCCTGGGTAGCGGCAGCGTAGAAGGCGGCCGCCGGTATCATCTGATAAGGCGCAGCGCGACAGTCGACCGTGACCCGACCCCGGTGGTCTGCGACCTCGACCGAGTTCCAACGATGCTGAACGAGAGGGCGCAAACGCGCACTTCCATCATCCCAGAAACACCAAGTCCGGTCCGGGGCATAGAGCGCCCTACCCTCAAGCACCACTACGTTTGGCCCTTCCACACCCGAGTCTGCGAGCCGCATGGCTACACTTAAGCCGGCACATCCGCCGCCGAGAATTGCAATATCGTTATCGGATCGCATGGCTCGGTTCGATGTAAGGAAGCCCGAGCAGGGCAGCATGCAGGCTGGCATCATGCCCGAACGGCTTGCGCCAAAAAAATCCTTGGCCGGATGCGCCGATCAAGGCACCGACGGTTATCCCGACCTTTCGACGATCTGAAACCATAATCCGACCCTCCCAGAAAACCGAATCCTGCGCTCTTAACTTGGTGCCGATCGCGCGATAGACGCGGCTGGCGACCAAGATGCCGCTGCGGGCGCGGAGCGGCAGGTAAGCCAGCCCCATTTCACCGCTGGCGTAGTGCCGATCCGCACGAATCAGCAACGTCTCCACGCCTTGCCGGAGCCGGGGACGGCTCGCCAAGGCGGGCGCGATCAGTTCCTCCGGGCCGAGATCACCGATGAGAGACGCGGGAAGGTAGCGACGATTTGCGGCCGCGTCCTCCGCGATGTCCCGACAGATATTGGTCAACTGCATGGCAATTCCCAGATCGATGGCATGGGCGAACGCCTTCGGATCGGATACATCGAGCACGCCGCACATCATCACTCCGACAGTCCCGGCCACCCGGTAACAATATTGGAGCAGGGCCGCTTCGTCTGGGCAGCGCACAAGATCGAGATCGGAGAGGAGCCCTTTGACCAACTCGACGGCGATTACCGGGGAAATTCGACACTCTTGCATGAGCTCAATCCCGTCTCGAATCACGGGATCTGAAGAGACTCCTGCGGCGATATCTTGGCTGGCCGCACTCAGTTTAACCCGGGCGCTCGCCACCGAGGTGGCCTCATCTGCGAGATCGTCGAGGTGACGGCAAAAGCCGTAGAGGCGAGTGGCTCGGCTGGCATGAACTGGGCCGAGCAGACGTCGCGCCCAATAAAAACTACGACCTTTCTTCTTCAGCGCGTTTTCGGCGGTGGCCAGAGCGACGCGGTTCGTGGCCGACTTCACGCGGAGGATGCCGCCGGGATGAGCGCATCCACGACTTTGGCCGAGCAGAGCACACCGGGCAGCCCTGCGCCCGGATGAGTCCCGGCACCGGCCAGGTAAAGATTACGGATGCCTTCGGCCCGATTGTGAAAGCGAAACCAAGCGGACTGTCGAAACAGCGGCGCGACCGAAAACCCGGCCCCGTGCACGCTCAGGTAGTCGTGGGCGAAATCGTCCGGTGTTTTATAAAAGTCCGCGGTGATAGTCGCGGTCAATCCCGGCAGGATCGTGCGATCAAGCGCCGCTACAATCCGGTTGCGCAAGCGGGGTCCTTCGACCGACCAATCAATTTTTGCCTGCTGGTTTGGCACCGGGCAAAGCACGTAAAAACTGTCGCATCCCGGAGGCGCGAAGCTTGGGTCGGTTGCGGTCGGTCGATGCAGATAAAGGGAGAAATCGTCCGCCAGAATTTTCCGATGGAATATATCGACGAGCAGTTCGCGATAACGTGAACCCATCCAAACGGTGTGATGGGCCACCGCCGGGTAAGTCCGAGTCGTCCCGAAATAGATCACAAAAAGTCCCATTGAATAATGCGCCGCCGCGAGTTTCAACCGGCTCGAGACACTCTGCTGCGCCGGAGGAATCATCGCGCGATAGAGGTGCGCCGCATCGGCATTCGAAACAACTACGTCGGCCTCCAGTTTCGTTCCATTCTCCAAGCAAATACCCGTGGCCCGACCCTGTTCGATCACGATGGAATCAACCGAGGTATTGAGTTGAATCTCGATGCCGTGTCGCTGCATCAAACCGCTAAGGGCGGCCGTGACCGCCCCAGTTCCGCCCATCGCGAAGTGCACGCCGTAAGCGCGTTCGAGAAAATGAATGAGCCCGTAGATGCTGGTCGTATCAAATGGGTTGCCCCCAACCAACAAGGGTTGGATTGAAAATGCTTGGCGCAATTTTTCACTGCGCAGGTGGCGCTTCACCATGGTCCACACGGTCTCGTAATTGCGCAAACCGACCAAGCGCGGGACCTGCCTAAGCATGGTCGATAACCGGTCAAATGGCTGGCCGGAAAGCTCGGTGAAGCCTACGTCGAAAATCCGGCGGGAATGGGCGAGGAGCGCGAGGTAGCCCTCGCGATCGCGTGGTTCGATCCGGCTGATTTCGGCCAGCGTATCCTCCAGCGTGCCGCCGTAATCAAAATGATCCCCATCGGAAAATTCGAAACGGTACCACGGTTTGAGTGGCACTAATTTGAGGGAATTCTCCATCCGCTCACCGAACAATCCGAACAGTTCTTCAAGCAGGAACGGCGCCGTGATCACCGTGGGGCCGGCGTCGTGGCGGAAGCCCTCCCGCACGTAGACCTGAGCCCGCCCACCGATCATTTCGCACCGGTCAATCAGGCGAACTTCGTAACCCTTTGCGCGTAGGCGTAGCGCCGAGGCGATTCCACCGAAGCCAGCCCCGACGACGATTGCCTGCATTCGAGGGGCTCCGGCTCGTTACAGACGCTCACTCATAACTCGGGCCAATTTGCCCAGCAATTCGCCAGCGCCCAGCGGCAGCCGGCCGGCTGCATCCATCGCAAACTGTAGGTGCCGTGACCCAATTTGGCGCGCGAGCCGAGCGGCCTCCATCGGGGGGTGCTCGATCTGAAGAACATTAATGATGTTTAAACAAAGAGGGCCGTCGGTTGCCGCGTCTTCGAGATCGTCGACGATTTGATAGCCGATGCCAAATGACTCGGCCGCCTCTTGGGCCAGCCCGAGTGAATCGCGGACGCCCGCGCCCAGTAAAGCCAGTTCCAATGGAAGACTGAGTAAGGCTCCGGATTTGCCAGCAACGATTGCCTCATAGCGGGCTAGTTCGGTGACGGGCCGCTGCCGGGCCGATAGGTCGCCGCATTGGCCACGGATGACTTGAGTAGTCCGCCGATGAATCAGCCGGACCATGTCCGCAATTACCGCGGGTCGGGAAAACTGGGCGATCGCCGCGTAGGCCGCCGAGAGGAGCAAATCTCCCGTCAGCACGGCTACATCAGCACCGCGAGCGGCGAAGATTGTGGGAACCCCGCGCCGAAGCATCGCGCCATCATGAAAGTCGTCGTGGACTAAAGAGGCGTTGTGCAAAAGTTCCGCCGCTGCACCGATGACAACAGCGTCATCTTGCGACAATCCCACCCGAATTCCGGCATCGAGTCCGAGCTTGGCTCGCACCCGATGGCCGCCCGACGCAAGATGCGCCAAGGCCGCGCGACCGGTATCAAAAGGATCAAGATGGGCCGCCGTCGATTCAGAGACTAACTCCACCAGTAGCCGCTCAACCCGCAAAAGATGCTCGGCGGACGAAAAATCCGCAACCGATTCGGCGAGCTGCATGGGAGCGTTCATAACTGGGGGTGATAAAATTCCGGTCGAACGCCAAAAAGAAACGACGTTTCGACCGGAACGATGCAGACCGATTACTTTGCGGACGCTTTATCAGACTCAGAAACCGCGACCGTCCAAATAATCACGCCGAAGGCGATCTTGTTCACGACGTCGGCCAGATTATAAACAATGTTCAACATCTTCATGCTGCTCTCCGGACCGGAGCCGGTCAGATAGCCGAGGAAGTAACCGATCGGGTAAATCGCCCAGCCGAATACGACGATGGCGCGCATCAACTTGAAGGCGCTTTGAACGCCGGCAGGCGCTGAGTCGGCATTAATTTTCCCGGCTTGGCCAAAATAGATTTCCCAAATGATGAACGCCCAACCGGCCATGCTGATGATAAACGCAGGCCAAGCCGCCATGTAACCGGCCTCGCCCATGAAGCCCGCGACGAGCATAACGAGCGTTCCGATCATCAGACGCCAAAATACGCCGGCCGGGACTTTGGTGATGGCCGAGAGGATCAAATAGAACTCCACCATCAACAGTGGCACGGTGATAATCCAGTCGATGTAGCGATAGACCGTTGGCGTGGCGCCGGTGGCCACCCACACATCGCGCATGTAGAAGTAGTGCCACGCGGCCACCATCGTGACCAGACCGGACACCGTCAGCGAGGTCTTCCACTTCGCCGTCACCCGTTGGGTTTCGAGGAAGAAGAAGGCGGTCGCGGCGACAAGCGCCATTGAGATCATCCAAAACGACACCCCGACAAAATCGTCGGATTTCAAGTTGGATCCCGCGGCAGCGAAGGCGTTGCTCGACGATAACAGACCGATTAGAACCACTGAAAGGGTCCTAAGTTTTTTTGATTTTAGTTTGGTTAACATGAGGAAATTTTTTGGGGGAGGTCTTGGTTTCGACGCAGCGAAACGTGGGGCTCGGGGGTGTGAACCTGCCGGTGGACCGGCTCGGTGAATTGGATCTCGGGCGATTTTCGGGAAACGAATTTCGACGATGCTGCAGGGCTTAATCTGCAGAACGGAAATGATTACTTGGAGTCTTGAAACTAAGCAGAGAACAGCCTCGGGGTGAGACGCTCACCGACGGACGCTGAACGATTTTTTTGGGGCGCGGGGATTCAGGGACGATTCAGCGGGCGCTAATCGGAGCAAGTAAGAAGTGTAATAATTAAATGGTCTAATTATTTGTATTAATTTCATTTTAACTACGAGAACGCTGGCTAACCACGCGATGGGTGGGCCCGAGTAATTACCTCCACCTGAGCTGAGCGTAGCGACCAAAGGGACGGTGTCGTGCGCAGCGTTTCGTGATTTTCGCCAGTGCCGGACGAGTTGTCCCAAGTGATCGAACGGCGCATTTTCTGTCCGACCACCAGAGCTGAAGGGCCGCGACGGGGCTTGTTCAGCGCGTTGAACGACCGCTGAACCGATCCGCTATTCGGCCACAGCCAGCATCAGCTCCACCAGCAGCGGCCGGTGGTCGGAGGCGACGGCTTCGGGGATGACGGTTGAGGAGAGAACGAGCCACGTGGTCGCGGGGCGGAGGAGGACGAAGTCGATCCGCGCCTTGGGGTTTTCGGCCGGGCTCGTGGGCGCGGGCTGGCGGGCGGAAGCATCCGTGAACGGTCGGAGCAGCGCCCGCATGATGCGGGTCTCGGGGCGGGCGTTGAGATCACCGATGAGGATCGTGGGGGTGGCGTCGGCGCCGAAGAGTTCGATCAGGCGCGTGGCTTGTTGCCAGCGGGCGGTGTCGTCGCGCGTGGCATCGAGGTGCGTGCCGACGAAGCGGAACGCGGGTCGGCCGGGCGGGCGCACGATCGCAGAGATGGCGATGCGGGGCTCGACCTTCGCCGGATTGGGCAGTGGGTGAATGGTGAAGTCGGCCAACGGCCAGCGGCTGAGCAGGGCTTGGCCGTAGGCGCCGCTTTGGTAGTCCATCGCTTTGCCATAGGCGAAGTGCAGGCCGGTAAGCCGGGCAAGTTCGGCGGCCTGATCGACGCCGCCGGTGCGCGTGGTCTTTTGGTCAACCTCCTGGAGCGCGACGACGTCGGCACGGGCGGCGGTGATCACGCCGGCGAGGCGGACGAGGTCGAGTTTGCCGTCCACCCCTTCGCCGTGGTGGATGTTGTAGCTGAGGACGCGGAGGGTCGCGACCGCGGGCGAAGATTCGGCGGCGGCAAGGGTGAGGACGGCATTGAAGATGACCGCGATCCCAATGAGGAAGGGGCGAAGGAACATGATGGAAACGCCCGCCGATGAGCGGTTACGAGGTTTCTGCAGGACCAAGCGTGCTCGCGGGGAAGCGCACCATCGCCCGCGAGCGGGCTCCGGCCTCGTCCTCGACCCGGCTCAGAGCTTGGCGGCGGCCTTCGGCTTCGTGGTCATCTCAAAGTTATCGGTGCGGAACGGCGTGACCGGCAGTCCGTCAGCGGAGAAGAGATTGCAGACGGGGTTGTCGGCCCAGGCGTAGCGGACGGCGACCGGCGCGGGCACCTCGGGGTGCGAGACTTCGACTTGGTTGGGGCCGGTGATTTTGCCGGCGGCCCAACGCCAGACGCGGTCGGCGCCGCAGATCGCGAAGCCGCGGGCCTCGGTCACGTCGAAGGCGCGCAGGGTGCTGCCGAAGCAATCGAGGGTGACGACGATTTTGTCGCCGGCGACCGTCATGCTCTGATACTCGGGGCTGCGGTAGGGGAACTTCAGGCCGTAATCCTTCACGAGCGCCCAACGCACGAGCCGGGAGGCGACATCGTATTTGTTGCGCGGGTGGATGTCGCGGGCTTCGCCGAGATCGGTGATCACGGCTTGGCCGGTGTTGGGTAGGCTCAGGGTTTTGGTCTGCGTCTCGCGGAGCTCGGCCCAGTCACTCTCGCCGGGCGTGGTGGCCTCGGCTTTGAAGTCGGCGAGTTGCGCCCAATAAAACGAGAAATCGCCCTGGCCCTGTTCCTTGCGCCACTGCTCGATGAGGAAGGGGAACAACGCGGCGTGTTCGTAAGCGCGGCCGGCGTTGGATTCGCCCTGATACCAGATGACGCCCTTCAGGCCGTAGCCGAGGGTGGGATTGACGACGCCGGCAAAGATATTTCCGGGGCGGGCGTTGCCGGTGAGCCAAGCGGCGGGATCGGCCGGGGCTTTGGTGGCGGACTTCTTTTCGGCTTTAGTTTTCTCGGCCGCGATTTTTTGGTCGGCCAAGGCTTTGGCGAAATCGACCTTACTTTTTTCCGAGGTGAGGTTGGCCTCGCGTTGACGGGTGTTGGCCATGAGCAGGGCGAAGCGCGGATCGTTTTCGATCGTCTCGCGGCGGACCCATGCTTCGGCGGCGGAGCCGCCCCAAGCGTTGTCGATCAGGCCGACGGGCACATCGAGAATGTCGTGCAGGTAGCGGCCGTAAATGTAGCCGATGGCGCTGAAGTTTTTGACGTTGGCGGGATCGGCGACCTCCCACTTCCCCTTGAAATCGGTTTTCAAATCCTGCGTGCCGACCTGGGGGACGGAAACAATGCGAAAGTGCGGGCGGCGGGCGCCGGCGCCTTCGAGGTCGCCGGTGTAGGTCTGCCCGACGGACCATTGCATGTTGGACTGGCCGGAGCACATCCAGACCTCGCCGATGAGGACGTCTTTGATCTCACAGCGAGCCGCGCCGGAAACGATGGTGAGGGTTTGAGAGGTTTTGTTGGCGGGTTGCGCAGCGAGTTTGACGGTCCAGCGCCCATCGGCGCCGGCGGTGGCGGCATAAGATTGGCCGGCAAACGAGACCGTGACGGCGGTGCCGGGGGTATCCCAACCCCAGACCGGGTTGGCCAACTTTTGCTGCAAGACCATGTGGTCGCTGAAGATGGCGGGGAGCTTGAGTTCGGCGCGGGCGGGAGGCAGGAGCGCGAGGACGAGGGCAAGGGCGATGAGCGGGCGAGGTATTTTCATTGGGGGGATAATAATGGCGCCGCGAAGGAGCGCGGAGGCCGACGAGTGACGAGATCAAAGCAGCACTTGCGCGCGTCAACTTCAAGGTCGTCGAATCAAAAGAAAAGGCCGGACTGAGCGGCTGGGCCCTGAAAATGTGCTGCGGCGTCCCTTTCCGCATCGGGCGCGAGGGGAAATCGTCACCTTCTCAGTCAGCAGAGATAATGGTATCGCGTAAATCAGCTCCTGATCTCAGCGCCGAGTTCGCTGGAATGGTGCGCATCCAACGATTGAACCGCCGCTGGACCTAGGCGGAGATCGCGCGGAGAGCGGGGCTTATACCGACGTCCCTTGGTCAACAGACTGTCATTGCCGCGAGAAGCACAGCGACGAAGCAATCCAGCCGGATTACCACGGCGCGCTTCGCGTACCTCGCCATGACCAACGTCGGGCTGTTCAGTGCGTCGGGCGCCACCGAGGGAACGGCCTCACACAAGGTGAGGCCCTACCCTGAGAAAAATCAGGGTCGGGTCGTTCCGGGTGTAGGGCCCGACCTCGTGTCGGGCCGTTCGGTGCGTCGGGCGCCAAAAAGAGGAAACGGCCTCACGCAAGGTGAGGCCCTACCATGAGAAAAATCAGCCGCCCTCCGCTCTACGCCCACCACACTTTGTTATTGGCTCCGCCTAACCCACACCGACCTTGCATTCCGCGCCGAGCGTCGCATGGTGCCCTTCCCGTTCTTTGATTGGTTTCGCGCGCAATCCTATCCGTGGTGCCTTTTGAGGCGCTGCATTTGAATTTTCCCACTTTGGGGGTGTTCTGGATTCGACCCTTGGTTGGCGTGCGTTACTGCCGGTCGAGAGTGAAGTTCTCTCGTTAATCCCGCTTCAAAAACATAACAGGCAATAACGAAGAAATGC
>CAMBRG010000030.1 GCA_945869845.1 Opitutus sp. GAS368 | reverse complement strand
ACGGAGGCAACGGTGGTGGATTTGCCGGTGGCGAGGTGGAGATAGAGGAGGCCGGGTTTCGGCATTTCGTCGGGCTTTTTCTTGGCTTTGCGGGCGGCGGCGAGGTCGGCCTTGGCGGGGTAGGTGCTGGCGACGAGGTGCGCGGAGTCGGCGGTGAAGGCGAGGCGGATGGTGGGCAGGGCGGGGGGAGCGTCGGGGTTGGCGGAGTCGGGCTGGGTGGCGGGCGGTGGGAGGGCGCCGACGGGGAGGCGTTGCTCGCGACCGGTGGCGAGTTCGCGCACGATGACTTCGCCGTCGCCGTCTTGCGGCATGAAGGAGTAGGCGAGCCAGCGGCCGTCGCGGGAGAGGGTGGGTGAGGCGAGGCTGCGCCAAGCGTCGAAGTCGTCGAGCGAGAGCGGGCGTTTGGCGGCGAGGGTGGCCGGAGTCGATTCGGCGGCGAAGGCGGCGGTGGTGAGGGTGAAGGCCGCGAGCAGGAGCAGCGTGAAGCGGAGGAAGGATCGCATGGGGGCAGAGAGGAGAAAAGAGCGGGGGACTGCTAATGAAATTCGCCATGGGGCGAATTTTTGGAAGTGCGGCGGTTGATGGCGGACGGATTTCGGAAATTATCGCGCGCCGTAGAGGGCGGAGCCGACGCGGACCTGGGTGCTGCCGGCGGCGATCGCGGGGGCGAGGTCGCTGCTCATGCCCATGGAGAGTTCGCGGAGGGGGACGCCGAGGCGGGCGGCGAGGTCGTCGCGAAGGGTGCGGAGATTCGTAAACGTGCGGACGGCGTGCTCGGCGGTTTCGGCCGGGGTGGAGCCGAGAGGAGCGATGGTCATGAGGCCGTCGAGACGCAGGTTCTTTTTTGTCCGCGCGAACTCGACCAGGCGCGGAGTGTCGGCGAGATCGGCGCCGAATTTGGCGGGGTCGTTGCCGGCGTTGACCTGAAAGAGGATCGGGAGAACTTTGCCGAGCTCGGCGGCGGCGCGGTCGAGGTGGTTGAGGAGTTTTTCGCTGTCGACGCTTTGGACGCGGTCGAAGTGTTGGGCGGCGAGTTTGGACTTGTTGGACTGAAGGTGGCCGATGAGTTCCCAAGCGAGGGCGGGGGCGGCGCAGAGCGGGCGTTTTTCGGCGGCTTCCTGGACGCGATTTTCGCCGACGGCGCGCAGGCCGTAACGGGCGGCGAAATCGGCGGCGGCGACGGGGTGGGTCTTGGTGACGGCGAGGAGTTCGACCGTGGTGGGATCGCGGCCGGCGGCGGCACAGGCGGCGGCGACTTGGGCGCGGACGGCGTCGGCTCGGAGGACAAATTCTGCGTAGGTGGGAAACATGGAATCGGTGGCGGCTGATTGAAAACCTCAATAAGAGGTTTGCGACAATGCTTAAGCCGTTGCTCCTTTGGGCTGAAATCCTCGCAGCTTATGCAAATTGAAAACCTTAAAATCTTCGCCGACCTGGTCGAAACCAAAAGTTTCTCCAAGGCGGCCAAGCTGAACGGCATCACGCAGTCGGCGGTGAGCCAGCAAGCTCGGGCGATGGAGCGGCATTTTGAGACGCTGCTCGTCGACCGCAGCCAGAAGCAATTTCAACTCACGCGGGAAGGGTACCGCGTCTATGAGTCGGCGAAGGAGATGTTGCACACCTACGAGAAGCTGCAGTGCGAGTTGCAGGAAATGAAGAAGGTGATCAGCGGCACGATCCGGATTTCGACTATTTACTCGATCGGGCTGCACGAGTTGCCGCCGTTTATAAAAAAATTCCTGCATGATTTTCCTTCGGTTAATGTGCGCGTGGAATACCGCCGCTCGAACCTCGTCTACGAAGACATTTTGCACAACGCCGTGGACTTCGGGCTCGTGGCGTTTCCGCTCAAGCAGCGTCAGATCGAGGTGCTGCCTTTCCGCAACGATCATTTGGTCCTGATCACGTCTCCCGGGCATCCCTTGGCGAAGCGCACGGAGATCGAAGTGAAGGAATTGGCTTCGCAGAAATTTATCGGTTTTGATCCCGACATCCCGACGCGAAAGGCGGTGGATCAGATTTTCCGCGATCATAAGCTGGAGATCGAGCCGGTGATGGAGTTCGACAACATCGAGACGGTGAAGCGCGCGGTGGAGATCGAGCACGGTATCGCGATTGTGCCGCAGGCGACGGTCGCGCAGGAAGTGAAGCAAGGGAGTTTGGTCATGCTGCATTTTAAGGGGAAAACCTTTACTCGGCCGCTGGCCATTTTGCACCGCAAGGGCCGGGTGCTTACGCCGGCGATGAAGAAGTTTATCGACGTCCTCGGGCTGGATCTGCCCGAGATGCGGGACTCCTGAGGCGGAACCCAGCAGGGGTTCAATGGCATCGTTCTGGCTGAGGCGGGCTCGGCCCAGGTCGGAACGACCGTAGGATACGGAGCGGGAAATGGCGCGATGCACCGCTACGATTTTCAACTCCATCGATCGGCGGAGTGCGGCCTCGATTATTACCGTGGGGCGATGGGCCAGTCAGCTCTGCTCGACGACCCGCTCCGGCAGAGCTCCGGCCGATTTTTAGGCAAAAATCTGGGAAGAAAAATTGCCGCGCGAGCTCCCACGACTATCTCCTTTCCCATGATGAAAACGCTCCGCACCGCTCTGTTGGCTTCATTTGCTCTGGTGGCCGCTCTATCGGCCCGATCCGAGACGGTTCCGCCGACGCCTGCGCCGGAGTGGAAGTTGAAGGACGTCGAGGGCAAGGTTGTCTCGTCGGCCGATTTTAAGGGCAAGGTTGTGGTGATTGATTTTTGGGCGACCTGGTGCCCGCCGTGCGTCGCCGAAATCCCCGGCTATATCGCGCTGCAGAAAAAATACGGCAAAGACGGACTCGTGATCGTTGGCATCTCGTTGGACCAAAAAGGGCCGTCGGTGGTGAAGCCGTTTATGGCCAAAATGGGGATAAATTATTCGATTGTGATGGCGGATGAAGACACGCCGGCGGCGTTTGGCGGGGTCGAGGCGATTCCCACGACGTTTATCATCGACCGGGCCGGGATGATTCGAGACCGCAAGCTGGGGGCGGAGCCGGTGGAGAGCTACGAGCAGCGGTTGCTGGTCTATCTGCAGAAGTAATCGCTGAGCGTGGTCGGCCGGAGTTGAGAGCGTGCGGAACGGTGCGGCTAGGGCGGAGGTGGTTGGGCGCGAAGCGAGCGATTTGAGCAAAAAGAAGGGCCCGGCGATAACCCCTTAACGCCGGGCCCACTGTTTTCTGTTCCGGCTTTCATCGGTCCAACGCGACCCCAAAACCCTAATTGGGTGCGTAACTGATTCTAGCAGTGCCCGTGCCAACAAATCAAAGGATTTGGGGATTTCTAAAAGTTTTTGAGTGAGACTGAAGTCCCCCGATCAACAGACTGTTGTTGCGAGAAGCGCAGCGACGAAGCAATCCACTGGATTGCCACGGCGCGCTTTGCGCACCTCGCAATGACAAACGTCTAGAAATTAAGGGACATTGGTATGAGACTGAAGTCCGTGCGGACGGTGGGTCCGGGGCTCGGCGTGATACTAATCGCCCGATGCCTTTACCGGTAGGGCCGGACCTTGATCCGCGCTGCGCTCGCTGGCCCGCGACGTAGGCATCGACCAAGGTCGAGCCCTACAAAGATGCAAAAGGATCGGGCGACTGGTATGACTCGCAGCGGCGCGGGGATTCGATTCCACAGGCCAGAGGCCCGGGTCACGGCTGAGGCTGAAGGCTCGCTTTTGGAGCCGCTCAATCGCGGGCGGAATGGGTGATTTTGGCGAGGGCGTCGGCGATGAGACGGTCGCTGCGGCAACGGGGGGTCTTGTTTTGGCCGCCCCATTTGCCTTGGTGGCGTAGCCAGTGTTCGAAGACGCCGGGCAGGACGAGACGCACGGACGGAGCTTCGAGACCGCCGCCGAGGCGCTTGGCCTCGTAGTCGTCGTTGAGGCGTTGGAGTTCGACGTCGAGTTCGGCGGCGAGTTGCGGGCTCACGGGAGTGGACGTGGTGCCGGGCTTGAGCTCGATCCACCATTCGTGGCGGCCGCGAGTTTGGCCAGTGGAGGAATTCACGAAGAGTGGGGCGACGTGGAAGTTGACGATGTTCCACTGGTGGCGGCGGCAGACGGTGGTGAGAGCATCGGTGAGCTCTTTTTCGATGACGTGCTCGCCGAACGCGCTGAGTTGGAGCTGCGTGCGGCCGACGTAGACGAGCCGGGGCGGTTCGATCGACGTGAAGCGCACGATATCGCCGATGACGTAACGCCCCAGCCCGGCCGGCGTGGTGAGCAAGAGCGCGTAATCGACTCCGACTTTGACGCCGGCGAGGGGCACGGCCTTGTGGCCGATATTCGCGAGGTGGTTGGCGTCGAAGTCGGCCATCGGCAGGAATTCGTAATAAATTCCGGCGTCGGTCATCAGGCGCAGACCCGCGATGGCTTCCGAATCCTGCGTGGCGATGAAGGCCTCGGAAGCCGGGTAAACCTCGTGGAAATTCACGCCGGGGCCGAGGGCGGCGCGCAGCTCTTCGTCGAACGGGCCGATGGGGACGCCCCCATGGACGAAGCACTCCAAATTGGGCCAGATGCCCTGAAGATTACTGGCGCGGGCCTTACCCTGGCCCGAGTGAGCGCGGAGCGCTTCGGCGAGGATGAGGACCCAGCTCGGGATGCCGGCGAGCAGAGAGATATCGAGCGAAGAAGTGCGGGCGGTGATGGCGGCGATTTTGGCGGGCCAATCGGCCATTTGGGCGATGGCGGCGCCGGGTTCGTAAAGGTGTTGCTCAACCCAAGGCGGCAGATTAAGCGCGGTGATCCCGCTGAGATCGCCGGCGTAGGCGAGGAACGGTTTGGATTCGGGGATGGCGGTGAGTGTGGTCGCGCCGCCGAGGAACAGATGGCGACCGCGGAAGACGCCCGAATCGCCGACTCGGGCCGTGTAGTAGAGGAGGGAGTCGAGTCCGGCCTTGCGGAAGTGGGCGAGCATGCCCTCGGTGACGGGGAGAAACTTGGTGCGCCCGACGGTGGTGCCCGAGGAGACGGCGTAGAAGGCGCAGGTGTCGGGCCAGAGCACATCGGCCTCGCCCTGCTTCATTTTTTCGATGGCCGGGGCGAAATCCTCGTAAGTCCTCAGAGGCGTGGCGGTGCGAAAGGCATCGGGACCCAGTTTCTCGCCAATTCCGGCGTTGGGCCAGAAGCGGGTCTGGGCAAACTGGGCGGTTAGCCGGGCCAAGGTGGCTTCTTGGTCGCCGACGGCGGTCTTTTTACGTCGCAAGCGTGAGGCGGTGCGGGCCGTGAGCAGGCCCGTGCCGATGGTGATGAGACTCTTGGGCCAGACGGGCATAATTTCGGGAACTCAGACCGGCCGAGGCAGGGCCGTCGGGCGGAGAGCGGTAAGTGGATTCACGCCGCCAGTCGAAACTTACTTGATTTTAGCCCGCGATAGAAAGCGGTGATGGGCGGTAGAAATTGGAAGTAGTGGAAAATCAGCGAGGCGTGTTGGACCGGGCTCGTGCCGCCGCCGATCACGTGCAAGGTGCCGGCCGGAAAAAACGCGGACAACGTGGTGGCGAGAGCGGCGCGCGTGGGCGAGCGCTCGTGCAGGACGGCGGTTTCTTTCTCGGCGTAGAGCACCAGCGTCGGAGCGGTGCTCAACGGACGTGGGCCATCGTCCCACGCGGAGAGCGCGGGTAATTCGCGGAGAGCGGAAAGCCGTTCGCAGGCGCCGGTGAAGTCGATGGACTGGATGGCGGAGATCACGTGCGAGTGGAGGTGGCGCAGCTCGGCGGCCGACATGAGCGCGCGGAGCGAGGCTTGGTTTTGCGCGCCGGCTTCAAACATCTTGGTGAAGATGGCGCGGGCTTTTTCGATGACCCCGGGGTTAACGGCGCTGCCCGCGTCGAGGAACGGTTTGAGTGCGCGGCCGATGAGCGTCGAAGGCTTGGGTTCGTCGGGTGCGACGATATCGGCGGCACAGGCGACGGGGCTGACGAGGGTAGTGCCGGCGATTTCATGGGAACGGCCGGCGAGCCGGGAGCGGCGCAGCCACTCGATGACGAGACCCGCGCCGAAGCTCACGCCGAAGAGCGCGGGCCGTTGGCCCTGGCGGTTGAGCTCGGTCACGAGGTCGTCGAGTTGCGCGCAAATGAGATCGAGGGAAAAACCGGCGCGCGGGTAGTTGAGGTAATAAACCGAGCCCTGCTTGAGGAAGAAGCCGCGCAGCAGAAAGACCTGTTCGGTGGCGTCGGGCACGAAGCCGCCAAGCACGATCGTGGGCACGGGGCCGGGTCGTTTCTCGATGAGCAGCGTGGCGAGCTGGTGAGTGCCGGCGGCCCCGGAGGCGAGGACGGCATCGCGGGCGCACGTGAACGAGGACAGGTGGGGCAGCGGGCGCGGCGGGCGAAGCTTATAGCCGGTGGTGCGCAGGAACGTGTGGAGGGGTTGGGGCGGGGTGAACCGCGTGAAGGCGGCGAAGACCGAGAGGGCGGGACCAAGCGTAAGCGCGGACATACGGTTACGACGGCCCGGGGCCACGGGCGCGGCAAAATCAAAGCGGCGTCGTCACCGAAACGTCACGTGTTCGAGACGGTGGTGTAACGGAAGTGCAACGAGATCGGGGCGGGGGGCCGGGTGAAGGTTTCAGATTGCGGGCGAGGGCGCCCGCGCTCCCAGTAGCGGTTCATGCCGCTGCCGCCGATTTTGCAGGAAGACGAGACGTTCATCGCGTTCGATAAACCGAGCGGGCTACTGATCGCGCCCGACCGTTGGGACAAGAAGCGGGAGAATCTGATGGGGCTCGTGCACGCGAAGTTCGGCCACGGCGTGGCCAACGTCCACCGGCTCGATGCGGATACGAGCGGAGTGTTGCTCTGCTCGAAGTCGAAGGTGGCGCTGGATTATCTCAGCGGGCAGTTTCAGTCGAAGACGGTCGGCAAAGTTTATCTCGCGCTCGTGGTGGTGTTGCCGCCGGAGCGGGCGATGAAAGTCGTGAAGGCGGTGCGCGGGCCGGACGGGACTTTGCCGCCGGAGTTCACGATGGATCAGGCGCTCGGCGAGGATGAACGCCAGCCGGGGCGAATGCGGATTTTCAAAGGGCGGGGGGGCAAGGCGAGCGCGACGGAGTTTCGCGTGCTCGAGAATTTTGGGCGCTTCGCGTGGGTCGAGTGCCGGCCGCTCACGGGGCGCACGCACCAGATCCGGGTGCACTTGGCGGCGGCGGGCGCGCCGGTGTTGAACGACGTGTTCTACGGCGATCCCGAGGTGAAGTTGCTGCTCTCGGGCCTGAAGCGCGGCTACAAAGGGCGCGCGGACGAGAAGCCCTTGATTTCGCGGCTCGCGTTACACGCCAGCGCGTTGACGGTGAAACACCCGACGACGAAGGAACTGCTGACGATCGCGGCGCCGCTGCCGCACGAGTTGGAAGTCGGGCTGAAGTATCTGAGGAAATTTGCGGCGTGATTTTACCTCGACGCCGTCGGTCGCATTGGCCCCTTAAAAGCGGGTGTTAAGCGCTAAGCTCACCCACGTGACATTATCGCCTCGGAGGCGGTAGTTACGATCAGGGAACTCTATGCGGCGCATCGCGGTGTAGCCGAAATCGGCTTCGATTTCTAGATTAGCGGCGGCTTTGTAGGTCACGCCAAGGCCACCGCGGAGTTCAGTGAGGTCGAGATAGGTATTGTTGAGGCGCTGGATACCTGGGGCGGGGACGCCGAGATTTTTAGTGATACGGTAATTGCCGCCAAAGACGCTGAGCCCGGCGCGCAAGGTGAAATCTGGATTCAAAGCGTAGGAAAAGCCCGTGCGCGGAAAGCCGAGATCGAATTGTAGATCTTGGGCCAATTTTAATCGGAAACCGAGAACAGGTAATACCGGGCGCTTGTTGAAGGCGTTGGCCGTCACGCCGAAGATCCAAGTAACCTGAGAATTCGGCACATAAAACGCGGCGAGGTAAAGTGGGGCGTTGAAGCTGTCGGAACCGATTTCTTCAAAATCGCCGTAGATGCCGGGGCGCAGTGCGGCGAGGTAGGCCCATTTTTTGTTGAAGAGCCCGCGGAGGCCGAGGTTCACCGCGAATTCCTGCACCGTTTTGGGCAGCGGAGTATTGTCGGGCGTCTCGATTGTGGTGTGCGAGTACGCCACGCCTGGATTGAATAAAATGTCTTTGGCGATGGGTACCCGGCCAGAGGCGTTGAATTCAAAGCGGCTCAGGCTGATGCCGTCGATCGTGGTGGCGCCACGTTTGAAATCACCCGCGCCTGAATACGAGTAACTGCTGGCAAACGTATCAATCAAAGCCGGACGGAAAGTCAGGCTGGACGGTTGGGTGAATCCGACGGCGGTGAGGCTGGCGGCAAAAAAGGTAAGGAGGAGTGAGCGGAGGTTCATGGAGACGAGGCGTTGATTTATCACGGCAGCCCTGAGGTGCGGCTTCCAGAAAATAGTGGCGCCGCCGAAAGCGGGGCGCGATTTTTGACGCAGATGTTTACGAGCGGTTAAGTGCGGCGCGAGCGCGGGCCTGCGAGTGAAGATCGTGTTTATCGCGGGGCGGAAGTTCGAGGGCGCGGGCGAAGGTTTGTTGCGCAGCGTCGACTTGTCCGTCGGAACGCAGGGCAAAGCCAAGTTCGGCGTGGTGGGAAGGATTTTGCGGGTCGAGGGCGACCGCGCGGCGGAGGTGTTGCACGCCGTCAGCGGTCGAGGCGGCGGGGAGGCCGCCGTAGATCAGGCGGACGAGGAAGCGCGTGGTGGCGTTAATTGAGGCGACTTCATAGTGCCACTGACCGAGGACGTGGTGGGCGTAGCTGTAGTCGGGATCGAGCGCGAGGGCGGCGACGGCGTAATCTTTCACTAGGCGGGAGTTGGCGATTTTGGTTTTGTTGTCCGCGTAGAAACCAATTTTAGCGTAGCAGATTGCGAGCGAGAGGAGGTTGACGGCGTTATTGGGTGCGAGCGCGTGAGCGCGCTTAGCGTAGGAAAGGGCGAGGTCGCAAAATTTTTTCTGCTCGACGAGATCGGTGCTATCGAGCGTGGAGTCGGAGTATTGGCGGGCGATTTTCTGGAGGATGAAGGGGTCGTTGGGTTGCGCGGCGTCGGCGGCGAGGTAGAGCTCGAGGGCGCGGCGGGAATCGAGCTTGGCCTCGGCGGCGCGGGCGTCGGCGAGGAGTTGCGCGACGTCGGCCGCGAAGGCCGAGGCGGCACCGGCGAAGAAAAAGAAGAGCAGGCGGCTGAGGCGCATAACTAGATTTTGCGGAAGAGGTAGTGGCTCACGAGCCACTCTTCGCCGCCGCGGTAGCCCCAGAGTTCGGCGCAGCTCAGGTAGAAGATGCGCCAATAGGCCCACCACTTCGTCGCGTTTTCCGCGCCGTAGGTTTGGACGAAGATCGGGAAAATCTCGGCGCGGTGGGCGTCCATGTTTTGGAGCCAGTGCTCGGCGGTCTGTTGGTAGTGACGGCCGTTTACTTTCCAGTCGGAGACGAGCTTGAGGTCGTCTTGGAACTGGAGAAAGAGGTCGTGGGCGGGCATTTGGCCGCCGGTGAAAAAGTAGCGGCTCATCCAGTCGGTCGAGTCGCGGGACACGAAATGGTAACTAAACCGGTGGTGCGTGAAGATGTGCGTGAAGAGCATCCCGCCGGGCTTGAGCCAGCGGGAGATGTGGGCGAAGAGGCGCTGGTAGTTTTTCAGGTGCTCGAACATCTCGACGGAAACCACGCGGTCGAACTGCGCGGGCGCGGTGTCGAAGACGTTAATATCGGCAGTGATGATCGTGAGGTTGGTGAGGCCGCGCTGCTTCGCCTCGGCGTCGATGTGCTCCTTTTGAGTGCGGGAGTTGGAGATCGCGGTGATCTGCGCGCGGGGGAATTTTTTGGCGTTGTAAAGGCAGAGGGAGCCCCAGCCGCAGCCGAGTTCGAGGATGGTCTGGCCGTCGGCGAGCTGGGCGCGCTCAGCGTAGAGGGCGAGCATGGCGTCCTCGGCTTGGTCGAGGGTTTCTTTGCCGGTGGGATAGAGGCAGCCGGAGTATTTCAGATTTTGGCCGAGGCAGAGTTGGTAGAAGCGCGTGGGGACTTCGTAGTGCTGTTCGTTGGCGGCGGCGGTTTGCTCGGCGAGGGCGCGGGTCTTGAGATCGGCGACATAGGCCTCGCGGCGGTAGGTCGTGGACTCGCCACGGATGCGCTGCGCGAGCAGGCGACGGATGCCGATGCGCAGGAGCCAATCGGGGAGAAGATTTTTCTCGAGGAGGGAATCAATCATTTTTTAACCACGGATGGACACGGATGAGGAGGGGGAGTCGGGAGTCGGACCCGAGAAAGGAGAAAGAGAAAGTTTAAGAGGAAAGAGAAAGAGGAAGGAGAAAGAGGAAAGAGAAAGATTGAGGAGAAAGAGAAAGATTGAGGGGTGTTAGGTAGGCGGGAGTTTTTTTGGAAACCACGGGATGAAGGCGCTCGTGGTGTGTTGGTAACGGCGGTAGGCGTCGCCGCGGCTGCGGATGGATTGTTCCTCGGTCATGGGGATGCCGGTCACGCGGAGCAGGAGGTAAAGAATGCTCGCGGGGCCGAGAATTGCGACCCAGCCCCAAGGTGAGCCGAGGGCGAAAATGAAAAACCCGACCCAGATGAGCCATTCGAAAAAGTAGTTGGGATGCCGGCTGGTGCGCCAGAGACCGACGGCGCAGACGTGGCCCTTGTTGGCGGGGTTCTGCTTGAAGGCGGCGAGTTGGGCGTCGGCCAGGGCTTCGCCGCTGATCGCGATGAGCCAGAGCACAGCGCCCGCGATTTCAAGCGGATGGAGGGACGGTGCGGGGTTGAGGGCGGCGACGATGAACGCGGTGCCGAGCAGAACGACGGACGCGGCCTGCATCTGAAAAAACCAGAACATTTTTGAAACGAAATTGGCGGCCCAGTCCTTGCGGAGTTGGAGGTAGCGGCCGTCTTCGACCGGGTGGTGGCCGATGACGCGGATCGCGAGGTGCGTGCCGAGCCGCAGGCTCCAGATGAGCGCGAGCGAGGCGATGAGCGCACGGCGCACGGGCCAGCCGGAGGCGGTGGCGGCGTAGAAGAGGGCGAGCAGGCCGAAGGCGTAGGACCAAGCGACGTCGACGACGCCGTAGTTGTCGTAGCGGCGGGCGACGAGGTAGAGCGCGGCGAAGAGAGTGCAGAGACCGGCGAGCGCGAGGGCGATGAGGACGAAGGCGGACATAAATCAGGCGCGGAGGGCGAGGGCGGTGCCGAGGCGGCGGAGGGCGGGGCGGGTGGCGTAGTAGAGGATGGCGGTGATGATGGGAACGCTGATGATCCAGGCCGTAAACGCGTGGACGCCGACCATGCCGAACTTGGCCCAGAACTCGCCCTGAGACGTGAGGAAAAGGCGGGAAACCTCGACGGGATCAAAAGGTATCGCGGCAGCGCCAAAAATCGCGGCGCCGACTTTGATGTAGACCGCGACCATCGGAATCCAGATCGGCCACATGAGTTGGTTGAGGACTTGGATGATCGGCTGGTTGAGTTTGAAAGCGGCCGCGACGGCGAAGCAGAGGATCGTGGTGAAGCCGAGAAATGGAAAAAGGGAGAGGGCGACGCCGAGCCCGAGCGTGAAGGCGATGCGGTCGGGGGTGATGCCTTGGGTGAGCTGCGCGGTGATCGGGCCGAGGATGCGGCGGCGGAAAAATGATGGCTTGGGTGCCGCGGGATCGGGCGGCGGCGCGGGGTCGGGCGAGACGGCGGGCGGAGTGGCGGGCGCGCTCATTTGAGGAGCGACCAGAAGCCGAGCGTGTAGATCGCGACGCCGATCAAGGTGAGTCCGACGGGAAGCGCGAGGCGGGGCGGATTACGGCGGGTGAAGACCTGGTCGAGTTCGTCGAGGCGGGAGATGCGGAAGAGTTCGACGAGCAGGTAGAGCGACATTGCAAGGTTGCCCCAGAGAATGATCGCGATGAACCAGAGGACACGGAGGGCGAGGGTGGTTTCTTTCCAAGCGACCCAGACGAAAAAGGCGATGAAGGCGAAGTAGGCATCGAAGAGCGTGGCGACGACCCAGCGGTCGCGGATCACGGGTCCGGCGATGAATTCGCCGAGCGGTTGGCCGAGGCTGGCCCAGGTGGTTACCCAGAGCATCGCGGCGAAAATGCCGATGAAGAGAAGACGGAGAAAGAGGAGCATGAAGCAAGGGGGTGGAGCCGGCTGGCGGGCGATGACGACGGGAATCGTCTACCAACGGGTTCCTACAGGCTGATGTTGTTGGCGCGGGTGTGGAGTGTGTGGACGACGGAGATGTTGCGCAGGGCGAAGGCAGCTTCGCAGTAATTGAGATAATAGCTCCACTTGCGGATGAAACGCTCGTCGAAGCCGAGGGCTTGGACCTGCTCGAGGCGGGCGCGGAAGTTGTCGTGCCACACGCGGAGGGTGCGGGCGTAGTCGGGGCCGAAATCATCGACGGCGTGAAGGACGAAGCCGCCGGCGCGGGTGAGCTCGGTGTTGACGCGGTTGAGCGAGAGCAGGAGCGAGCCGGGGAAAATGTGTTTCTGGATGAAATCCACGCCGCGGCGGAACTTGTCGTAGCGGGAATCGGGGCAGGTGATGAACTGCAGGGCGAGCAAGCCGTCGGGCTTCAGGCAGCGGTGGAGGACATCGGTGAACTCGGGGAGGTAGCGGTGGCCGATGGCTTCCATCATTTCGATGGAGACGATCTTGTCGAACTGGCCGGAGAGATCGCGGTAGTCCCGAAACTCGACCGTGACGCGGTCGGTGAGGCCGGCGGCGGCGATGCGGGCGCGGGCGTATTCGAGTTGTTCGCGGGAGATGGTGACGGTGGTCACGCGGCAGCCGTAGGTGCGCGCGGCGTGGAGGGACCAGCCGCCCCAGCCGGTGCCGATTTCGAGGACGTGGTCGTTGGGCGTGAGCCGGAGGTGGCGACAGAGGGCGTCGTTTTTCTCGCGTTGGGCGGCTTCGAGGGTGAAACCGGGCTGCGCCCACTTCGCGGCGGAATACATCATCGAAGGGTCGAGGAAGAGGGCGAAGAAATCGTTGGAGAGATCGTAGTGTTCGCTGATGTTGCGCTGCGCGGTGGCACGGGAATTGGGGCGGAGGAGATGCCCGATGCGGTTGAGCCAACGGAGCGAGTTGACGGCGGCATCTTTGGCCTGCTTGGCCCCGGCAAGGGTCGGCGCGGTGTCGACGTTCAACACGAAGAACGCGATCACGGCGGTGAGATCGGGCGTCTCCCAGTCGCCGTCGATGTAGGACTCGGCAAAGCCGATATCGCCGGCGAGGGCGCACTTGTTGAAAAACCCCTCGCGGCAAACGCGGATGACGGCGGAGGCGGAGATATTGAGCGGGAGGCGGCGGTTCAGAGCGTCGGCGTGGGTGCCGAAATCATGGACGGTGCCGTCGGCCAACTCGAGGCGGAGATGGCCAAGGTTCATGGCGCCGAAGGCCTTTAAGATCGAGCCACGGAAGAAGGACGGTTTGACGCGGGCGGAAATGGGCGCGGTCGAGGTGGTGACGGTGTCTTTATTCATGCGACTTCGGAAGGGACGGACAGTTTGGCGGTGGATGCGGCACCTTGGGCGGAATGGGCGATGGAGGCGTGGGGGCGGTAGAGGTCGCGCTGATCGGAAGCGCGGGCGGCCTTGGCGAACCAAGGCAGGCGGCGGAACCAGAGCAGGGCGGCGTGCCAGTGAATGAGAGCGATGATGCGGAGGGTGATGGCCGGGTATTTCAACGAAAACCACGCTAACCGGCCGCCGGTGAGCTCGCGGCGCGGGCCGGCGAGGGTGCTCGTGAGGGTGCGGTCGGCGCCGATGTAGTCGTCAATCTGGATGGAGAGGCGCTCGTCCGGGGTGCGGAGGGTGAAATCGAAGGCGGTATCAACGTCGGAAAACGGAGAGACGTAAAAGTGTTTGGGGGTGCGGAGGGTGAAGCTCGCGCCGGCGGTGCGAGCTGCGCCGGTGGCAGGCTGAAAGTTGAGCGTTGCAGCGGCAGACGCGGAATCGACGACGGCGGCGGGAGCGATCGAGGCGAGGCGAGTCTCGGGGCCCAGGAAGTAGGGCTTCATCTCCTTAAACGTGTTGGTCACCTCGGCGAGGGAGGCGACGCAGGTGCCGGCGGCGTCGTAGCAGAAATAGAACGAGACCGGGTTGAAAAGATAACCGAGGACGCGGGGAAGCGTCACCAAAACGACGCGGCCGCCGGTGAGATCGATGTCCCTCGTGGCGAGGAAGGCGGTGATTCTCGATTTTAGATTCTGGATTCTCGAATTTCGATTGTCGGAATCGACCGGAGCGGGCGGACCGCCCGTGCTCCCAGGGGAGGCGTGGTGGAGCGGCTCGGACGTGGGGAAGAAATCGCGGTCGCGGAAGGAGAAAAGGTTGGACCGGTTATGGGAGAACAGCGGAAGGCGGCGGTGAAGCTCCGGGAGTTCGTCGAGATCGAAGGCGAACAGGAAGATGCGATAGACAAAGCGGTGCTCTTTGGGGGAAAAGCGGTGATGCAGCACGGTGCATTCGTAAAGGCTGGATCGGAGGGGGAGCACGGTAGGCGGAAATAAATACAAACTGAACGACTACGTTCAAGCGCGGGCCGTGGATGCTCCAAAGACGGCTCCAGCAGGGTGGTCTATGGGACAAGCGCTTTTCGGTGTGGTCAGTTGCGCGGCCTAAGACCGGCGAACATGACTGGGGACGTGAGACAAAAAACCGCCGCGTGCGGGGCGCGGGTCGGGTTGGGGAGGCGCGGATCTCGGGCGGAAGACCGGGACCACGGGCTTGGAACTTGTAGGTGACGCCGAAGGTGGCGCGCCGCGAGTGGGTCGTGTAGTCCTCCGGGTTGTCAGTGCGTTTTATACCAACGTCGCGTGAGATTTGGACTTTTGTAGGCCGTCCGCTTGCGGACGTACCGAGAGCCTGCAAGCAGGCTGCCTACGACGGAAAGTCTAAAAACCAAACGGCGCTGGTATGACCCCTTGGTAGCTGATTTGAGGCTCGTCGGTGAGGTGGTTCACGTCGGATACCCGGCCGACGATTGTGCCGTGGTTTGGGCCAGAGCAGCGACGGGTGGGACGGCGGCGGCGAGAAGCAGCGCGGAGCGTTGAAGCAGGCGATGGAGGAACGGACGGCCACCGGTGGCGAATTGATGGCGTCCGTCAGTCGATTGAGTGGTAATTGACGGTCGTGGTCCGCGCCGCGCCCACGCCTTAAAATTTTTTCAGGCGGGGGCTTGTCGAGTGGGGCAAAACTGGTAGAAAATCACGTATTGTTGTTTCGATGAATCGCCCCGTTTCCAACGCCGACTGGATCGTCTCTTTTTCCGCCCGCTGGCTTTTGGTGATCGCAGCGATGTTGCCGACGGTGTTTATCGCGTGGGTGTCGTTTTTGGCCTATCGGGACGCGCCTTTTTGGGATGAGTTTGGGACGACGTTGGGATTTTTGACGCGGTTGCATGATTCCAGTTCGTGGCGGGAGACGCTGGGGTTGTTTTTGGCGGCGGACTCGCACCACTGCATGGTGACGAGCCGTCTGATTTTTGCGGGCAGTTACCTTTTGACCGGCCAGATCAACTTCATCGCGCTCGCGGTCGTCGGAAATCTCGCGATCGTCGGGGCGATTCTCGTGTTGGCGGCGCAGCCTCGGGAGTGGAACCTCCGGTTGGTGTATGCGGCGCTGCTGTGCCTGCTGATTTTCCAACTGCAGCACTTTGAGAATCAACTGCTCTCCTATGCGGCGATCGACCACTACCAAGTGGTGTGGTGGAGCGCGGTGAGCTTGGCGGCGTTGCAGCGGCGCGGGGCGGCATGGTTGGCGTTGGCCGGGTTGGCGGCGACGGCGGGGACGTTTACCCTCGCGCACGGTCTCGCGGTATTTCCGGCGGGCGTGGTGCTGTTGGTTTTGGGGCGGCGCTGGAAAGGCTTGGCGGTTTGGGCGGCGTGGGCGGTGGCCGCCGGCATCCTGTTTTTCTGGCTGGCGAAACCCGTCGCGCCGAGCGGAGAGAGTTTGGGGAGCGCCGCGGGACTCTGGGCGGTGGTCAGGTATTGGCTCACCCTGCTCGGCAGCGTGCCGGGTCTGGAGCACCCTTTTCTTTCGCCGTTGCTGGGGGTCGTGGGGCTCGGTCTGGCGGCGGGTTTGGCGAGCCGGGAAGGGTGGCGTCGGGAGCCGGTTTTGGGCGCGTTCTTGGTCTTTGTCTTGGGCGCGACGCTGTTGATTGCGTATGGGCGGTTCACGCTCGCTGCGCCCCAGATCGCGCCGAGGTATTTTGTGCAAAGCGCGCTGTTTTGGGCGACGTTGCTCACACTCTTGGTCGAGTCGGCCGTGCCGAAGCACCGGTTCTGGCAGTGGGCGTTGCCAGTGACCTTGGGCGTGAGCGTCTTCAATGTGGTCGCATCGACCCGATACCTGCCGGTGGCCGAGGAGTTTTTCCGCCGGCGATTGCAGACGATCAGTTACTACGACAAGTGGCTGACGCTGGGCGGGGCTCCGCATCCGATTTACCCCGACCATGCGCAGGCCGACCGAATTTTAAATGCGGCGTTGGACCGAGGCGTTTACCGGTTGCAGGCCCGGACGTCGCCTCCGATCGCGCGGAGGGTTCAGTCGAAAGAACAGGCGATGGCGTACCACATCGACGAGTTGGTCCTCGCCGAGCGGCGACTGCATGTGCGCGGCTGGATGCTGCCGAGTGAAAAGTGGACGGAAGGCCTCCAGCCGTTTTTGGTGCTTAAGACGGCAGATCGGGAGTTTGTCTTCCGAGGCCGGCAGCAACGGCGGCCCGATGTCGCCGAGGAATATAAACGGCCGGACGCGGAGGATTCGGGTTTTGTTTTTGTGGTGAGGCGGATTGAAATCCCGCCCACGGAATTGCGGGTTTCGCTGGAGTATCGCACGGCGAAAGGCGGGGTCTTTACTAATACCGACCACCGGGTGGCGAATCAGGAGAACTATGAGGAGGCGACCTTGGCGAAAATTCACCCCTCTTTGACGAAACCGGCCCGGCAGATTTTCGTAGGGGTGTTACCGTGAAATCCCGGGGCGCAGGCGTCGGAGATTGTCGCACACGATGGCGGCGGCGGTGGCGGCGTTGAGGGATTCGGCGGCGCCGTAGCGGGGGATCGTGATCCGGCGCGTGACGAGCGCGGCGACGGCGGGGGAAAGGCCGCGGCCCTCGCTGCCGATCACGATGATGGCGTCGCGGAGGGCCGGGAGGGTATGGACATCGTCGCCGGTCAGGTCGCAGCCGAAAATGGGCGTGGTGGGCGCGACCGTCGCGAGGGCGGCGGCGAGGTCCGCGGTGTGCGTGATGACGCGGGCGAAAGAGCCCATGCTGGCGTTGATGACTTTTTGGGAAAAGAGATCGGCGCAATCGGGGGAGAGGAGGACGCGGTCGAGGGCGAACCAATCGGCGAGGCGCAGGAGCGTGCCGACGTTGCCGGCGTCTTGCACGCCGTCGAGGGCGAGAGTGAGGCCGTGGTCGAGGGCGCCGGGGGCGAGGGGAGAGCGCGTGAGCGGACCGACGGCAAGAACGGTGGACGGCGTGGGGAAATGGCTGGCGCGGGCCATCTCGGCGGGGGTGAGTTCGATGAAGCGGGCGGAGGGAGGTGGCATGAAGTCTGCCGCGCTCGTGGTATAAATTTCAGTGAAGAGGAAATTTGCGGCGAGGAGTTCGCGTACGACCTTTTCGCCTTCAACGACGAAAAGGCCGAGGGACTCGCGGGTCTTTTTATCGCGCAGGGAGCGGAGGCGCTGGAGGTCGGCTTTGGCGGGCATAGCCCGATGCTCGACCGGTTCAGCGGCCGCTGGCAAGCGGCTCGGATTTGAGCGCGGGGTCGGAGAGGCGAAGCCACTTGTCGGTCATCACGTATTCGGTGCAGTCGCCGTCGGCGAGGAGCAGACCGATCTGGAAATCTTCGTCGGGCAGACGATGGCGGAGCAGCGCGAAGTTGTAGCCGCAGTAGTGCCAGAGCGGCTCTTTGAAGGCCTTAGCCACGTCGGGCCGCGGGACGCTGAGCGTGGTGAAATAGAGCGTGGTCTTGGCGGAGCGGAGCACGACGTGGATGGTGCCGCGTTTGGAGCGTTGCGCCGGGAGCATCGCCCAACCTTCGAAACCGACGGCCGTGGTGGTGGCCGTGAGATCGGCGACATAGTTGACGATTTTGGCGTTGGGCTGGGGGGCCTCAAAATGGCGTGGAAAACAGAAGCGGGGGAATCGGTAGATTCCGCGATTGCTGGCGGCGGCGATGGCGTTTTCGGCGGTGCCTTCGTCCGGATGCAGGCGGAAGGGCCCCGCGTTGGAGTCGTTGCCGAACTGCTTGTAGCGGATGGCCGGGTAGTCGCGGGAATGGAGAAACGTCTCGGCCCGGTCGACCGTGTTGAAATCCGAAGCGAGATTGAAGACGATCAAGGCCGGAAGGCAGTAGGCGAGGAGCCGATAGGGCCGGGCGGGATCAGTCCACTGCTCAACGGCCAAGAAGACGGCGAGACTCCACGCGAGCGAGGCGACGACCAGATAGCGTGAGTGGATATGGTCGCCCGCCATGCCGAGTCGGCCGAAGGCGATCAGGGCGAGCGAGCCGACGGCGAACAGAGCCAACGCCATGACCAAGGGTTGGCGCGTTAAAGCCCCGCGGGCCCCAAGCCAGCCGAGCAGCGCAAGCAGAACCACGCCGAGCACCGGGGCATGGGCGCGGTCGCCGAGGGCCAATGGACCGCCCAGCAGAGCGAGCCAGAATTGCAGGAGCCGGCCCACCCCGGCCGGCGAGAAATCGGTCGAGGTGTGAGCCGGGTTGAGTGTGAAACCGTGGAGGAAGACAGCGACCGCGGCGGCGCCGAAACCACCCCAAAAGCCGAGCACGTGCCAGCGGCGTTGATGGATTAGGATGAGAGCTCCGACCGGCCAGATGACGCAGCCGTGGGCGAGCGTGAAGGTGGCAAGGACGCCGAGCAGGGTGGCGGCGGCGACGGCGTTGGGCGACGGCCGGGTCAGCGCGGCGAGAGCGCCGCCGGCCAGCAGGAGAATCTGAAAGTGATCGATGGAAGCCCCGCCCCAGAAAAACGGTTCGTAGTGCTGGAGGTGGAAGAGGCCCAAGGCGAGAATTACGCCCATCCGCGCCCGCTGCGCGACGTCCTCTCCTCGGGCGATCAGCAGGAAACAGAGGCCCACGAGGGTGAGATTGCCGATGATGCTGATGAAATGGAAATTGATGCCGCCGGTGAGCCAGTAGCTGCCGGCAAAAAGGATGCGGCTGACGACCGTGCGATGACCGCTGTCAAAGCGGAGCAGGCGTTGGAAAAACTCGTTCCAAGTGGCGCCGCTGTCCAATTGCAGCAAGAAGCCGAGCACACTGTCGTAGTCATCCCAAAAGGGCACATTTCGACTCGTCAGTATGATCTGGTAGGCGATGAAGGCCACCGGGGCGAACGCGATCACGACCAGACCGGGCAGAACCGTGCCACGCAGGGCGGTCCGGAATTGCTGGTGTGAAGACCCCGTCATAAATGAGGCCCACGAGAGATCACAGCGCCAGAGGAGCGTCAAGTCTGGCGGCGGAGAGCGGTCCAAGGCTGCGGCTGAGGGGCGCGCGGCAAAGCGGTGGTCGATCGGTCGCGAGCGAGCTCGCTCCCACAGGCGGAAATCTCCGGGGAGCCGCGCCCGGAGGTCGCGGCTCTACCTCAAGCCGCAGGCTCAGTTGCGGTCGATGAAGGGGAGCTTGATCGAGTCGAGATTGGCCGTGAAGGAGAGCACGTAACTGGAGCCGAAGTCCCGGCGGGTTGTCAGGCGGCCGTATTGGGAGGATTTGAGCGACGGGTCCCCGAACACATTGGAGCCGGTGAGCTCGAGGGCGTAAGAACGGCTCAGCCGGTAGCGGAGGGTGAAGTCCCACCGTTGGTGACGCGCTTCTAAGACCGGATTGAGGTTGGTCGTGCTGGCGGCGGTGCGCACGCCGCCGGGGTAGATAACGGTTCGAGCCTGCACGTAGAACGTGCGTGCGGGGGTGGCATAGCTGATGCCGTAGTTGGCGTTCCAATCGTAGAAATTGTTTGCGATCGTGGGCTTCACGAGGAGGCCCTGGCGGTTGGGCGCCTCGCCTTTGTAGAATTTGGTGTAGTTGGCGAAGACCTCGATGCCTTGGACGGCCTGCGGGAGCATCTTCAAGTAGGGCTTCAGAGGTTGGCGGGCGCTGAGCTCGGCACCTTCGAAGTGGCCGTTGCCGCCGTTGTCCTGGGTGTTGAGATTATAGCCGGCGTAGAGTCCGTCGAAGCCGTTGTCGTCGCCGGGTTGGATTTGGGTGACCTCGTTGATGATGAAGTTGGTGATCTTCTTGCGGAACCAACCGGCGGACAACGTGCCGGCGGCGGCGGTGAAATACTCGATCTGGGCGTCGATGTTTTGCGAGTAAGTGGGGAGGAGGCCGGTGTTGTTGATCGTCACGTTGGGGATCGTGGCGGTGTCGTTGACGGTGGTGTTGGGCAAGATCGTCTGGATGCCGGGGCGCGACATCGAGCGGGTGGCGGCGACCCGGAGGACGAGATTCGGCGTGAAGCGGTAGGTGAGTTGGTAATTGGGGAAGTAATCGAGGTAGTCGCTTGTGACCCGTTGGGTGCGGGAGTAGACGGCGCTGAGGTATTCCCGGGACGAGGCGGGGAAACCGGCGGCGAGGACGGGGACGCCGAGGGAGTTGATGCGGATGGCGCCGCGGGCGAAGTTTTCCGTCTGCTCAGCGCGGACGCCGGCCAGGAGGGTGAGGCGAGGGGTGATCCGGATCGTCGCGGCGGTGTAGGCGGCGGTGATGATTTGGGTGAGGTTCTGGGAATTGACGGCCTGACGGGTGACGTTGGCGCCTTGGATGTTTTGGAAGGCTTTGGGGTTTTGCCGCTTGTAGGCCGCGACCTTGTAGGGATCGATGAGCGGTGGGCGGCGGATGCCGAAGAGGAAGTCGTCGCCATACTCCGCATCGGTCAGCTCGAAGGATTTGGCGTTGATGAGTTCGTCGCCGGTGGCGGCGATGCCGTCGGGCCCGAGGAAATCGAGGACGATCTGGCCGGCGGCTTTGCGGCGCTGGATGCGGTAGAGGTTGGCGCCGGTGCGGAATTCGACGGGGAAACGCCACTCGCCGAAAGCGGCGCGGAGGTCGGTCTTCAGGTTGATCGTGCGGTCGTTTTGGAAACGGGGCGAAGTCTGGAGGGAAACCGAACGTTGGTCGTAGTTGCGGAGGTCGTAGATGTCGGGTCCGGCGAGTTGGGTGAGGGAGGTGGGCGCAACGCGGTCGGGGGTGGCCTGGATGCGATAGGTGATGCCGCGCTGGTTGTTCATGTTGAACTGGGCGGACTGGATCATCTCGGGCAGGTCGGCGACCTTTGAGTCGGATTTGCCGTAGTTGGCCGAGTAGGTGAGGCGCCAGCGGCCCCAATCGTGACGCACGCCGGCGTTGTAGGTGTAGTTGGCGCTGGTGGAGTCGGAGTAATCGGCGAAGACATCGGTCTGGCCGTTGACGACGGTGGTATCGGTCGCGGAAACGCTGGGAAAGGTGCTGAGCGGAAGGACATTGCCCGTGGTGATGGGGCGGATGCGCCAGGTGTGGCCGCGGTTCTGGCTGAGGAAGGCGTTGTAGGTGAAACCGGCGTTGAGAATGGTGTGGGCGCCAAGTTTGTAATCGGCCTTGAGGCTGCTATTGCGGCGGAATTTGACCTGCGGACCGTCGACCAAGGTGAAGGTGTCGAGGCGGACGGGGGCGTTAATCGGGACAGGTGCGGCAACGGTGCCGGCGACGATCGGGGTGTAGCCGAGCGCGTTGTTGTGGGAAGGGTTGATGCTGTTGGTTTCGGAGTAGGAGAAGGTAAGGCCGAGGGTGTTTTTTAGAAACGCCTCGGAATAGACGATGCTGGCGCCGGGCTTGATGCGTTGGGTGGGGCGCTGGCCGGGGCCGGGCTGGGCGGAGAAGGTGAGCATCTCGCTGTTGGCGTTGAAGAGGAGGACGGAGCGGAAGACGCGGCGCTTCTGGTTAAAGGCGCTCTTGGTCTCGGCGTTGATGACGCCGCCGGTGGACGGGGCATACCAAGGTGGTGGGGCTTTGTAGACCTCGATGGATTCGATGTTGGTAATGCTGGCTTGGGTGAACTCGAAGGCGCGGCTGGAGGCATCGGATGAGCCCGTGCTGGAGCGGGGCGGGGTGCCGGCGGCGGCGGGGACCTGTCCATCGATGGTGAAGGTGGTGGCCTCGGGATCTTGGCCGCGGACGGAGACGGTGGCGGCATCGGCGTTGGAGTAGTTCACGAGGAGGCCGGGCACGTATTTGAGAAATTCGCCGATGTTGCCATCGGGGACCTCGCCGAGGGTGTCGGCGGAGATGGCGGTCATGAAGTGGTCGGCCCGCTTCTGTTTGTTGACCTGGGCGGCGTTGCCCTCGACCTCGCTGGCGACGACGAAGGCGCCGAGTTTATAAATGCCGGCGGTGAGCGCGAAATCTTGCGTGGTGCTTTTGCCCGCAACGACCGTGAGGGACTGCTTCTGGCCGTCGAGGCCGGCGTAACTGACCGCCGCCGTGTAGGTGCCGGGAGCGACGTTGAGCAGCGTGTAGGATCCGTCGCGGTCGGTGAGCGCGCGGAAAGCGGTGCCCTCGAGCGAGACCTCGGCCTCGCCGAGGTATTGGGCGGTGGCCTGATTGGAAACACGGCCGGAGACGGTGCCGGTGGCGGGGCTTTGAGCGAAGGCCGAAGCACAGAGCGTAGCGATGGCAAGGGCCAGTGAGACGAGGAGGCGGGTTGGAGTCATAGTAGGGTCGGGGTCTGGAGTCAGGTAAGGCGGAGCCACCGGTCGGCTTAAAAGCTGCAAGCTGCCGAACGATGGGAGCTTTCATCAAACGAGCTCCAAGCGCCCCAGGCCAACTGCTCCCTAGTCGGACAGTCCGAACGGGCGATATTAGTCGCGGGGCGGGTTCGCGCTTTTCAACGCCGGCGTGTTTTTATAACGAGGCCGCCGCGGGATATCGCTCGGGCCGGTCACCAAAGGCCACCAGCAGGCGCGGGGCGAGCGCCGGTCCGGCCCCCGGCAGCGCGGCAAACAGTTCCGCGCGCGGGTGCGCGGCGAAGGCGGTCGTGAGGCGCGAGCTATTTGGCGGTTCGGCGGTGAAGACCCAAGGGGGGCGAGGGAGCGGGCGCTGAGCGGCTAAGTGGAGGCGCGCGGTTGCGGGCGGAAGGAGGCGGCGTGGGCGCGCTATCGCTTAGCGGGCGAGGAGAACGCGCGCATCCTCGTCGGGGGCTGCGGCGGTGCGGCGGCCAAGGCGATAGGTGGTGGTGGCCGAGGTGCGTTCGCCGGGGCGAAGGGTTTGGAGCGGACCGAGCGTTTCGAGTTCTACGTAGGGAAATGGATCGGCGTTGGTGTAAACTTCGACGCTGCAGCCTTGGTGCGTGTAAGGGTCGCCAAGGATCCGAGGGATGGAGATGCGAAGAAGTTGAGCTTCGCCGACCCAGACAAGGTCGGTGCCGTCGTTGCCGGTTTTTTGCGATGTGGTGCGACTACGGGTCAGGCGCAGGACGTTGCCTTCGCGCCGGAGAGTGCCATCGGGCTCCTTCCAAGTCGGGGCGTGGCCGGTCGGAAAGATCGAAGCAGAGGGCACCGGCATGAAGATCGCAACGGGGTCGCGAAGCTGGGCGATGACCCAGACCGCGACGGGTGTGGGTTCGCCGGAGATTTTTTCGTAGGTGGTGGTGATGCGCAGCACGGGCTCCGTCGGATCGAGCCAGATGTGGCGACTGGCGCGGAGGCCGGAGCGCGGGTCAGCGGGCGAGGAAAGCGTGACGGAGCCGTCGGGGGCAACGCGGGCGGGGTGGGCGGAGGCGTCGAAGGCGACGGGTGGAGGCCACTTCCAAACGGATTGCGGAGCGGGCCAAGTCTTGTCGCCGCCGAAGCTGCCGTGCGCCGCTTTCCAAGGCTCCGGCGGCATGGGCTGGCCGGCGAGTTTCTCGTTTTCCCAGAACGGGCCGTCGGTCTCGCCCACGAAGCGGAATTGCATCACGCGACCGACGGAAGGCACGACGACAACCTCGACCGCGGCGTTGCGGAGGATGATGGCATCGTTCCAGCCGAGGTAAGGTTGAGCGGTTGTGACGGAGACGACGGGCAACGCGGCCACGGAGAACGCCGCCGGGGTGACGAATGCGAGAACGAGCAGGGTGAGCAGGGTAGGTGCGCGCATGGCGGGAGCCTGAGCCTTCGTGCCGGGGTGCACAAGAACGCCGACACGTTTCTTTGCGGCGCAGGCTCGACGCCGGGTCCGGCCCGGATCAACTTTAGCTCTGCTGCCAAAGAATGCGCAGGCTCTGCCCATCGGCGGGGAGCGCAGTTCGATGGCTTCCCCTCCCCCCCCCAATATGCCCATGGACCCCATGAATCGTCGTCATTTCCTCAAAGCCGCCGCCGTCACCGGAACCGGACTCACGATCCTCCGCAGCGGCACGTTGTTTGGACAGAACACGCCCAATAAAAAACTCAACATCGCCCTGATCGGAGTGTGGGGGCGCGGCTTGGCCCATCATGCGGGACTCGCCAAAGAGAACGTGGTCGCGCTGTGCGACGTGAACGAACTGCGCTTTCCGGAGGCCTTGCAGAAATTTCCGGGCGCGAAGACCTACATCGATTGGAGAAAGTGTCTCGATCACAAAGGGCTCGATGCGATCGTGTGCTGCACGCCGGACCATCATCACGCGCATATCGCGATCTGGGCGATGAACCGCGGGCTCCATGTCTTCATGGAGAAACCGATCGCGCTGAGCGTGGAGGAAATCCGTTTGGTGCGGGCGGCTTATCTAAAAAACAAGCACAAGATCGCCACGCAGGCGGGCACCCAGCGGCACGCGAACCCGAATTTCGCGCGCGTGCGCGAGCTGATCAAGGACGGTGCCGTCGGCGACCTGCAGGGCGTATTCGTCTGGGGCAACCGCCAGTTGCGGCAACCCGGTTATCGTCCCGCGCTGGGCACGCCGCCGAGCACGTTGCACTACGACCAATGGATCGGACCTTCGCCGTACCACCCCTACAATCCCGAGTATTTCTCGGGCAAGGCGGGAGCAAATTGTCTGCAGTGGAATATGTTTTGGGACTTCGGCACGGGGCAAATCGGCGACATGGGCGCCCACACGATGGACCTCGCTTGGAATGCGCTCGACGCGGGCCTGCCGACGTCGATCGAGGCAAAAGGCGATCCGTTTAACCCCGACGTGACGCCGGTGGAACTCACCGCGCATTTCAGCCATCCGGCGAATGACTGGCGTCCGGCGATCCGCGTGAGCTGGTATCAGGGCGGCGCTCTGCCGACGGCCCCGAAACCATGGATCGATCTGAACAAGATCGGCCACGGCGCGATGTTCAAAGGCTCGAAGGGCCTGCTCGTGGCGGACTTCAACTCGCGCATGTTGATCCCGGCGGCCGATTCATCCGACCTGACCTATTATAAAACCCGCAAACCCGAGGAAGTGACGCCACCGATCGGCAACTTCCAGGAAGAGTGGCTCAACGCGTGCAAAGGAAACCTGCAGACCTCCTGCAACTTTGATTACAACGGACTCATGACCGAGCAGATGGCGTTGGGCCTCGTCGCCTATCGCGCCGGCAAGAAGCTCGATTACGATGGGAAGGCGGGCATGGTGACGAACGCGCCGGAAGCAAATGCCTTCCTGAAACGTCCCTACCGCGACGGCTGGCCGATCAACGGCTGAGCCGCGCGAGCGAGGTAGGGCGAGGTAGGGCGAGGTAGGGCGAGGTAGGGCGGGGTCTCTGACCCGCCCTTCGGGTGGTTGGCGCGGGACGTCACGTCGACCGACAGGGCGGGTCTGAGACCCCGCTCTACCTCGGCCCCACCTCGGCAATACGCGGGTTTGAAGTCGCGCCCCGAATCTGTTCTTTCGCGGGCATGGCTTCGACCCGAATTCCGGTTTCGTTCGTGTTCTCCCTCGTCTGCTTGCTTGCGATCGCTGCGGTTTCCACCGGGCGCGCGGCGGTGGCTCGGCCGGCGGCCAACCCCAATATCATTTTCATCCTCGCCGATGATCTGGGCTACGGCGACCTCGGCTCCTACGGGCAGAAACTGATCCAAACGCCCCGGCTGGACCGCATGGCGGCGGAAGGGATGCGCTTCACGCAGTTCTACGCGGGGAGCACGGTCTGCGCGCCCTCGCGCAGCGTGTTGATGACCGGCCGCCACACGGGCCAAACGTCGGTGCGCGGCAATGCTGGCACCTTGGGTTACCCGGCGCAGACGCTCCCGGCCAACGAAGTCACCGTGGCCCGAATTTTGAAAAGCGCGGGCTACACCACGGGGCTGGTCGGCAAGTGGGGCTTGGGCGATGTCGGCAGCACGGGATCCCCGGACCAGCAGGGCTTTGACACTTATTTTGGGTTTCTCAACCAGACCCACGCGCACAATCACTATCCGGATTTTCTCTGGCGCAACGGCGAGCGCGTGACGTTGCCAAATGACCGCGTGCAAGTCGGTTCGGTCGCAGGCGCCGGCTATGCGACGAAACGCCTGGTCTATGCGGGCGACCTCTTTTTTCAGGAGGCGAAAGAGTTCGTCGCACGGAACCGCGAGAAACCCTTCTTTCTCTATCTCTCGCTCGTCGTGCCCCACGCGAACAACGAGCGCTCCCGCGAGCTCGGCGACGGCCAAGAGGTGCCGAGTTATGGAATTTATGCCGACCGGTCCTGGCCCGACGTGCAAAAAGGCCAGGCGGCGATGATCACGCGGATGGACGAAGGGATCGGCGAACTGTTGGCGCAGTTAAAGCAGCTCGGCCTCGACGAAAACACCGTGGTGATGTTCTCCAGCGATAACGGTCCGCATCGCGAAGGCGGGCCCTTGCAGAATCCGGATTTTTTTGCGGCAAGCGGACCGCTGAAAGGCATCAAGCGCAGCCTAACCGATGGCGGCATCCGCGTGCCGTTCATCGTGCGTTGGCCGGGTAAGATCAAGCCGGGCGCGGTGTCGGACCACGTCGGCTACTTTGGCGACATGCTGGCGACGTTTGCGGAGCTGTCCGGCGGGTCGGCGCCGAAGCCGCACAACAGCGTGAGCCTCGTGCCCGAGCTGGTGGGGCGAGGAACGCAGGCGAAGCACGACTATCTCTACTGGGAGTTTTTCGAGCGGGGATTCAGCCAAGCGGTGCTGCTCGGCCATCAATGGAAAGGCATCCGGTTAGTGAAGCGGGACGCGCCCTTGCAGTTGTTCGATCTGGTGGCGGATCTCGGCGAAACGAAGGATGTCGCCGCGCAGCACCCGGAGGTGGTGGCGCGCATCACTGAGATCATGCGCACCGGGCGCACGGACAACGAGTTTTGGAAAGCTCCGGCGAACTGAGCGTCGGTGCGCCGGGCTGGTTGAAGCGAAGGTAAGGCGAGCGAGAGCCCGCCGCTTACTTGGGCGTCGAAGGCGCCGGCGGCAGATTTTTGCAGGACTGCCAGGCTAGGAAACGCCACTTTCCGTTTTCCTCGCGCCAAACGGCGAGGTAGTTGAGGTCGTTCACGAGTTTTTGGCCCGTCGTTTTATTTTTCATATGCACCAAAACGCGGCCCTTCATCAAGACGACGCCGGGTCCGGCGGGGACGAAGGTGCGGTCCTTGTAGTCGAATTTTTCGTAGAGGTTAGTGCCGTTGAGGACGCCCTCGAGTTGCGAGGCCTTGGTGTCGATTTTCCCGCTGGAGTGGGCGTAGTGCAGGTCGTCGGAATAACTGGCGACGAGGCGGGCGCGATCGCCTGCTTGGGTTGCGGCGCAGCGTTCGTCGTCTGCCGCAGTGACCGCGGCCAGTGAGGCGTTGGCCGTTGCGGCGGTTGCGGCGGCGGGCGCAAGTAATGCGAGCAGGAGAGCGGCGGCGAAGAGTAGGGGAGTTTTCATGGGCTAACGGGGGGTTAACTGAACGGTGACGGCCCCAGACAATCGTGCCGCATCGATCGAGGCAAGGGCGTGAATTCCTCGAGGAGTTTTCGTTTGTTTTCCGAAACGGGCACGGCGAGGGTGAGCCCATGTTGGTACGTTCTCCGCAGGCCGCGTTGCAGCGGCTCTTTGATGAAGTGGGCACCGTCGATCAGATCGGGATCGAGGAGCGCGTCGCGAAGTTTGGCACGCGATCAATCAAGCAGACCGCCAAAGTATGGGGTCTCAAAACCGCCGTCTCGATGGTCGATCTCACGACGCTCGAGGGCAAAGACACGCCGGGCAAAGTCGCCTCGCTTTGTCAAAAGGCGCTTGCGCCCCACGATCCCGAGCTCGGTGTGCCGCAGGTCGCGGCGGTGTGCGTCTATCCTGCGATGGTGAGGCATGCGCGCCGGGCGCTCGGCTGCGATACGGCCGTGCGCATCGCTTCCGTCGCGACCGCGTTCCCCAGCGGCCAGGCACCGCTGAAGACCCGTTTGGCGGAGGTGAAGGCGGCGGTCGCCGACGGCGCCGACGAAATCGACATGGTGATCAACCGCGGGGCATTTCTCGCGGGTGAGTTTGGCGAGATGCAGGATGAAATCGCGGCCGTGGTGCAGGCCTGCGGCGCTACGACGCTCAAGGTGATCTTGGAAGTCAGCGAACTCGAGACCTTCGACAACATCCGCGCCGCATCGTTTCTGGCGATGCGGGTGATCCGCCCGGGTGATTTTATCAAGACCAGCACGGGCAAGACCTCGCTCAACGCCACGCTCGGCAACAATCAGGTCATGCTCGAGGCGATCCGCGATTTTTACCTCGATACGGGGGTCGCCATCGCGATGAAGCCCGCCGGCGGCATCCGCACGGCGAAGCAGGCGCTCACGTTTCTCGTCGCGGTGAAAGAGACGCTCGGCGACGCGTGGCTGAACAACCGTCGCTATCGGTTCGGCGCGAGCTCGCTGCTCAACGACCTCGTGCGGCAGCTCGAAAAAGAAAAGACCGGGGCCTATCAGGCGCCGTATTATTTCAGTGAAGCGGCCGAGAGTTACTAATTTTTAACCACGGATGGACACGGATGAACACGAATGCAGACATTCGGATCGGGAAATATGGCAGTTGGTTTTCTATCCGGGTTCATCCGTGTCCAGTTGTGGTTAAACCCTTTTTTTCATGCCCACTTTGACTGCCAAAAAAATGTCCACCCGTCTGTCGCGCCCCGCGCCCGAACTCATCTTCGGCGACCTTTGGGAATTCGATCCTGCGCCGGAGTCGGCCGATCCGAAGTTGAAGGCGCGCTACGAGCTCTTTATCGATGGCAAATTCGTCGCGCCCAAGAGCGGCAAGTATTTCGACTCCATCAATCCGGCCAACGAGCAGAAACTCGCGGAGATCGCGCTCGCGGGTCCGGCCGATGTCGATGCCGCCTACGCGGCGGCGAAGCGCGCGTATGACGGCGTCTGGGGCAAGCTGCCCGGCCGCGAACGCGCCAAGTATCTCTACCGCATTGCCCGGCTCTTGCAGGATCGCGCGCGCGAGTTTGCCGTCGCGGAGACGCTCGACGGCGGCAAGCCGATCAAGGAATCGCGCGACTTCGACGTGCCGATGGCGGCCGCGCATTTTTTCTACCACGCCGGTTGGGCGGACAAACTCGACTACGTCGCGCCGGGTCGGAGGGTCGCGCCGCTCGGCGTCGTCGGACAGGTGATCCCTTGGAATTTCCCGTTGCTCATGTGCGCGTGGAAACTCGCGCCGGCGTTGGCGATGGGTAACACGGTGGTCCTCAAGCCCGCCGAGACCACGTCGATCACGGCGCTGAAGCTCGCGGAGATTTTCCAGGACGCCGGGCTCCCGCCGGGGGTCGTCAACTTTGTCACAGGCGCCGGCGATGTCGGCGCAGCCGTCATGAATCACCCGACGCCGGCCAAGATCGCGTTCACCGGCTCGACCGAAGTGGGCAAGATCATCATGCGTGCCCTCGCGGGCTCCGACAAAAAGATGACGATGGAGCTCGGCGGGAAGGCGGCGAACATCGTGTTCGACGATGCGCCGCTCGATCAGGCGGTCGAAGGCATCGTCAACGGCATCTTTTTTAACCAAGGCCATGTGTGTTGCGCGGGTTCGCGTCTGCTCGTGCAGGAGAGCGTGGCGGAGAAAGTTCTCGCGAAGCTCAAGAACCGCATCCGCACCCTCCGCGTGGGCGACCCGATGGACAAGAACACCGACATCGGCGCGATCAACTCGCGCGAGCAACTCGACAAGATCACCCGGCTCGTCGCCGCCGGCGTGAGGGAGGGCAACGAAATATTTCAGCCCGCCTGCAAGCTCCCGGCGAAGGGCTTTTACTTCCGCCCGACGATTTTCTCTGGCGTGAGCATGAGCAGCCGCGTGGTCCGTGAGGAAATTTTCGGCCCGGTGCTTTCGATCCTGACGTTCCGCACCGTCGATGAGGCGATCGAAAAGGCCAACAACACCGCCTACGGCCTGAGCGCCGGCGTCTGGACCGACAAGGGCTCACGGATCTTGAAGATGTCCACGGAGCTCAAAGCGGGTGTGGTGTGGGCGAATACCTACAACAAGTTCGATCCCACGTCGCCGTTCGGCGGCTACAAAGAAAGCGGCTTCGGCCGCGAGGGCGGCCGGCAAGGGCTGCTGGATTACTGCAAGCTGGTCTAGGCCATCGTTCTCGTTCTCTTAATCTTTCTCTTTCTCCCGCGTAGTGCGCGGAACGAATCTGAGAGGAAAAGAGAACGAGAAGGATTAAGAGAACGAGAAAGATTCCAAAAATTATGTCCCGACTTCCCATCACCAAGACGCCGAAAGTTTACGTTGGCGGCGCGTTTATCCGCTCTGAAAGCGCGCGGGTGTTCCCGCTGAAAGACGCGTCCGGCGAATTTTTCGCCAACATCCCCCAGTGCACGCGTAAGGATCTGCGCAACGCCGTCGAGGCCGCCGCCAAGGCCGGTCCCGGCTGGGCGAAGCGCACGGCCTATAACCGCGGACAGATTCTTTACCGGCTCGGGGAGATGATCGAGGCGCGCGCCGGTGAGATGGCCGACGCGATCACGCTTGGCGGCGCGACGCCAGCGGCGGCGGCGCGCGAGGTCGCGGCCACGGTGGAGCGCCTGATCTACTACGCCGGCTGGACTGACAAGTATGAGCAGGTGCTCGGCAACGTGAACCCCGTGGCGGCGCCTTATTTCAATTTCACTGTGACCGAGCCCATGGGCATCATCGGCGTGATCGCGCCGGACGAGGCGCCGTTGCTCGCGCTGATTTCGCTCATCGCCCCCGCGATCACGAGCGGCAATACCGTGGTCGCGCTCGCTTCGTCGACGCAGCCCTACCCGGCGATACTGCTCGGCGAAATGCTCGCGACGAGCGATCTGCCCGGCGGCGTGGTCAATTTGCTCACCGGTTTCCGCAAAGAACTGATCTCCACGTTTGCGACGCACACGCACCTCCGTGCGATCAGCGCCGTGGTGAATGCCGAGGAACGCAAAGCCCTCGCGCTCGGCGCCGCCGACAGTGTGAAACGCACGCACCTGCGGAAGGCCGAGGACAAACACGACTGGCTGGCCGACAGCGCGCAGAGTCTCGAGGCGATCCGCGAGACGTTGGAGTTCAAGACGACTTGGCACCCCGTGGGGGCGTGAGGCGGTAACGACGTTTCAGCGCCGCAGGAAGCGTGCGATCTCGCGCGCCGTCGGCATCGATGGTGCGGTGCCGAATTTCGTGACGGAGAGTGCGGCGACCGCGTTGCCGAAGTGGGCGGCGGCGAGAATGTCGCCGGCGAATTTCACCAGTCCCGCCGCGAAGCCGCCGCAGAACGCGTCACCGGCGCCGGTGGT
>CAMBRG010000029.1 GCA_945869845.1 Opitutus sp. GAS368 | reverse complement strand
CTCTACATCGAAAACTCCCCCATCTTCCACGTGCAGCGCATCACCACGCCCCTCCTGCTCCTGCACAACGACGCCGACGACGCCGTTCCGTGGTATCAAGGCATCGAACTCTTCCTCGCCCTCCGGCGCTACGACAAACCCGCCTGGCTCTGGAACTACAACGGCGGGCTCCACGGCCTCCGCCGCCGCGCCGACCAAAAAGATTTCGCCCGCCGCGCTTGGCAATTCTTCGAGCACTACCTCCGCGGCGCCCCGGCCCCCGAGTGGATGGAAAAAGGCGTCCCTTTCATCGACCGCGAAGAAGAAAAATTTCGCTTCAATTCCTCAAAATAGGGCGCCTCCCGCACGCTGCCTTCCGCATTGCCTCCCGCGAAAATTCCTTCTCGCCTTTCCCTCGTGGAAACCACCGCGCCGAGCTCCGCCCAACTCTCCGCGCTTCTGCGCCTGCTCGACGACCCCAGCCCGTCCGTCCGCCGCGCCCTCCTTGCCCGGTTCACCGCCCTCGGCCCTGAAGCCGCGCCGTTTCTGCGCGAGCTCAGTCACGGCCCCGACCGCGCCCTCGCCGCTCACGCCGCTTGGTTTCTCAAAGAGCTGAAGTTTTCCGACCCCGTCGCCGAGTTCCGCACCTTCATCGGTTCACTCCACTACGAACTGGAAACCGGCGCCCTCCTGCTCGCCCGCACCGTCAATCCCGCCCTCGACGTGGGCCGTTGCTGTGAGCAGCTCGACGCCATCGCCGCCCGCTGCACCGAGCTCATCGCCGAACCCGCCAGCTCCCGGGAGAAATGCCGCATCATCAACCGCGTAATGTTCCACGAATGGGGGTTTCGCGGCAACGTCGAGCACTACACCGACCCGCAAAACAGCTTCCTCAACACCGTCCTCACGCGCCGCATCGGCCTGCCCATTTCTCTCAGCCTCGTCTACCTGCTGGTCGCCGAACGCCTCGGCCTCGCGCTCGAGCCCGTCGGCCTGCCCGGCCACTTCCTCGTCGGCTGCTTCGACGATGAGATTCCGTTCTACGTCGACCCTTTCGACCGCGGCCTCTTTCGCGACCCCGACGAGGTCATCGCCTTTCTCCTCGCCCAAGGCACCTCACCCCAGCCCGCCGACCTCATGCCCACCGCCATCCACGAGGTCCTCTGCCGCTGCTGCCGCAACCTCGTGCACCACTACACCGTTTCCGGCGAACCCGCCCGCGCCCGCCTTTTCGCCAGCTTCATCACCGATTTCGAGACCACCCACACCCGCGAGTCCGAGTGACCTTTCGCCATCCCCGTGAAGCCCGTCGTCCCAGCGGCCCGATCTCCCCGCTAGGCTTCTTCTCGCCCCACGGCAACCGCAGCCACTGACTTGATTTCCTATGGCCCGTCGCTCGTCCTGCCGCATTTGCGCCATCGTCGCTCGTCGGCATCTTTTTAATCTATGTCCATCCGGAAGTGCCCATTTCACGCGCCCTCAAATCCGCCGCTCCCCGGCCCGCCGCCCCCGCTTCAAACCGAAGAAATCACGGATTTCCTGAGCGATGCTTCCGCTTTTGGCATGTTGGCCGCACCCCTCGCAGAGCGCACCAATATCTACCGCGCCGCCCTCGCCGCCGGCCAACCCGCCCCGTTCACCACCGACGAACTCACCCATGCCGGCCGCATGGCCTGGCGCAACAACGCCCGCTGCATCGGGCGACTCTTCTGGCGCGGTCTAAAAGTGCGCGACTGCCGGCACCTCGCCGGAGCCGAGGCCATATTCTCCGAGCTCTGCGCGCACATCGCCGAGGCCACCAATTCCGGCTCGATCCGTCCGACGATGACCGTATTCGCCCCCTCCACCGCGCACCTGCCCGGTCCGCGGATCGAAAATCGCCAGCTAGCGGGCTACGCCGGCTATCGCGACGGAGCCCAGATTCTCGGCGACCCCCAAAACCTTTCTTTTACAGAACGCGCCCTAGCCATGGGCTGGATCCCACCCTCGACCAAGACCCCTTTTGATCTGCTCCCTTGGATCATTACTGGCACCGGTGAAAAACCCCGCCTCTTCCCCCTGCCACCCGGGCTCATCCGCGAGGTTCACCTCACCCACCCCACGCTGGCTTGGTTCGGCGATCTCGGCCTCCGCTGGTATGCATTACCCACCATTTCCGATCACCGGTTGATCGCCGCCTCGACCGAGTTCTCGGCCGCGCCGTTCAGCGGTTGGTATCTGGGCACCGAGATCGGCGCCCGCGATTTGGGTGACGAAGCCCGCTACCATCGACTCCCCGCCATCGCGCACCGGCTCGGACTCGACCTGTCGTCCCCTCAGTCTCTCTGGCGCGACCGCGCCCTGCTTGAGCTCAACGTCGCGGTCCTCCACTCCTACGCGGCCGCCGGCGTGACCCTCGTGGACCACCATACCGCAAGCGCTCAATTCATGCGCTTCGCCACCCAAGAGGAAAGCGCCGGCCGCCCGCTTTCCGCGCAATGGGATTGGATTGTTCCGCCGATGTCGGGCTCCACCACCCCGGTATTTCACCTGCCCATGACCGACCGCCATCTGTTACCCAATTTCTTTCCTCCGGCGAGTCCGGCCTGATCGGCGGGCCGCGTTTCTTGCTTTCGCCGCCGGACCCCCAACCCCACCCTGTTTGCATGGCGCCATCCGATCCCACGTGCAGTCTCGCCGATCTCGACCGCTGGTCTTTCCCCGGCGCCGCTCTCGCCGTGCTCGGCCACCCGATCAAGCACTCGATCAGCCCGGCCATGCACAACGCCGCCCTCGCTTCGCTCGCCGTCCACGACACCCGCTTCGCCGATTGGCGCTACTTCCGCTTCGAAGTCCACCCCGACGACCTCCCGCGCGCCCTCGAGCTCTTCCACGCAAAAAATTTCCACGGCCTCAACCTCACGGTCCCGCATAAAGTCCTCGCGGTTGACCGCGTCGCCGCGATCGAACCCATCGCCCGCCCCATCGGCGCCATCAACACCCTCCTGCACACGCCCGCCGGCTGGCGCGGACACAACACCGATGGCCACGGCCTCGCCGCGGCCATCCGCGAAACCCTCGGCCTCGAACTCACCGGCGCCCACGTCGTTCTGCTCGGTGCCGGTGGCGCCGCCCGCGGGGCCGCCGTCGAATGTCTCCAACGCCGTTGCGCCTCGCTCTGGATCGCCAACCGCACCGAGTCCAATCTCCACACCCTGCTCGCCCATCTGGCCCCGATCGCAGCCGACATTCCGCTCCGTGGCTTCACTCCAGCCGCGCCGCCGGCCGATCTGCCTTCAGGCATCCTCCTCATCAACGCCACCAGCGCCGGCCTTCGCCCCACCGACGAGATGCCCGTCGATCTCGCCTCGTTGCCCCCTGTCGCCGCCGTCTTCGACATGATCTACAACCCGCCGCAGACCGCGCTCCTCGCCCGCGCGGCCGCCCTCGGTCTGCCCCACGCCAACGGCCTCGCGATGCTCGTCCATCAGGGCGCCAAGGCCCTCGAAATTTGGACCGGTGCTCCCGCCTCCACCACCGCCCCCGTGATGGCCACCGCCGCCCGCGCCGCCCTCGGCCTCCCTTGACTCCGCCCCTTCATCCGCGACGTTCCCCTCATGCCCACGGTCACCGCCCGCAAACCCAAGGCCAAGTCCGCCCCACGCCGCGCCCCCGCCAAGTCCGCCGAAAAGCGCCAAAAAAATCGCGGCCCCTCTTTCGGCGAGTGGGCGAGGAAATATTCCGGCATTATGAAGGGCGCTCCGTCCGATCTTTCCATGCGTGAAGGCTTCGGCGATTGATTATCTCGTAGATGCCGGGCCTATCGTCGGCCTTTTGAGCGAGACCGACCAATGGCACGCGTGGAGCGACTCGGTTTTGACCGTGATCGACGCGCAGCTCGCGACCACCGAGACAGTCTGGGGCGAAATCTGCCATCTGCTCCGCAGGAATCGTATCGCCCTCTTTGCCGCCATCGAGGCCCTTGAGACCGGCCGAATCGTGCTACTCCCCGCCTGGGATCGCGCCGCTCGAATCAGAATATTGATGGAACACTACCCCCAAATGGACGCCGGCGACGCCTCCCTCGTCGTCCTTTCCGAACGCTTTCCCAAAGCCAAAATCATCACTACCGACGTCCGTGATTTCACGGTTTACCGCCGCTTCCGCAACGACGCGTTGCCCTTGATTCATCCCTAAACGTTCCGCGCCGGCCCGATCACCCGCAGGCAATCCGGCCGCACGCGCACGGAGATTTCCGCCGCGGTCTGCACCAGCTCCCCGTCGACGTGGATCGGCCCCGCCGCCGCCCGCGTGATCACAAAGCGCTCGCCCGTCCAACGCCCCACGCCGGCCCCGCCGTTCAGCGAGCCCGCGAAAAGTCGCCCCACCAACGGCAATCCCGACAGCCAGCCAACCGGCGGAATCACCACGAGATCCAGCCGCCCGTCATCCACCCGCGCGCCGGGTGCAATGCGTGCGTTGTTCCCGAGCTGGTCGGAGTTTGCGACGGTCACGAAGAGCGCGGGCCTCACCTCCACTTCGCCCGCCCCGGTCCGCAAGCCGTAGGCCTCGCACCGGTAACTCGAAAACGCCCGCATCGCCGCGACGAAATATGCCGCAAACCCGCGCCGCGCCAACCGCTCGAAACTCATCAGTACCGCCGTGTCAAAACCCGTGCCCATCGCACAGAAAAAGAGCCGGCCATTCGCCTCACCCGCGTCGATCCGACGGACTCGCCCGCTCAACAATCCCGCCAACGCATCCGCCGGCCGGAGTGAGATCCCCAGATGCCGCGCGAGCCCGTTGCCGGAACCGCAGGGCACAATCCCCAGCGCCACCGGCGTACCGACCAAGGCGCTCGCCACTTCGTTCACCGTGCCATCACCGCCCACCGCCACCACCACGTTGGCCCCGGCCTTCACCGCCGCCGCCGCAAGCTCCGTCGCGTGCCCCCGTCGCTCGGTCAAAGCCACCGCACCTGTGACCTTGGTCGTCTTCAAAAACTCCTCGATCAACCGGTGGAGCTTGGACCGATCCCGCGCCGGGCCAGCCTGGGGATTGAAAACAAAACAGATTTTCAAAAACGAAAAGGGATTAAACCGACCGATTCGCCCATAAAGCGCGAAAGCTCGGACGCGTCCAGCTTTGGCTTTTCATCTGCCCCCAGCCCCAAAGCCTGCAGCCGCCCATTAGGGCGGACCCCATCGCTGGAATGCTGAGCTCTCCTCCCCACCGCGTCAGCCCACCGGATCTTGCGCCCGGGGCCAGCCCCGAACGCAGTCCCTCACCCGATCACTTCGCCGCAAATTCCGGCGCCAACTCGAGGCCGAAATAATTCCGCGCGTTGGCGAAGCAGATGTTCTTCACCATCCCGCCGACGAGGCCCATGTCGTTGGGAATCTCGCCGCGGGCGATGTCGCCGCCGAGCAGATTGCACAGCGTGCGGCGGAAATACTCATGGCGCGGATAACTCAGGAAGCTGCGCGAATCCGTCAGCATGCCGACGAAGCGCGAGAGCAAGCCGAGGTTCGAAAGCGAGTTGAGCTGCCACTCCATCGCTTCCTTCTGGTCGAGGAACCACCAACCGCTGCCGAATTGGATTTTACCCGGAATCGTGCCGTCTTGGAAATTCCCGACCATGGCCGCGAAGACGTAATTGTTGGCGGGATTCAAGTTGTAGATGACCATGCGCGGGAGTTGGTCGGTGGCATCGAGCGCATTCAGGTAACGCGAGAGCGCGACCGCCTGCGGGAAATCGCCGATCGAATCAAAACCCGTGTCCGGTCCGAGCTTGCCGAGCAGGCGCGCGTTGTTGTTCCGCAGCGCGCCGAGGTGCAGCTGCTTCGTCCAGCCGCGCGCGGCGTCCCAACGCCCGAGCTCGAGCATCAGATACGAACCATAGCGCGCGATGTCTTCGGCCGAGGGCACGCGGCCCGCCCGCGCCGCGTCGAACACCGTCTGGGCCTGCGCGTGCGTGCAGGGCTCGGCCAACGCCGACTCCAGTCCATGATCCGAAACGCGTCCACCGATCGCGTGGAAGTCATCGTGGCGTTTTTTCAGCGCTCCGAGAAAATCGTCGAACGTCCGGATGCCGTTTGCGGCAAATGAACCGCCCGCCGCTCCCGCGAGTTTCTCCATATAAGGATTGAACACCGCCGGCGCACCCACCGCGAAGGCCTTATCGGGGCGAAAGGTCGGATACACCCGGGTCTTCAAACCGCTCGCTCGGATCTTCTGGTGTAGCTCGAGCGAGTCCGCCGGATCGTCGGTCGTGCAGACCACGGCGACCTTGGAGTTGGTCAGCAAATCATGCACGCGCATCGTGGCCAGCTGCGGATTCGCCCGCTCCCAAATCGAGTCGGCGCTCTGTGGATTGATGATGTCGGTGATGCCAAAACACCGCGCCAGCTCGAGGTGCGACCAATGGTAGAGCGGGTTGCGCAGCGTCTGCGGCACGGTCGCGCACCACGCGTCGAACTTCTCGCGCGGCGAAGCGTCGCCCGTGACGAATCGTTCCGCCACGCCGTTGGTGCGAAGCGCGCGCCATTTGTAGTGGTCGCCTCCGAGCCAGACTTCAGCGAGGTCGGCGAAGCGGTGGTTGTTCGCGATCTGCGCCGGCGGCAGGTGACAGTGGTAATCGTAGATCGGCTCCGTCTTCGCGAACGTGTGATAGAGTTCGCGGGCGGCCGGATTCGAGAGCAGGAAGTCGTCGTGGATGAAGGCAGGCATGGAAGAAGTCTGAGGTAGGAGCCCGCTTGCGGGCGATTCAAGCGGAGAGATTGCAGGCGAGATCAGGGCGGAGCGGAATTTACCGCGCGATGCCGGCGAGAAGTGCGGCGAGATTTTGGTAACCGGCGAGTTTCGCGCGGGCGGTCTCACAGACGGCCGCCGGCGCGAGTCCGGTGTTTTGCGCCAGAAAGACGAGGTAGGTCGCGATGTTCTTCGCGAAATTGAGCCGGCCTTCATCGCTGATCGCGTAGAAGCGCGCACGCTGCCGATAGCCCGCCGGCGTGTGGTCGCCGAGAGCGGCCTTCTCCGCCCGGCCGCCCGCCGCAAGCACATGGAGAAAATTATACTCGAACCAAAACATATGCTCCGGACTTGGCGCGAGCGACTCGATCGCCGAGCGCGTGACCGTCGGGCTGGAAAACACATCCACGCCCCGCCCGCACTTCGAGAGCGCATCGGTGACGAAGACACGCGCCATTTTCTGCTCCGTCGCATCGGCGCTGTAGGCACCGAGAATCGCGAGCTCGACCGTAAACTTATACCAGTCACGCCACAGCGCTTGGTCCGCAGGGTTTTTCGAAGCGAAGAGCGCGCAACCCATCTCGTAGGTGTAGCGGCCACTGGTCTTGATCTCTAGGCGGCCGCCCGTGACCTCGCCCATGACCTGGTAATTCTCGGCGGATTTGCCGGAGCCCGAGTGGAAACCGATGCTCGCCCCAAAATCTTTGCACACCGCCCATTGCTTCTCGATGAGCCCGCGGAGCGCGACGTTGTCGGGGTACGGCATGTTCTTTTGGAATCCGAAGGCCGGGGCCACAAAGTGGATTTTCATCCCGAGCGCTTCGCAGAGCGCGAGCATGATGGCGGTCGTCTCGGGCGTCGTCAGCCCGGGCAACTCGTCGATCGAGAGCTCGCGCAGGTAGGCGCGGCCCGCGTCGGTCGTGAAAAGCTTCGCGCGGGCGGCGGCATATTTGTCGTCGCGCGCTTTCATCTTTTGCAGCGAGGGCCAGACGTAGGCGAGGAGCTTGGAAAAATCGGCCTCGTTCAGGTGTAGGGGCGTCCCTTGCGGACGCCCGCGGGCGTCGTCCAGCGACGCCCCTACTTCGGCCACTCGGGCTTTGACCGTCGCCATCAGCGCGACCGGCACGTGGGCCGCGCACCACGCCGCGGCATCGTCGGCGACTTTTGTCTGCGCCAACTCCGGCGAGAGATCGAACGTGATGTAGCTCGCGAGCACACAACCCGTGACCAGCGCATCTTCGCGCGAATCGAATTTCCCGCCGATCGGCTGGTGGTCGGCATTGAACGACCAGGCGATCCCGTGCGTGTGAAACCCCGTCTTCAACTTCGACAGCACGCAGCCGTGGCTCATGCCTTCGACGCTCTGACCTTGGTGACCCTCGGGGACGTTGGTGCCGATGAAAGGAAAGGGCACCGAGTCGAGTTGGCCCGCGAGCATCACATCCGTGTCGTAAACCAATTCGCGCGGGATCGAGTTCTGGTTGGCCGTCACGCCGATGCCGAGCTGCGCCATCGCCCACTCGACCGCCGGCCAATGCAACGTCGTGAAGCGCGCGCCGACCCCGAGTGTGCTGCGGCCCAGTTGCGCCGTGGCGCTGGGGAAAATTGTCGAGGCGGGGTTGTGCTCTTGGATGAGATTCTTGAGGCGCAGGAGATTAGCAAAGGTCGCGGGAAAAATAACCGCGCCGGTTTTCAACGCCGCGCCAGCTGCCAGCAAACCAACCGGTGCTTCGCCACCAGCTGGATCGAGCCGCCACGCGCAGTCGCCGGTAGCGGTGTCCTCGAGCAACGTCCAAGAGCCGGCCGCCGTTTCAAAGCGGCTGTGCGGCCAGACGTGAATCGGCTGCGCGTTTTCAATCGCGGCCCGCAATCCCGCCCAATCGAGGCAAAAATCGGGCGACACGCAGGGATTGGTCGCGATGCGCAGATTGTGCTGGAGGAGAAACGTGTTGATGGCGGACATGAATTTTGGGAGGGGGACACCTTAAGCGAAAACGGTCTGCCAGTTCCGATCAAGCCGCGTCACGCGCGCACCGGAAGCCGAGATTGGTCGTGGCACTGTCGGGCGCGTTGCTGCTGCGCGCGTCCGTGCGGTAGCGGTTGCAATAACTCGCATGGCACAGGTAGCTCCCGCCACGCATCACCCGCCGGTTGCCGGTGCCGGGGCCCGTCGGATTCACGCAGGGCTGCCCGCGCGCTCGCTCCCGGTAGGTGGCCGCGTCGAACCAATCCGCGCACCACTCCCACACATTGCCCGTCATTTGATACAGGCCGTAGCCGTTGGCTCGGTAACTCTTCGCCGGAGCCGGGCCGAAATGGCCGTCGGCCTCGGTGTTCGCGGTCGGAAATATCCCTTGCCAGACGTTCATGCGGTGACGCCCCTCCGGCTCCAACTCGTCGCCCCAGGGGAACCGTTTTTGCGCGAGTCCACCCCGCGCGGCGTATTCCCACTCGGCCTCAGTCGGCAGGCGTTTTCCCGCCCACGTTGCGAAAGCGACCGCATCGCTCCACGACACCTGCACCACCGGGTGTGCCCAGCGTTGCTTGATGTGCGAACCCGGCCCATCGGGATGCCGCCACGTCGCCCCATCGACCCGGCACCACCACTCGCTCCCCAACACGCGCAGCCGCACCGCCGTCGCCTGTTGCTTGGCCGAAAGGTGCCCGAAAAAAACAAAACTCCACCCGAAGCGCTCGCTCTCGGTCTTATATCCCGTTGCGTTCACAAACGCGTTGAACTGCTCGTTCGTCACGCACGTCGCGTCGAGATAGAATGCCGCCAACTTCACCGCATGGCCCGGGCCTTCGCCGTCGAGCGGAAAGCCGTAGTCGCCATCCGTCCCCATCAGGAACTCGCCCGCCGGAATCAGCGCCATCCCCGTCGTCGACCCCGCCGCCGGAGATACCTCAAGTGTTGGCCCCACCGCCGCGACGGCAGCAGTGGTTTTTGGGCGCCCGGGCGCGCAACACGAATCCATGGAATCGGTCTTCAAGCGTCCCCAAGCCGGCAGATTTCAACGGCTCTGACAACCCCCGGAGTTTCTTCTGCGCTTCGCCTCACTTTCGTGGTTGCCCGCCCCTCGCCGCCCTCTCTGCTCGGCTCTCTTTTTCAAAAACCAATGGAATTGCCCAACCCCGACCACGTCCTCCGTGTCACGCAGGAACTCAACCTCAAGGTCCACCAGGTCGCCGCCACCGCGCAGCTTTTTGCCGAGGGCGCCACCGTGCCGTTCATCGCCCGCTACCGCAAAGAGGCCACCGGCGAACTCGACGAGGTCCAGATCACCACCATCCGTGACCGCCTCGAACAAATGCGCGCCATCGACGAACGCCGCGCCTCCATCCTCGCCTCGCTCAAGGAACGCAACCTCCTCTCTCCCGCCCTCGAAAAAGCCGTCAACGCCGCCGATTCGCTCACCGTCCTCGAGGACATCTATCTTCCGTTCCGTCCTAAAAAGCGCACCCGCGCCACCATCGCCAAAGAGAAGGGCCTCGAGCCCCTCGCCGAACTGATCTTCGCCCAGGCCGATACCACCGATCCCGTCGTCGAAGCCGAGAAACTCGTCGGTCACGAGTACACCGCCGACGACGGCAAGAACCAGAAATCGAAAATCGAAAACTCCACCGAGGCCCTCGCCGGCGCCCGCGACATCATCGCCGAGCGCGTCAGCGACGACAAAGACGCCCGCGCCCGCCTCCGCGTCATCTACCAGCGCGACGCCATCGTCTCCTCTAAAGTTCTCCTCGGCAAAGACACCGCGCCCGAAGCCGCGAAGTTCAAAGACTACTTTGAGTGGAGCGAGCCTCTCGCCAAAGCCCCGTCCCACCGCGTCCTCGCCATGCGCCGCGGCGAGAAAGAACTGTTTCTCATGATGCGCGTGCAACTCCCCGACGAGGCCACCGCGCCCGCCGAGGTCGAACCGCTCTTCGCCAAAACCAAAAACGCCGCCTCCGCCCAAGTCCGTCTCGCCGTCCAAGACGCCTGCAAACGCCTCCTTTGCCCTGCGATGGAAACCGAGATGCGCCTCGAATCCAAAAAGCGCGCCGACGGCGACGGCATCAAGGTCTTCGCCTCCAACCTCCGCGAGCTCCTCCTCGCCGCGCCTCTCGGCCAGCGCGCCGTCCTCGCCATCGACCCCGGCATCCGCACCGGTTGCAAAGTCGTACTCCTCGATCGCCAAGGAAAGCTGCTTCACAACGACGTCGTTTTCCCCGACCGCATGGAGGCCGATGCCAAAGAGAAGCTTCTCGGCTTCGTGAAGTTTTTCAAAGTCGAGGCCGTCGCCATCGGCAACGGCACCGGTGGCCGCGAGACCGAGTCTTTCGTCCGCACCCTCGGCCTGCCCACCTCGATTCCCATCGTGATGGTCAATGAATCCGGCGCCTCGATCTACTCCGCCAGCGACGTCGCCCGCGAAGAATTCCCCGACCACGATCTCACCGTGCGCGGCGCCGTCTCCATCGGCCGCCGCCTCATGGATCCGCTCGCCGAACTCGTGAAACTCGACCCGAAATCCATCGGGGTCGGCCAATACCAGCACGACGTCGATCAATCCGCGCTCAAACGTTCCCTCGACGACACCGTCGTCAGCTCCGTCAACGGCGTCGGCGTCGAACTCAACACCGCGTCAAAACAACTGCTCAGCTACGTCTCCGGTCTCAACGCCACCACCGCCGCCGCCATCGTCGCCCACCGCAACGAAAACGGACCTTTCAAATCCCGCTCCGAGCTGAAATCCGTCCCGCGCCTCGGCCCCAAGGCCTTCGAGCAGGCCGCCGGGTTCCTCCGCATCCGCGACGCCGTCCACCCGCTCGACACCTGCGCCGTCCATCCCGAGCGCTATGCCCTCGTCGAGCAAATGGCCGCCGACCTCGGCGTCACCGTGCCCGATCTCATCCGCGACGGTCTCGCCCGGTCGAAAATCAAATTGGAGCACTACGTCACCGCCGACGTCGGCCTGCCCACCCTCACCGACATTGTCGCCGAACTCGCCAAACCCGGCCGCGACCCGCGCGAGAAATTCGAGGTCTTTGCCTTCGAGGCCAGCGTCCACAAACCCGAGGATCTCAAACCCGGCATGAAACTCCCCGGCATCGTCACCAACGTCACCGCGTTCGGCGCGTTCGTGGACATCGGCGTCCACCAAGACGGTCTCGTCCACGTCAGCCAGCTCGCCGACAGCTTTGTCAAAGAGCCCGCGGCCGTAGTGAAGCCCGGCCAGAAGGTTTCCGTCACCGTCACCGAGGTCGATCTCCCCCGCCAACGCATCGCGCTCTCAATGCGCAGCAACCCCGTGATCGGCCCCAAGACCCCGAACGGCCCGGGCGCTCCGCGCGCTGCCTTCGGCCACGGAAGCCCCCGTCCATCCGTCGCCCCCGCCGCACCGCGCGCCGCCGCGCCCGTGAACAACGACTGGTTCGCCGCCGCGCTCAACAAGAAGCGCTGAAACCTCCGCCCACATTACCCGGGCACATCCCTCGAGAAAAATCCCGATCCCACTTGTAACGTTTTATATTACATTACCTCTCAAAACTGCCCGCTTTTCCCCGCAAAATTAACGGCATGATTCCGGAGCGGTAGGGACGGTTCTCCGCAGCCGTCCGCCCTCGCCCCTCGGCACCCGCCACCGGGTGTGATTAAAACCGCGCCGACGCCTAGCTGCATTTCTCCGCGATCTCTGCGCTCTCCGCGTCCTCCGCGTTTCAAATTCCGAATCCGGCCCCGCCAGCACCGCATCGGCAGAATTTTCATCACACCCGCCGCCCGTTTGCCTCCTCCAAACTTGTCTCGTCATGAGCGGTAGAGACGGTTCTCCGCAGCCGTCCGCCCTCGCTCCTCGGCACCCGCCACCGGGTGTGATTAAAACCGCGCCGACGCCTAGCTGCATTTCTCCGCGATCTCCGCGCTCTCCGCGTCCTCCGCGTTTCAAATTCCGAATCCGGCCCCGCCAGCACCGCATCGGCAGAATTTTCATCACACCCGCCGCCCGTTTGCCTCCTCCAAACTTGTCTCGTCATGACTAGACAAATCACACCTCACCAAAATCTCCCGAGCAGGTCCCGTCCTCCTTTCGGCGTGCCAACGAGCGGGCCGACGCTCCCACCGAGACCCAGCACCGCCTCGCCGCCCTTTAGGACGACCGCTGAACTAGATTTCTCGGACGCGGAGTCGCTGCCGGTTTTCCACCGGACATCTCACGCCCTAGCGCGTCGGACCCGGTGCATGAAACTAAAAATCGAATCCGTCGCCTCCGCTTCCCCCACGCCCATCGACCTCGCTTCCAAGGTCATCGTCCGCGGGGTCCATCTCGCGACCCCCCCGGCCCGGCGCGATCACGCCCCCGACGTCGGCGACCCGTGTGCCGCCAAAGGCCATATCGAGATCGGCGGCCCCGATTTCATCGCTAGCGTCCGCTCCCGCGACGCCTACAAATCTCTCGACCTCCTCTCCGACCGCCTCGATCGCATGCTCCGCGAACGCCCCCGCCCGAAGCTCAGCGATACGGCTGGTGCAACACCACCGGTTTGCTCTTCGCCCGCAGCCGCAGGTTCAACATCTCGACGCCAAACGCGAAGGCCATGGAGAAATAGATATACCCCTTCGGGATGTGCTGACCCAGCGCCTCGCCCACGAGCGTCACTCCGATCAGAATCAGGAAACTCAACGCCAGCATCTTCAACGTCGGGTGCCGGTTCACGAAATCGCTGATCGCTCCCGCAAAGACCAACATCACCCCCAGCGCCACGACGACCGCGGCGACCATCACCGCCAGATTGTTCGCCATGCCCACGGCCGTGATCACCGAGTCCAAGGAGAACACGACGTCCAAAATCAAAATCTGCACGATCACCGCCGCAAACGAGACGCGCTTCTTCCCCGCCGTCGCGTGACCGTCCGCGCCTTCGAGTTTCTCGTGCACCTCGAGCACGCTCTTCCCGATTAGAAACAACCCGCCGATCAACAAAATCAAATCCCGCCCCGATAGCCCGTGATTGAGGACCGGCAGGGTGAAGAGCGGCTTCGTCAGCCCCATGAGCCAGGTCAGGCTCAACAGCAACAGCACCCGCGTGATCAACGCCAGCGCGAGCCCGATTTGCCGCGCTTTGGCCTGTTCGGCCTCGGGTAGTTTGCCCGCGAGGATCGAGATGAAGATGACATTGTCGATGCCGAGCACGATCTCGAGCAACGTCAGCGTGAAGAAAGAAATCCAAATTTGCGGATCGGAGAGCCAGTCCATGGTCCCTCAAACAGAGAGCTGTGCCCGCCCGCTGGTCAACCGGCCATTGCGCACCGCGTCGCCCGGGCTCCGCCTCACCCTACACTCCCACCCAAGCCAAACCCAGCCGCAGCCAGAGCGGAATCGTGATCAAAGCCAAAATGGTCGTCCCGAGTACGATCTGCACCGCCGTCAGCGGCTGTCCGCCATAATGCCGCGCGATGATGATCGGCATCACCCCCGCCGGCATCGCCGCTTGCACCACCAGCACGCGCTTCAATTCCACTGAGAGCGGCAACCACTTCGCCGCCGCCAAAATCAATACCGGGAAAATTCCCAGCCGGACCACACACGCGAGCAGAGTGATTTTCGGCTGCACTAACGCCCGCAGATCACCCAAATAGCTGGCGAGGCTCACCCCCGTCATCAAAAGCCCCAACGGGATGGCGCACACCGCCAGCGCGTGCACCAGATCGATAAAAATCTTCGGCAGGTGCGGCGCCGCCCCCGCGAGATTCAGCGCCACCGCCACCACCAGCGTGACCATGATCGGATTCACCAGCTTCCGCCAACCGTCGCGCGGCGAGAGTCCGTTCAACACGAGCACCCCCACGGTCCACAGCGCCGCCTCCACCCCGACATTGTGCACCAGCAGCACACCCCGGCTCTCCGGCCCCCAGATTCCCGCCATGATCGGTAACGGCAGGTAACCGTAGTTCGCGATACCCACGGTGAGCGCAAACGTCCGGAGCCCCGTGCCCACCGAGAGCCCCGCTGCCCTCCCGATCACCCGTCCCAACAGAAATCCACCCGCCGTTACCACAAAACCCATCAATGGCGGCACCCACACATTCTTCGCGTCCTGCAACGCCGCGTTCCCCGTGATCGATTCGAAAATGAGGCAGGGAAAAAGGACATTTACGACGAGCTTCAACAGACTCGCTTCCGCCTCCCCTTCAATCCAGTGCACCCGCCGCACCACCACGCCGATGGCGATTAACGCAAAGACAGGCAGGATCAGTTGCAGGAGTTGCCAGTAGGAAGTCATGAGCGAACGGCCCTATATCACAGAACCCCCAACCCGCGTCAGCAAGCGCCAAGCCGACGCGCGCGCTTCAGACGCGCCGCTTATTTTTTCCCACCCGCCGCGTCATCCCCGCCCCACCGCCACCGAGGCGGCTCGCCCTTCCACCAACACACCGCCACCAACACCGCCGACAGCGCCAACGAGTATAAAACAAAAAACAGCTCGAGCCGCTTCGAGTGCTCGAGCACAAAAGCCCCGCCCCCCAACAAAACGACGTAAGCCACCGTCACCACCCAACCTTGCCAACACGTCGGCAAGCCCCAGCCCCAGCCAAACGTCTTCGCCGGAAACCAATAGTTTTTAGGGGGTGTGCTCATGGATTTCAGGCCGACGACACTCACTTTAAATTGCAATTAATTTCATCCCGCTGCTGCCGGTCCTGCGCCGGCGTGATCTTGCCTTTTTTAAATTCCGCTTCGTTTCGCTGCGTCATCTCACTCCTTACAATCTGGCTCACGCCGCCCGCCGAAAACAGCAACCCCGTGAAACCGATTACGACGAGCACAAGAGGCTTCCTAAAGTGCTTCATATGAAACGATGAACACCGGGCTCTCGCCGTGCTCAAACTGATTACACTCCATCTACCCCCGCCATCGCCCTTCCCGCCAGCCATCCCGTGGTCCACGCCGACTGAAAATTAAACCCGCCGGTCACGCCGTCGATGTCCAGCACCTCGCCGGCGAAATGCAGCCCCGGACACAACCTGCTCTCCATCGTGCGAAAATCCACTTCGCGCAGCCGCACTCCCCCGCACGTCACGAACTCGTCCTTGTTCGTGCTCTTCCCGCTCACCGCAAACTCCGCCGCGCCCACCTGCGCCGCCAATGCCGCGATCCCCGCGTTACCCACGTTCGTCCACGGCGTCGTCGCCCCGATTCCCGCCGCCACCACCAGCCGCTCCCAAAATCGCTGCGGCACCCCCGCCACCGGACTCCACGTCGTCACTTGCTTCTTCAGATTTTTCTCCCGCGCCGCCGCCAACTCCTTCACCAGCGTCTCCCGCGAGTGCTCCGGCGCGAAATTCACCCCGAGCGTGAATTTGTAATCCATCGCCGCGAGGTCCCGCGCGCCCCACGCCGAGAGTTTCAAAATCCCCGGTCCGCTCACACCCCAGTGTGTCACCAGCAAGGGTCCGCGCTCCTTCAACTTCATGCCGCGCACGCTCGTCTCCACGCGCTCGACCGCCACACCCGCCAGCCCCTCCAGCCGCGCATCCATCGCGATGTTAAACGTAAAAAGCGACGGCACCGCCGACTCAATCTCGTGACCGAACCCCCGCGCCACCGTCAAACCCGCCGAAGATTTATTTCCACCGGTCGCGATCACTACGCGATCCGCCTCCACCGTTGCCCCGGTCGTGAGCTCAATCTCAAAGCCCGCCGTGTCCTTGCTTAAACTCCGCACCCCCACCCCCGTCACGATCCGCACGCCCGCCTCCGCCGCCGCTTTTAGTAAGCACGCCACAATCGTCGCGGAATCATCCGTCACCGGAAACATCCGTCCGTCGCTTTCCGTTTTCAGCTCCACCCCGCGCGCCGCAAACCACGCCACCGTGTCCCGCGGCTGAAACCGCGAAAATGCCCCGATCAACTCGCGCCCGCCGCGCGGATATTTTTTGACCAGCTCGCGCGGTTCGAAACACGCGTGCGTCACGTTGCACCGCCCGCCGCCGGAAATTCGCACCTTCGCCAACCAATGCGCCGTCGCTTCATATAACGTCACCGTGCCGCCCGCGCCTCGCCCCTCGGCCGCGGCGGTCCGCAACGTCTCCGCCGCCGTGATGGCCGCGAAAAATCCCGCCGCCCCGCCGCCCACCACCACGATGCTTTTTTGCGCCGCCATCTCCGCACCTTGGGCGGCCCCGCCGCCCCCGCCGAGTCGAAAAGAAAAAACCGCCGTCCGCCAAAAGGCAGACGACGGCTTTCCCGCAGATTGCGGTGATCAGTTCTCTTTTTTCTTCTTCTCGCCACCCGGGCCACCCGGGCCGCCCGGGCCGCCGCGGCCCTGAGCCGGCATCGCATCAAATTTCTTGGCCTGCTCCGGCGTGAGCAACGCGCGGATTTTCTCCCGCGTCGCCGCCATCGCTTCGCGCATCTTTTCACGACGCTCATCTTGGGGAATCGCCTGCATCGCCGCCATCTGTTCTTGGTAGATCGCGGTGACTTTCGTCTTTTGCTCGGCGGTCAGGGTCACGGCTTCATCGAGCCGGGCCACCATTTGCTCGAAGCCCATCCGAGCACCGCCGGGACCGCCGCGTTTTTCCGCCGGCGCCGGACCATTTTGGGCCATCGAGTTTGCGGGCAGGAGCGCGGCACCGAGAGCGAGCACTCCGATAAAGGAACGACAGATTGATTTCATCGAATCGAAATTTTTAAGCGTTGGCTAATTTTTCAGGTAAATTTGGTTTAACGGAGCCGTTCAACGGATCGTTCAGGAAGCCCCTTCTTTCTTTCTCTTCTTCCCTTTCTTACCTTCGCGGCCCTCGCGGCCTTCGGGTTTGATCGATTCAAACGTCGTCTGCTGTTCAGGCGTCAGCATCGCGCGGACTTGCTCCCGGCCCGTCTTCGCCGCCTCGGCCAGCTTGGCGCGGTCGCCCCGATTGGCCTTCATTCCGGCGGCCTGTTCTTTGCGGATCGTCGCCAGCTTTTCCTGCTGCTCGGCGGTGAGTTTCAATTTCTCGGTGAGCATCTTGTCGTACTCGTCGACGGCATCTTTGCCGCGCTTGCCCGCCGGCGCGGTCTTGGCGGGTTTCTCCGCCGCCTGAGCGAGCGGCGCGGTGGCCACTAGGCCGAGGGTAACGAGTGCGAACACGAGTTTAACGGTCGATTTCATGATGATTAGTTTTTTGAGGTTTAAAGCCGGACGGTGTGTCCGATGGCCCCAAGACGTCGGGGGCTACCGCCGGTTACGCGCCGTCCGCGCCGGGCTTGCGGCGTCGGTCGAAGCCCCGCACCGTCGCCAGCCATGATCGAAGTTTCGGCTCTCTCCAAGCGCTACGGCGATTTCACCGCGGTGCGTGACCTGTCGTTCACCGTGCAACCGGGCGAGGTCCTCGGCCTCGTCGGGCCCAACGGCGCCGGCAAGACGAGCACGCTGCGCAGCCTCGCCGGCATCATCCCGCCGAGCGGCGGCACGGTACGCATCGGTGGCATCGATCTCGCCGCCGAACCCGTCGCGGCCAAACGCCTGCTCGCTTTCTTTCCCGACGAACCGCGCCTCTTCGATTACCTCACCGTGCGGCAGCACCTCAACTTTGTCGCCCGTATCTACGGCGTCGCCGACCACGCGGCTCTCGCGCAATCGTTGCTCGAAGAGTTGGAGATCGCCGAGAAAGCCGACCAACTCCCCGGCGAACTTTCCCGCGGCATGAAACAGAAACTCGCGATTGCCTGCGGGCTCCTGCACTCCCCGCGCGTGATGTTTTTCGACGAGCCGCTCACCGGTCTCGACCCGCTCGGCATCCGCCGGATGAAGGACTCCATTCTCCGCCGCGCCCGCGACGGGGCTGCCATCGTCCTCAGCTCGCATCTGCTGCATTTGCTCGAAGAGGTCTGCTCCCACGTGCTGATTCTTAAAAAGGGCGAGAAGATCGCCCATGGCTCGCTCGCCGAGATCTCTGCGCAATTTGCGCACGGCGAGACCGGCGTCAGCCTCGAAGAGATTTTCATCCGCGCCACCGGCGGTTCGGAAAACTAAACCGCCGGGCCCGCCTCTTTCCGCTCATGCTCGGCGCCTTGCTCTATCTGCGGCTCACGTCGCTCAAGAACCTCCTGCTCTCCCGCCTGCGCCGGCTTCGACAACCCAAATACCTGCTTGGGGCCGCCGTGGGCGCGGCGTATTTTTATTTTATCTTTTCCCGACCCTTCGGCGGCTCGGGCCGTCCTTCGATTTCGTCGGGCTCGGCGACGGCCGCGTCCTTCACGCTTTTGTCGGCCGAACTGTTGCCGCTGCTCAGTGTCTTCGGCGCCTTCGCCTTGGTCTTGATTGCGCTGTTCACCTGGCTCGTGCCCTCGGAGAAACCCGGCTTAACTTTCAGCGAGGCCGAGGTCGCGTTTCTCTTTCCCGCGCCGATTTCGCGGCGACGTCTCATCCACTTCCGCCTGCTGGGAGCCCAGCTGCATATTTTGCTGTCCGCGATTTTTTTCACGCTGCTGTCCCGCGGTTGGAGTTTTTTGGGCGGCCACGTCCTCACCCACATCGTCGGCTGGTGGCTGGTTCTTACCGTCGTAAATCTCCACTTCACCGGCGCCGCGCTCACCCTCAACCGGATCTTCGATGCTGGTATTTCCGTCTGGCGCCGTCGGCTCGTGATCCTCGGCGGCCTGGCCGTCCTGGTGGTCGCCGCGGCGATTCCGATCTGGCAAAATGCCCCCGCGTTTCCCACCGGCAATTTCGGTCCGGGCGCATTTTTTAGCGCCATCGCCCGCACGATCGACACCGGGTTGCTCTCGTGGCTGCTCTACCCCGGCAAATTGCTACTCGCCCCGTTTCTCGCCGCCGATATCCGCACCTTTTTCTTCGCACTGGGCCCCGCCGCGTTGTTGCTCGCCGTCCACTATTTTTGGGTATTACGGCTCGAAGTTTCCTTCGAAGAGGCCTCCGTGGCTCACGCGGAAAAACGCGCCGCTCGGGTCGGGCGCTTCCAAGCCGGCGACTATCGGCTCGGCTCCGCCCCCGTCAAAGCCCGGCGCGAGCCCTTCCCGCTCCGCGTTCCCGGCCGGCCCGAATTGGCGTTTCTTTGGAAAAATCTGCTCGGCACCCGGGCCCTATTTCATTGGCGGGTTTGGGCCGGCTGCGCCGTCGCGATCATGATCGGTGTGCCGTGGATCATCCGCGCCGGCGGTGAGGCTCCTTTCGCCGCCATCATCGCGACCGTGGCCGCGGTTTTCGCGATCTATACGCTGCTGCTCGGCCCCCAACTCGCCCGGCAGGATCTGCGCAGCGATCTGCCCAACTCCGATATCTTAAAAACCTATCCGCTCACCGGCTGGCAGATTCTGCTCGGACAATTGCTCACCCCCATCGCGATTCTCACCGGGCTGTTGTGGCTCTCCCTTTTGGCGGTGATGCTCGCCCTCGCGCCCCGCGCCGAGACGGTCAGTTGGCTGACCCCCGGCTTCCGCCTCACCGCCGGGCTCTGCGCCGCCGCCGTCATCCCCGCCCTTTGTACGCTGCAACTGCTCATTCCCAACGCCGCCGCCTTGCTCTTCCCCGCGTGGTTTCAATCCACGCGCACCCGCGGGGGCGGCATCGAGCTGATGGGCCAACGGCTGATTTTTGTGATCGGACAACTGTTCGTGATCTTGATTTCACTGCTCCCCGTGGTCCTGAGCTGCGCCCTCGTAATTTTCGCCTCCCAGTGGCTGATCGGTCCGACCGCCGCCGTCGTCCTCGCCACGTTGCTCGCACTTGCCATTCTGGCCGCCAAGATCGCCGTTGGCCTTTGGTGGCTGGGCGAACGTTTCGAAAAACTCGATCTCGCCACCGAGCTCCGGCCTTAACCGTCCTTCCGCGTCTACCATGACTCTCGACCAGCTCACCACCCTCGCCGCCGGCACGGTCACTGCCACGCAGCGTTCCCTGCCGCCCCCGTTGCGCCCTCTCGCCGCCGCCGTGCCCGTTCACTACGAGGCCCTGCCCCACGCCGACCTGCTCGCCGAGGGCTTCCCCGCGGACATCCTCGGCCTATTCACCGGCAGCCCCCACGGTACCGAGCTCACCCACGACCAACCCGCCCCGCCGCAGATCCTGCTCTATCTCGAAAACCTTTGGGACTACGCCGATTGCGATCCCGGCTACTTCCGCGACGAAGTCCGCCTCACTTACCTCCACGAGCTTGGCCACTACTTCGGCTGGGACGAAGACCAACTTGCCAACCGCGGCCTTGAGTGAGTCCTCCCGGCGACGGAGCTTGGGTGGTCGCTACCGCCTTCGTACTCGGCCGGAACTCCGCCCACTCCGCGCTTTCCAATTCCCTCCCACCATGCTTAGCTCCTCCGTCATGCAGTCTTCGCTCTTCACCGTGAAAAAACTCCTTCCTCTGCTCATCGCCGCGCTCTTTACCCTCGCGCCCGCGCACGCCTTTGCCAAGGCCTCACGCGCCGACCTCGTCACCAAAGTCGAATCCTGCGAAGCGATTCTCCAATCCTTTCAACGCGATCCCCGCACCGCGATTCCAGCCAGCGTTCTCGCCAAGGCCAAAGGTCTCGTGATCATCAACCAGTTCAAGGCCGGCCTCATCTTCGGCGTCAAAGGTGGCCACGGTGTGATCATGGTCAAACAGGCCACCGGCCGTTGGAGCCTCCCCGTCCTCATCACTGCCAGCGAGACCAGCATCGGTCTCCAAATCGGAGCCAACGACGTCGAGACCATCTACGTGCTGACCGACGACCAAACCGCCCGCCTTCTCTTCAAGCAGCGCTTCCGTCTTGGCGTCGACGCCCAAGCCGTCATCGGTCCCAAGGCCGCCGAAGCCAACAACCCCGACTACAAAGTCATCGACGCTCCGGTGCTGGTCTACTCGAAAAACGCCGGCGTCTTCGCCGGTGCCACCGTCAAAGCCGGTTACATCGCCCGCAACGACGACGATAACGCCATTCTCTACAACACCCGCTACACCCTGCCCGAGCTGCTTTACAGCAACTGGGTCCAGCCTCCCGCCGAAGTTCAGCCCCTCATGAATCTCGTCCAGAGCATCTCGCCCTAAACACGGCTGCTTCTTCCGAACATAGGGCGGGTCTCCGGATCTGCCCTTTTTTGCGCCCGCATTCCGGGATTACGTCCGCGCGTTGCTAGGTTTCTGCTTCCAACTTAAACGTCCGGCCTTCAACTCGTCCACATGAGCGCGCTCATTTCAGGTTTCCACCACGTCTGCCTCAAAACCCGCGACTGGGATCGCACCCTCGCGTTTTACTGCGCCACCCTCGGCTTCACCGAAAAAATCACCTGGCGCACCGCCCCCAATCGCGCCGCCATGCTCGACACCGGCGACGGCAACTACCTCGAAGTGTTCGAAGACCTCGCCTACACCTCCGCGCCCAACGGTGCGGTGATCCACTTTGCGCTCCGCACCGCCCGCCTCGATGAGGTCGCCGCGCTCGTCCGCGCCACCGGCGCCAAGATCACGATGGAGCCCAAAGACGTCACCATCGCGACCACCAACGCCCACGCCCCCGTGCCCATCCGCATCTTCTTCTGCGAAGGCCCCAACGGCGAAATCATCGAGTTCTTCCAGAACTCCCTGACCTAAACGGTGGCGCCCGATGTCCCCATCGGGCTTCCGGAGCGCTCCACCCTGTGGGCGCGAGCTTGCTCGCGACGTGTGCCCCGGAGTCGCGAGCAAGCTCGCCCCCACAATTTTCAGCCGGGAATCCCGCTCCGCACCCCCACCTACCCGCGCAGCTCCCGCAGATAGACGACCAGCTCCGCCAACACCGCTCCGGCGACGATCTGCTGCACCGCGACCCGCCGCTCGCCCGGACACTCCGCGCGCCCGCTAAAAATCTTCACCTCGCGCCCGCGCCGTCGGTGCGCGATTGCCCACCACGCCATCGGTGACGCCACCCCGTCCGCCACACTCGGCTCCGCATACCCCGTCGTCGCCACCGCCAGATCGGCGCCAAAAAGCTCCGCCGCGCCCCGCGCCATTTCCTCCGCCACGCGCGCCGAAACACCGTTCACTTTTTTCGCGCCCGCTCGATTCACGCCGAGCAAGCGCACCTTCTCTTCAATGGAATAGGCCGTCACGCCACCGAGAAAATACCCCGAAGCCCCGGAAACACCCGCGATCTGCGCCTGCACGTTTCCCGCCGTCAGGCTCTCCGCCACCGCCAACGTCAGCTTCGGCTCGGCCAACATCAGCACCTTCAACTCCGCCGCGACCCCCGTTTTTTGCGCCGCTTTCATTTTGCTTCGGACGCCTTCTTCGCTCGCGGCAGCACCGGCAACGCGTTTCCCGGGACCAACAACGGCCCGCACAAAAACACCTGCGACGAACTCGCATCCACCGTGACCTTCACCGCGTGGATGTCGCCCGCGCCAAACGTTGCCAGCCGCGTGACGTTCGCCCGCACCTCGCCGCCCATTTCAAACGGCATCCCGATCTCGAGCCGGTAGCGATGCTCGTCCGCGTTCACCAGCAGCACCGGCTTCTTCCACGCCACCGCCTCCGCCTCCATCACATCGAGAAAATTTTTAAACCCCGATACCCGCCCGGCGATTCCGGCCGATTGCGCGAACGGCTGCGCCTGAAAAAAGAACGCCACGCCCGCCGCGCCCGTCGCCCTCGCCTCGGCAAACGTCGCCCGCACCCACGCCGCGTTCGCCGCGTCGCGCTCACGGAACTCCGCCACGGCGCCCGGAATCTCCGGCGAGTTGTTATTGTTGCTGCCGACGACATGCACCGTCGCAAACACGACGCCCCCCCGCGTCCACCGCGCGTTTTCCACAAATTTCTCAAACCCGGCCTCGCGCCGCTGCGTCACGAGCGGAATCGGCGCCCGCCCCATGCTTCGCTCCGCGGAAAAATACTCGGTCCGCACCTTCGCCAACCACACCGCCGGATCTTGGTTCCCGTTGCTCGCGCGATGCACGTCGGTCCACTCATTGTCGCCCGGCGTGTAGATCGCCGCCCCCTCCAGCGCATCAAACCAACCGTGCACCTGCTTGAGCAACGCCTCCGTCGGCGGCACCCCGCCGCCCTTGGTGTCGCCACAATGCACCGTAAACGCAGGCCCCCGCCGGTTGATCTCGGCGAGTAACCGTTCATACGCGGCGAAATTCTCGTCCCCGTAAGGCATGCAGCCCATCGCCACAAACGTGAACCGCTCCTCCACGGCTCTCAGCGGCTCCTCGCCCCAGGCCGTCAGTCCCAAAACGCAAATTGCGATCCAACGAAAAAATGATCGGAGCTTTTTCATTCCGACACGCTCAATCGTTCCTTCAAAATTTCAACTCTACTCCCACCGGGCAATGATCGCTGCCCAGCACCTCCGGCTCGATCCACGCCCGCCGCAGGTGCGGCCGCAGCGACGCCGAGGCCATCACATAATCGATGCGCCAACCCACGTTGTTCGCCCGTGCCCCCGCCCGATACGTCCACCAACTGTAATGTCCCGGACCCGTTTCAAATTCGCGAAACGTGTCGATAAACCCCGCCCCCAAAAATGCCCGAAACCCGTCGCGCTCCTGATCCGAAAAGCCCGGACTCCCCACGTTCTCTTTCGGCCGAGCGAGGTCGATCTCTTCATGTGCCACATTCAAATCGCCGCACAACAGCACCGGTTTTTTCTCTTCCAATTTTTTAAGGTAGCCGAGCAACGCCCGATCCCACTCCTGCCGGAAACCGATTCGCGCCAACTCCGGCTGCGCGTTGGGCACATACACGCCGACCACGTAGCACTCCGGAAACTCCGCCGTGATCGCTCGTCCTTCTGCATCATGCGCCGCCGAGCCGATCCCGCGCACCACCGACAAAGGCTTGGTCCGCGAAAACAACGCCGTCCCGCTGTAACCCTTTTTCTCCGCCGCATTCCACGCCCACTCGTAGCCCGCCGGCCACACGATGTGCTCCACATCGGCCTCGAGCGCCTTCACCTCTTGCAGGAAAATCACATCGGCCCGCGACGCCGCCATCCAGTCGAGGAGTCCTTTGCCATGCGCCGCCCGCACTCCGTTTACGTTCCAGGAAAGTATTTTCATCCGCGCCGTTCAACGCCCCCATTAGCCCCCCGGCAAACCGATTCGCTCTCTCGCCCCACTCCCAGTCGCAGCGGACGAGGTCAGGAGGCCGTTCGCTCCCTTTCACCCCACCGCGATCATGTCACATCGACCACTTGCCTCAAGCGGTCCTCTATCCGAATCTCTCAACTCTCATCTCATGCCGTCCGCCTTTCCTCATCTGCCGCTCGGTCAAGCCATCCCGCCCGGCCCTCATGCCGTTTCGTGCAGCTTGCCCACGATGCACTCCGTCCGCGGCTACGAGGAAAAATCTCCCGAGATCATCCGCCAACTCGCCACCGGCTACCCGCGCTTCGTCGTTCATCCGCTCGCGCTCCAGCTCGCCGCCCACTGCGTCGCCGGCAATCCCGCTCTCGCCGGCCAAAAACTCTGGCTCACGTCGTCCCTCGCCCTCGCCGAAAATCTCGTCGCCCACCTCACCGCCAACACCCCAGACGCCGCCCGCCTTTTTATCGACACCCACGGCCTCCACGGCGTCGCCCACCCCGCCGCCCACCTCGCCATCTCCGCCCTCGCCAAGACCTATCTGCAAAACCTCGGCGGCTTCCTCTCCTCCCGCGAAGCCGAGGATCACCTCGTCCGCCTCGGCCTCCGAACCGCCGTTTATCCCGAGGCCATATTCGCCGGCGACGCCCCCGCCGAGATCCGCCGCCACCTTTTGGCCGTCCTCAACTCCGACCTCGCGCCCACCGCCACGCCCCTCGCCGACGCCGACATTTTTCTCACCAACTGCGGCATGAGCGCCATCTACGCCGCCTTCCGCGCCGTCGCCGACCTCCAGGCCAGCCGCGGCCGCACCGTCTGGATTCAACTCGGCTGGTTCTACCTCGATACCATCGCCATCCTCAAAAAGTTCACCGCGTCGCCCGCCGACTACGTTTACATCCGCAACCCGCTCGATTTCGACGCCATCACCCGCATCTTCGCCGCCCACGGCGCCCGCATCGCCGGCGTCGTCGCTGAGGTCCCCACCAATCCCCTCCTCCAAACCCCCGACATCCCCGCGATCTCCGCCCTCGCCCGCCGCCACGGCGCCCATGTCCTCATCGACGCCTCCACCGCCTCGCTCTACAACCTCGACGTCCTCCCCCACGCCGACATCGCCCTCGCCAGCCTCACCAAATACACCGGCAGCGTCGGCGACCTCACCGCCGGCCTCGCCGTCGTCAACCCCGACCGCCCCGACGCCCCCGAGCTCCGCCGCCGCATCGCGCTTGCCGCCGAGCCGCTCTACACCCGCGACGCCGCCCGCCTCGCTCACGAGATCGCCGACACCAAAAACGTCCTCGAAAAAATCCACGCCAGCACCCCCCGCGTCGTCGCGTTTTTGGAAAACCACCCCGCCGTCAAAGACGTCTATTGGGCCCGCCACACCGCCAGCGTCGCTAATTTCGAAAAACTCGCCCGCCATCCCAACGCCACCGGGGGCTTGATCACTTTTTCCATCCGCGAAATCGGTGGCCTAGAAAAATTCTACGACCGCCTCCGCCTCCCGAAAGGCCCGAGCTTCGGCATGACCACGACGCTGATTTGCCCGTTCATGTATCTCGCGCACTACGACCTCGTGACGACCCCCGCCGGCCTCGCCGAATTATCCGCCAGCAACCTCGACCCCGACCTCCTCCGCCTCTGCGTGGGCTGCGAACCGGTTGAGGACATCATTGAGGGGATCGCCGAAGCGCTGGTATAAAAATCTTACGGCTACCCATCCTCTGAACGAAATCGGATATGCTGGGCCAAAAGTTTTGACTCAAGCCATTCAGTTTATTGGCCCGCCCTAACTCAAAAAATGACCCACAAGAATTATAGGTTAAAGATTTCAACGGAAGAAACTGAGGATGGATCCGTTTACTACGCCTTCGCCGTGCTATCTATTTCCGATAGCCTGCTTAATCTTGAGCAAACAATCGTTCACTTCTGCCAAACATTGGATGAAAAAGGACATTCACACGCTCGTTCTGTTAGAACGACATTCGAGGACAAGGCCGTGTTCTGGTTTCTCTTGGAACTCTTCGAAGATTTTGAGCAGGAACCAGCAAAGATTCGAGACGTGGCAAAAGCATACGCGGTCAAAAATAACTGTGTGCTGCTTTCGATTGAAAAAGTGTGCGATGAATATCCCGCTCTCTACTGGACTATCGTAAATCAGCTCCCGGAATCCGAGGCGAATACACCTCTGACAGAAGGGTCTGAAGACGAAGATTGAATTCTGGCAATAGCTGGCGCCCGATCGGCCTATTCAAAACGCGCGCAGCGCGGACTTCGGCTGGCTCGGTGACGCACTGAAGGGCGTGGATCACTGGGTCGGAATCATCCACGGCCAAAGGTAGGCCTGGAGCATCACGAGCACGCCCACGAGTAGCGCGAGCGCCACGCTGTGCCAGAACACCGAGCGCAACACGGTGCCGGCGTCCGGGCTGTCCTTGTGCCCGCCGGTGGCGACCGCGGCCACCACGATGCTTTGGGCGTCGATCATTTTGCCCATCACCCCGCCCGAGCTGTTGGACGCCGCCATCAAGATTGGCGACATGCCTAATTGCTCCGCGGTCACTTTTTGCAGATTGCCGAAGAGCACGTTGGACGAGGTATCGCTGCCCGTCAGCGCGACGCCCAGCCAGCCGATGAGCGGCGAGAAGAACGGGAACCACCAGCCGGTGCCCGCCATGACCAAGCCCATCGTCGTATCGGTGCCGCTGAATTTGGTGGTGAAACCGAGCGCGAGCATCAGCGCGATCGTGAGCAGCGAGACGCGCACCGACCAAAAAGTCCGGCCATACACTTTGACGATCTGGAGCGGCTTGAGGCCGAGCACCACGCCCGCAAAAAACCCCGCAAAGAGCAGCGCGGTGCCCGTGGCCGAGAGCGCGTTGAACGTGAAAATCGCCGACTCCGCCTCGGGCTGCACCACCACAGGCGGAACCCGCATGATCGCCTTGTGCAGCAGCGGCATTTCAAACGCCGGCGCAAACCAGGCGTTGAGCGCCCGCTTGATCACGGGCAGGCCCCACAGAAAGACGAACACGCTCAGAAACACCCACGGCAACCACGCCTTCCAAGCCGGTCCGTCAACCGGCACCGCTTCAAGGGCCGCGTCCTTCGTCACGGCGTTTTGCTGCATGTCTTTTGGCCGCCAGAATTTCATCAGCACGACGACCGCGCCCATCGAGAAAATCGCCGAAATGATGTCCACGAGCATGGGTCCGATAAAATTGCTCACGAGGAACTGCGAGAGCCCGAAACTCCCTCCCGCCACCAGACACGCCGGCCACACCGCCACCATGCCCCGCCAACCCGCCTGCGCCGCAATCAGCCAGAACGGCACGATCAGCGAAAAAACTGGCAACTGCCGGCCGACCATCGAGCTCAGGAGCTGGAGATCGAGCTCGGTGATTTTCGCCAGCGTGATGAGCGGCGTGCCGAGCGCGCCGTAGGCGACCGGCGCGGTGTTGCCGATCAACGCGAGCTTCGCCGCCTCCAGCGGCCGGAAGCCCAGTCCGATCAACAGCGCGCCGCTGATCGCCACCGGCGCCCCGAAACCCGCCGCGCCCTCAATGAAGGCCCCAAAGCTAAACGCGATCAGGAGCGCCTGAATCCGCCGGTCGCCCGACATCGCCGAGACCTGTTTTTGGAGAACCCGGAACTGGCCGGTCTCGACGGTGAGATTGTAGATAAAAATCGCATTGAGGATAATCCAACCGATGGGAAACAACCCGAACGCCGCCCCGTAACCGGCCGACGCCAACGTCAGCGAGAGCGGCATCTGGTAGACAAAAATCGCCACGCCGAACGCGACGAGCAACCCGGCCAACGCCGCGACTTGCGCCCGCACATGATAAAAGGCGAGTAGGCCGAGCAGCGTGACGATGGGCAGCGCCGCGACTAAAGCGGACAGACCGATGCTACCGAGCGGGGAGTAATTTTGAGACCAAGTCATAAACGGGGTGGTTGAAGCTGAGGGACGATCGGAAAACCCGGAGCCCGACCTCGAAGAGTTCGCGCCCGGTGCCAACCCCATGAGATGGGGGCAACCCACGGGCCTCTAACCTCAACCCATGCCGCCGCCGCTGGATAGCTAAAAAACGTTGGGCGTTACTTTTTTTCGCCAAAATCGCGGCGGGCCCGTGCTGCAGTTCTTGGGCTCGCCGTCGGGGGTAGTTTCCCGCTGCCTTGAGCCCATGAAAATCCGGCCCACTTCGTTTCTCCGGCTCCTTTTGATCCAGCTCGGACTGATGGCCGTCGGCGTCCACGCCGCGGCCCCGCTCGCGAAGCCCGCCAGCGCCATCGAGAATCCACCGCTCGTGCAACTGCTCGTGCCCGGGTTCACCGTCCGGGAACTGCCGCTCGCGTTGCGCAACCTAAACAATCTCGTCTACGCGCCGGACGGGCGGCTATTTGCCCTCGGCTACGATGGGAACGTCCACCAACTGAAGGACACCGACGGCGACGGACTCGAGGACGCGAGCACACTTTTTTTCGACAACACCCGCGCCGAGATTCCGCCCAGCATCGGCATGGCCTGGGGGCCCGGCGGCCTCTATCTCGCGAGTCGCGGCCGCGTCCTTCACCTCCGCGACCAGGGTGACGGCACCGCGGAATTGCAGACCGTCACGGGCGGCTGGCTGCCGCCCACAGCCGCTGCGGGCTCAAACCTCGATGCGATCGGCCTCGCGGTCGATCCTGCGGGCAACATCTATTTTGGCCTCGGCGTCGATGCATGGAACGGAGCGTATCGGCTCAACAAAAAAACCGGCCTCTCCGATTACAATCAGTTCAGCGAGCGCGGCACGATCATCCGGCTCTCACCCGACTGGAAACGCCGCGACATCATTTCCACGGGATTACGCTTCCCGGTGTCCCTCGCCTTCAACGCCGCGGGGGATCTGTTCTGTTCCGACCAAGAAGGGGCGACGTGGCTGCCCAACGGCAATCCGTTCGACGAGCTCCTCTTCATTGAGAAGGGACGCCACTACGGATTTCCGCCCCGCCATCCCGTCCACCTCCCGGGCGTGATCGACGAGCCGAGCGTGTTCGATTACGGCCCACAACATCAGGCGACGTGCGGCATTCACTTCAACGAACCCGTGGCCGGCGGCGGAAAAATCTTCGGCCCCGAGTGGTGGCGCGGAGATGTCTTCGTCGCCGGCGAATCCCGCGGCAAGATCTGGCGCACGAAACTCGTCAAAACCGCCGCCGGCTATGTCGCGAAGAACGACCTCATCGCCGGCCTCGCGCTGCTGACCATCGACGCCGTGCCCACGCCGCAGGGAGATTTGCTCGTGGCGTGCCACAGCGGCGCACCGGATTGGGGCACCGGGCCGCAGGGGCAAGGCAAGCTGTTCAAACTCTCGTATGCCGACCCGGCCGCCCCGCAACCGGTGCTCGCCTACGCCGCGAGTCCGACGGAGACGCGCATCATTTTCGATCGGCCGGTGGAACCTCTCCGTTGGAAAAATCTGTTGCGGCAGAGCACGCTCACGCAAGGCACGCACGTCGCCGCCGGCGACCGTTTCGAGTCGTTTGTGCCCGGCTATCAAGTGGTGAAGGATCAGTCTAAAATGAAACGCGCGGCACTTGCGGTGCTCTCGGCCGGAGTGGCGGCGGATCTGCACTCGGTGGTGCTGCGCTCGGCTCCGCGCACCGCCGCGCTGAATTACGCCGTGACGTTACCCGACGGGCTCGCGGCGGAGCGCGCCCACGACCCGGCCCGACGTGAGCTCCCGCAACACGCCGCCATCGATGTGCTCACCGATCTCACGGGCGTGGAAGCCGAGTGGCGCGATGCCGCGGGCCAAGTCGGTTGGTCCGGTTGGCTGCCGCACGTGGACCTCGCCGTCGCGCAGGCGCTCACCGGTCCGAGCGCTGAACACACGCGCCTGTTTGCACTTTTGAAAACCCCCGGCCGCCTCGTTCTACGCGCGCAATGGGATCTGCATCTGATGTTGCGCCCGGCCATCCAACCCGGAGCGAAAATCGATTTCGAATATCCGGCCGAGACCGTGACCGTCGCGCTCAAGCCCGCGAGGGGCTCACTCTTGGCCGTCAATGCACCCGCCCCGGCCCAAGTCGAGCGACGCGCCGACGGCGAAGTCCGCATCACGACGACCTCGCGCGAGAGCCGTTGGTGGCCCGTGGAAATCACCCTCACCACGGGCGGCACCGCTCCCGCGCTCGACGCGGCGTGGCACACCGCCGAGGACGCACGACCGCGTGCCCTGCCGTTGCGCCGTTTCCTGCTGCCGTTCGCAATTCAGCCAGCGGATGCAACGAGTGAACCCGTGGCCCGCACGGTTCCGGAGATCGCCGGGGGTGATTGGCTCCGAGGCCGTGAAATTTATCACGGCCAACAGGCCGCGTGCGCCGCGTGCCACCAAGCCCACGGCGAGGGCGGGCTGATCGGACCGGATTTGTCGAATCTCGTCTACCGCGACTACGCCTCCGTGATGAAAGACATCGTGCAGCCGAGCGCGGCGATCAACCCCGACCGCATCGCCTACGTGGTGACGTTAAACGATGGCTCGTCGGCGAACGGCATCGTGCTCGAAGACACCCCCCAAGCCGTCGTGCTCGGACAAGTCTCCGGCGCAAACCTCACGATCCCAAAAAACACGATCGCCGGGATGAAGGCGTCCGCCGTCTCCCTGATGCCCGAGGGCCTGCTGCAATCGCTCGATCAAAACCAGATCCGCGATCTCATGACCTTTCTCCTCACGGCGCCGCCGACGGCCAAGCCGAACTAATTGCAAATTCTCGGGCGGCGCGGAATCGGCGGCCGCCGGTTTGGTTGGCGGCCGCTCGATTACCCCCCAGCCGAGTTATCTCAGCTCACGCTCTTGCTCCGCGCACGCTCACCGCTACGGTCCCCATTCCCTCCCATGCTCCGCCTCCCCCACCCCCACCCTGCGGCCCTTGCCGCGACGCTCTGCACCGCTCTCGCCTTCGTTTTGCTCTGCCCCGCGTCCGCCCTCGCCGCCGAGCTCGCCGTCCAAGGCAAATCCGTCGTCGGCAAACTGAAGCCGATGGAGTGCAAGCCCGAGGCCGAGATCAACCCCGCCTCCGACGAGGGCCTGCTCG
>CAMBRG010000028.1 GCA_945869845.1 Opitutus sp. GAS368 | reverse complement strand
GCCTGGTAACGGCGACGCGTAGCGCGCGCCAACTCCTCTCGAGCCTCTTTTGTAATTTCAGTTTCCATAGCGATGGGGATTCGCAGCATGGTAACATTTCTGGTGAGGCAACGACCGCCTTTTAGTAACAGTTAAGGTGAGGCAATGCGACCACCCGCTAGCCTTCAACGCTTCGCGCGCAGAAACACCGATTGGGCCCAACGGCGCACCAGCGGTATACCCTCCAAGCTGCGACTCAGCGCGATTGCCGGGTCAATCAGGCGACTAGGCGTGTTGGGCAAAAGAAAATCGCGGGTATCCACTTGAATATCGTGAAAACCGGCCGCCGCGAGTTTCCGGCTAATATATGTTCTCGTAAAAGCCATCTCGTCGGGTTCGAGGTTGGCCGCGCGGCGCAGAAACGGGACGGAAAAGATCAGGAATACATAGGGATTCCAGAGATTGGGCTCCCAGAAGATCAGGCGGCCGGCTGGCTTCAGCCATCGGGCGAGGACTGGCAGAAAGGAGTCAAGGTGGTGATAGAGGTGATGCAGAATGCCGTTGCCCACGATGTAATCATAACGATCTAAATCGCAGACCGGATTAGACTGGCTGAGATCTGCCACAATGAAATTAAGCTTGGGATGCCGGTAGGTTGCAGCGGCCTGCGCGATGAATTTCGCAGAGAGATCAACGCCGGTAACCCGAGCGCCAGTTAGGCAGGCGAGTTCGTACGCGAGTTCGCCTGTACCGCAGCCAATTTCAAGCAGATGGCAATCATTAAGAGGTCCGTCGAGCGCGGAACCTTTCATCTCCGCCACGATCGCTCCAGCTCTCCGCTGGAGGCGGATCTGTTGTGCAACCGTAAGCCTAAATCCTTGGTTGTAACCACGTTCGTCAATGATACTGGCCATAATTACGGTTTTCCATGTCTTGCTGTCGGGTTTGCAATACCCTAGCGATGTCACATGCGTCGGTAATGACATCACGCCCCTTTAGGATCCGAGCGCGGATATAACGGGGTCGGCCTTTGGTTTCTTCTAGGACCTTACCGAGATAGTCGCCGAGAATGCTGAGGGAGAGCAGCTGGATGCCGCCGAGCCCGAGCACAAGCAGAATGACGGTGGTGATACCACGCGCACCCTGGGCCGGGTAGAGCAGATAGTAGCCCAGATAAAACAGCGAGAGCACCATACTGAGTGCGAAGACTACGGCGCCGAGCCCTTGGATGTAGTGCAGCGGCTTGAGGCTGAATGAGAATATCGCTTTTTTGGCCCACCAGATGTTCTTTAAAAAATTGTTGGTTGTGCGGCCAAACATGCGTTCAGGCCTGATATAAGGCACTCCGGTCTGTTTAAAGCCGACCCACGCGCGCAGGCCACGCACAAAAATGTCTCGCTCAGGAAACTTAAGCAGATGATCCACCACCTTCCGATCGATTAGGGAAAAATCGCCCGCGTCCAACGGCATTTCCACTTCCGAAAGGTGCCGCAGCACACGATAGAAGCCCTTGTAGAGAACTTGCATATGCCAAGCGGCTTCACGCTTTACTCGGACGCCGAAAACAACGTCGAAGCCGTTCTTCCATTCTTGGTAGAATTTTTTGATGGTTTCGGGAGTGTCCTGCAGATCGCCATCTAGCAAAACTATCGCGTCGCCGGTGGCAATCTCCATGCCACTGAGAAACGCGCTTTGCGAACCGAAGTTGCGAGAGTGGGAGATTCCAATGACATGGGGATCCTGCTCACAAAGTCCGCTGATAACGGCTTCATCCTGGGTTGGGCTGCTGTCATTAACAAAGATAATCTCATAATCGACGCCGAGGACAGTAAATACTTTCGTCAGCCGCTCATGCATGAGCGGTATCGCCTCGTGGTCGCGGTAACAGGCAATGATGGCCGAGAGTTTCTCGGGTTTGCTGGCTACGACGCCGAACCGCACGTGCGACGCCGCGATCTTCTCCCATTCGGCGGTCATTGCCAGACCGGTGGTGAGCGGTACACGGCTACTCCAAGCCAGTTCGCCATGGGCCCGCGTGGGGTTGCCGTACCAGTTGGACAGATCCCACTTCCGGTTCGGCATGGTGCCGAAGACAGGCTCGGTGGGGATATTGAAAAGCTGACGGGTGTGCTGGGCTATCTCCGAGAGGGAGGTCTTGAGGCCCGTGGCGATATTGAAAGATTGACCCGGTTGCTGGCGACAGGCGATGAGCGCGGCCTGCACGAAGGCGCGAGTGCAGTCGTCTACGTAGAGAAAATCCCGCGAGATCGAGGGGTTTACCAAAGGTGGATACCTGCCTTGAAGCCCAAGCTGGATGAGAGATGGCACGAGGCGGTCTCGTTCCTCCCAAGGACCGTAAACTGAATAAAGCCGGAGGTGAGCACAGGGGAATTGCTTGATATGGCCGTAATAACCGAGGAGGTATGAGACAGCAGCTTTTGATACGGCGTAGTCACTGTTTGGCTGGAGCGTGGCGGCTTCACTCGGCCCGGCGCAGTTTAGGCCATATTCTGAGGAGGTGCCCGCCTGTATAAAGGCGTCACAACCCGATTCCTGCAAGGCTGTGATGAGATTGAGGGCTCCAAAGTAATTGACATCATGAATTTGTGAAGACTTACTTTGCCTCTCATAAGCCCCGTAGGCTGAGAGATTGAATACGGTGCGCGGACGATGTTTTTTCACCGCGGCATCCACATCTCGAGCCGAAGTGATGTCGAGGGCGATACGGTTTGGATATGGGCAGTGAAGCAGTCTCCAACTGGCTTCGACCTGCCGGGAAACGGCGAATACGTCTGGCCGGAGTCGCGCGAGCGAGAAAAACAACTTGGCGCCGATGAAGCCGGAGGCTCCGACCACCCAGATGGGTCCCTGAAGCTTACGCGCCTGCTCGCGATCTCGATCGGACCAATTGTCGATCCACAGATCGACATGGGGAGGCTGGAAGGAGGAGGCCATGGGTGTACTTGTCCAATCAGGCGATGAGGCTAGAGACGTTGTCTCGAAGTGTCGCCGGGTCGAGCCCGGATTGTTTCTGGTGCCAAGCCTGACTACCATAGCGGCCGCCCGGATAGCCCACAGCGTGACTATGATGAAGTTGATAAGATACACCTGCACGCGCAAGGGCGGCGGCGAGATATTCTCCCAAGCCGCCACGGGCTACGTGTTCCTCGACAACAAGTAACTTGCGCGAGGCGGTCACGCTGCTAATAAAATCGTTATCCAACACGGGCAGTGGCAGTTGGGATATCGCGAAGGCATCAGTCAGATCGTTTTCCAAAAGACCCGGTAAAATATTCAACAAGACTGGACCTATACCAGCGACTGTGAGCTTGGGTGGCTGGCGGGCGAAGAGAATTTGACGCACTGGCTGGAAGGGAAGAAGTGGGCCTAGGGCTTCGGGCCAAACCCCGAATCCAAGGCGGAGATAACCCGGACCTTCGTGATGGAATAAGGCTTCGGCGGCACCAGAAACGTCTGAATTGCAGAGCGGAGCCACACACCGGAAATTCGGCAGGCAGGAAAGAACCGCGAAATCCTCTAGCGCGTGGTGACTTGCCCCCATGATTCCATACCCATAGCCGCCGCCGTTGCCCACGATTTTGACGGGCAGGCTGTGCAGCGCAACGTCGAGGCGAATTTGCTCGTAGGGCCGAAATACGGCGAAAGGCGCAATGCTATAGCACAGGGGAAGCAATCCCTGCTGAGCAAGACCTGCGCCTACAGAAACCATGTTTTGTTCACAGACCCCCATATTGACGAAGCGGGCGCCCAGGGCAGCCTGCACATTTTCCAAAGCGCCAAAACCAAGGTCGCCGGTCAGGAAAATGAACTTCGGCTCGCTCCGACCAAACTGCTCAACCCATTGGGAAAATTCTTTGCGCACGGTGCTTAAGCGCTGGCAACACAGGTTTCACTCAAAGCTCGGTCGTATTGGTCATCTTTCATCGGCAGGTAGTGCCACTCGACACTGTCCTGCATGAAAGAAACGCCATGCCCTTTCACGGTGCGGGCTATTATGCAGCGTGGCCCGACGCTGTCGAGAACCTCGGCGTGGGCGAGCGCCAAGCTGTCAAAATCGTTGCCATCTTCCGCCACACTCACGGCAAACCCGAACGCTCGCCATTTATCGGCGACCGGCTCAAGCTTAAGGACGTCCTTAGTGTAGCCGATGCCTTGGATGCCATTGAGGTCGACGATAACCGTGAGGTTGGCAAGTCCATGATGAGCAGCAAACAACACCGCCTCCCAAGTGGAGCCCTCGTTGCAATCGCCGTCGGAAAGAACGGCATAGACGCGAAAGGCTTTACCGGTGAAACGCTGGGAAAACGCCAAGCCGCAGGCCAGACTCAATCCATGTCCTAAGCTGCCGGTGCCAAACGGAACGGACTTGATTGCGCCGCCGCATGGGGGATGAGCAGCCAATAGTGTTCCATCGCAATAGAAACTCTCCAATTCGGCTTCAGGTAACCGGCCAGACAATGAAAGCACGGTATACAGTGCGCCGGCAGCGTGGCCTTTCGACAAGACGATGATATCGTCTGAATCCATGCGCTGAAAGCAAAGTTCAACAAGGATTTCTAGGCAGCTCAATGACGAACCAATATGCCCGGCGTTGGCCTGCTTATACAACCGCAGGAGTTGCCGGGCGCAGGCCTCACGCCGTGAACGGAGGGAGCAAAGGTTATCTGGTTCGTTGGGCATTTGGTAGAATTTAGGCTGATTTCGTTGTTCGAGAAAAGTACCAAGGGCCGTGGGGATCTGCGCGACCCGACGTGTCGATCACGAGGTGCCTGTCGTAGCTACCTACTCTATTTTCGGGCTCAGATCTCGGCGGATTTGGCGATCACAGCAAAAAGATTGAGACCAAATTTATAATAGGAGAGACGGATCAAACTCGGTCGGAATCCCGACCGAACCAAGAGTGGCCAGAGATCCCGTTTGTCGTAATACATCTTGTGGTCATCCATTTCAACCTTGGGGCTGAGCCCAATGCGAAATGCCGAAAACTCCAGAAAGGACTTACCTCGCCACGTGGGCACATTGACTAACAGCACCCCGCCAGGCCGCAGCAGGCGGTGCGCCTCCTCGAGCGCTTCTCTCGGTTCGCGTAGGTGCTCCAGCACGGAAATCAGTAACACCACGTCGTAGCAACCTAACGAAAGTTTGGGCAGGATCTGCTCGATCATGCCTTCGTGAAACACGAATCCCGGCGTTGCCCGCAGCTCCGGAGCGATGGTGAAATCCACTCCTGTGCCTTCTCGCATACGATCGCGCAATGCCATTAACTGGGTGGCGCGGTAGCCACAGCCCAGTTCCAGAACTCGAAGGCCGTTACCGGCCGGCAGGTGCCGACGTATGGTGCGTTGTGAGAGCCAGACGCCAAGGCGATCCACCCAAGTTACACCCCGCTGACCGTAAGACTCGGTGGCCCGGCCGCTCATGGTAGCGAAGGTTCGCGCCGGACCAACACGCGCTGCGACATTTCCAACAATAGTGTAAAGCCGAAGGTTTGAAATCCCAGCATAACGAGTAGGAGCCCCAGAATACCATGATGGGAAATCTGTTCCAGTCGCATTCCAGCGTGGATATAGTGCCAAACCAGCGATCCCAGGAGCAACAATCCAACCAACATACAAATTCCGGTGGCAATCATCCCACGATTATAGGTCAAGAGGCGTTGCGCGGATCCCGCGATTCCCGAACGCAAGCCGTGCATAATCCGCGCGATAATCCCCACTTGAACGCAACTGTAGCCCAAGATCGTGCAAGCAATTCCAAGCAGCATCCAATGCAGGTTGATGCCCACGCCTGCCACAGTGAACGGCCCGACGACGCCCAGCGTTAACGACAGTAGAAGTCCGGCGCCGAAGAGCACTCCACCCGGTTTTAACAGAAATGAATCGGGAGAATAAATCAGCATGACCTTGAGGTTCAACCAGCCGGCGATCCAAGGGGAAAGCCAGCCCATGCGCCGGTGATGACTCAGCCGACCGTCGCGATCCTTGTAAAACTTCACCGGCACCTCAGCGATCCGCAGATTCAGTCGCGCCGCCTTCAGGACCATTTCAGAGGCATACTCCCAAGACTGCGACTTGAGGTCGATCCGGGCCAGCGCCTCGCGAGTGAGTCCACGCATGCCACAGTGGATGTCAGAATAGCGGCTGGCGTATATCCGATTAAGAATCCATGTAGTGAGCGGCGTGCCGAAGTACTGATGCAGCGGCGGCATGGCACCTGCCTCAATCGTCCCACGGAAGCGGCTACCCATTACATAGTCGGCCCCCTTACGGAATTCAGCCACGAAGGGAGCCAACTCGCGGAAATCATAGGTTAGGTCGGCGTCGCCCATGACTATCCACTTCCCGCGAATGAACGGGATGGCATCAATGTAGGCCCGGCCAAGTCCGCGCTTGGGCACGCGCAGCACTTCCCCACCCCGAGCCAGCACGATCCCCGGCGTGTCATCGGTCGAACTGTCGACGATCAAAATCTGCCCGGACACGCCCGCACACCTAAGACCCTCGCGGCACCAATCCACGAATTCGCCCACGGTAATCGACTCATTGAGGGCCGGAACGACGAGGCTAAGTTCCACCGGAACGGGTTGGAAGCCGGGAGGAAGCAGGTGCTCGACGCGGGTCGGCGCGGACGACTCAGGCATGGGATATTTCTTCCCGCATCGCGATCATGGCGTCACGCACCGCTTCCGCGGATGTGCGACCGCATTTCCATCCCAACGACTGAATCTTGGTGCAGTCGAAGCGCACGATCGGCACATCCCCTTTCCAGCCTCGGTCGCCACCGGTAAAGTCGAACCGCACGGCCCCAGGCGCGAGCCCGCTGACCTGCATTGCCAAGTGGGCGATTTCCTTCACGGTGATGTAGTCGCCCGTAGCGACGTTGAAGACATCATAGCGCGCAGTGCAGCAATCGTTGGCCGTCATAACTGCTGCGAGAATGTCTTCCACGTGAATGTAGCTCTTGCTCTGGGAACCGTCACCGAGGATGCGAAGTTGCGTAGGATCGTTCCGGAGCCGCCGGACGAAATCGTAACCTACGCCGTGCGTCTGCCGCGGTCCAACGACATTCGCGAAGCGAAACGCCCGCGCCGTCAGATCGAACATGTGGCAGTAGGCGCAAATTAAAGCCTCACAGGCGAGCTTGCTCGCCCCGTAGGTGGAAATGGGCAGGCAGGGTCCGTAGTTTTCCGAAAATGCCACCGCGGCGTTATCACCGTAGATGCCGCTGCCAGACATGTAGAGCAACCGCTTCACGCCGTTGACGCGCATCGCCTCCAGGACGTTCTGCGCCAGATACGTTCCCTCCCAGAAATCGATGTCCGGCTGGGTGACAGCCTTGGCGATATCGGGATTCGCCGCGAGGTGGAAAACCGTGTCGCTGCCCGCCATAGCAGCTGTGATTTTCGGTAGATCCTTGATGTCCCCCTCGACAATCCTTAGCCGCGCATCCGGCCCAATCCCCGCCAGATGTCCGGGGGTGCCCGACGAAAAATTGTCGTAGATAACAACCTGGGTGACATCTGACCGCGAGAGCACTCGCCGCGTCAAATGACTGCCAATAAACCCAGCACCGCCGCTGATAAAAACGTTTCGCATTGGTAGAGTTTTTTCTGCGTCAATTTTGCATAAACTACGCCGGAGACTGCTGCTGCCCTCGTGACTGTCACGCCCATATTGTGCGGTCACATCTCACATGGGATCCGTCGACAGGTTATCAGCAAACACCCTCATCCGCGCGGTCACCCGTGGCCCCCGGTCGCACCGGGCTGCACATCAGCCAGAAATTCCGACGCGCCACGGATCGGAGCGGACATCCTAATCTCCACCGGCAACCCGACCCCATCATAAAGTGGATCCCAGCGAAGACGCGAAATCCTCTCGCCGTCCGATTGGAAACCGATGGAAAAACGACACCACACATTGCCCGGAACGATCTTTACGATTTTCCGAGCTTCATTGAAATCCGGCTCCCGGTCGGTCGCGAAATAAACGACGGCGAGTCCATCTCGCGGCCATTTTACGACGATAGTGATCTCCCGAACCGCCCACGCATCAAACTCGAAAAAGGTGCTCGCACCGGGCAAGGTTGCCCGCAGGGTCCGTGATTCGTCGCGGCACTCTAGGGACATGTTTTGCACAATGAGTGCACAGCCTGCCGGGTCGGTCGGCGAGGCCTGCGCCGACATTCGCTCGCAGCTGACGGTCACGGGCTTGATTTGCCGCCGCGGAAAATCCTCGCGCCGAAACCGGGCCGGAGTTGCGGCCTCCTGCCTCTTCTGACGGTAGAGTTCTGCTACCTTCCGCGCGTAGTCCAACGGCGAGGTGCTGTACGACTGAAACGGACCATCGTGCCATTCGATCAATTGTTTGCGCCGCTCCGCCAGCGACGTGAGCACCGCGGCGAGAGCGCCCGGCGCATTCACGGGCACAAGTCGACCATTGGTCCCTTCAATAATTAGGTCAGCCATGCCTTCCACGTTTGTCACCACCACCATAGTCCGGCTGGCCAGCGCATTGAGCAGGATAAGAGGAGAATTTTCGGCCCACGTCGACGGGATCACCAAGACGTCGATGCCGGCAAGCTTTTGGTAAACCTGCCCACCCGGGAATGTGCCGAGCAGCTTGATTCCCGGCTGGCGCTCCACGATCTCTTCGATGATCCGGGAAAACTTGGGATCCTGCTTCATGTCACCAAAAAGATGCAGGGCGGTATTTGCGATCGCTGCCTGCTTGAACGCCTCCATCAAATCCAACAGGCCCTTGTGCTTCGCGATCTGACCAATGAACCCAATCACCATCGGCCGGGCGCTCGTGCTCAGCGTAATGTAGCGCTGGCGTAGCTCCGCCACCTCGCTCGGAGTGGGTTGCTCGATCCCAAAATGCATAAGGGTAACCTTTTCCTCAGGGTAGCCCGCGCGGATGTAGGAATTCCTAAGATAGGAGGTCGCCGCGATGTATTGGGTGGCTTGACGGTAATGGCTGGTAATGCAGCCGCGGCGCTTCTCAATTCCACGGATCGGTTCCAGCACAGCTGTCGAGCGCAGCCAGCCACGATCCGCGGAAACCCGCAAAAATCGCACCCCCCACTCCGAACGCACCACCACCCGGTAGGCGATGTTCATCAGCCAGTATCCAAACGGCTTCTCGACGGTGCGCAGCACGTCCTGAATACAGTTCAATGCGTCCTCATCCGGCCCCCGGCACGCTCCGCTGTGAAATTTTTGCAGCCGGTTCGTCCAGCAGATGCCGAAGAAATCGGTGAAAGACATGAAGACTGGCACGCGCGTTTGCGCCGCCACCGATACAAAATTCGAACCCAAGTAGAGCAGGTGGCAGCAATGAATGATGTCCGGACGCTCCTCGCAGAGGATATCCGCATACACCGCGTCGAGGTCCTCCCGTTCGAAGCTACTTTCGAAACCGGTCCGGGCATGCGTGACGAGGTCGATAGCGAGGACACGAATCCCGTCAAAAACGTATTCGTTCCAGTCGCGATCGCGGGAATCCTCCTGATGGTGGTTTCTCGTCAGAACCACCACGTCATGCCCGAGCGACTTCAGCGCCTTCGCCAGGTCCAGCGTGTATCGCTCAGTTCCGTGAATGTGGCGCGGGAAAAACTGGTGAACCGTGAGAAGGATTTTTAAGAGAGCGACGCTCATGGAGTCGGCAGGATATGCCGGGCAGACTCCACGCACCGGCCGAGCCCCTGGTCGATGCCAATCGTAGGCCGCCATGCGATCTCCTGACAAAGACGCGCATTGTCCAAACGGCTATCCGCAACGTCCCAAGGATAGGCGGGAATATGCTCCAAACTGAGCTTGGTACCCACCTTCGCCTCAATGATTCCGGTCAAATCGAGCACCGTATAGGACTCGCCGAACGAAAGGTTGAAAACACCCCTCGGAGTGGTGTGGATCACGCGCCGCAGAGCTTCAATAAAATCGTCCGCATGCAGAAAATCTTTGCGCGCGTGACCGTCACCCCAAATCCGAATCGTGCGTCCAGCCAATGCCGCCTGGATCAAAATCGGCACAATGCCCTGCGGCCTGTCACCCGAAATGGGAAATCCATAGGGATTCGACACTCGCATGATGGTGAACGGGATTTCGCTCTTGGTGCAGAACTCGCGCACGAGTTCCTCCGCCTGCACTTTCGCAAAGCCGTGCCAGCCGATCGGACGAAGGGGATCCGTCTCGATGCTAGGCCGACCGGGAGCGCCGCCATAAACGGATCCACCGGAGGAAAAATAAACGAAATGTGGCCGCGGACTGCGGCTGGCGATGGACTTGAGAAGCCGAACCAAAAGCGGTAAATCCTGCTGCCACTCGGTTCCGACATTCCGCTCGGAAAGCAAGGGAACCGTGCTCCAAGCGGCATGCAGGATGGTGTCCGCGGTCTCCCACAAGCCAGGAGTCAGCAAGTCTTCGAGGCCAAAAATCCCATCCCCACGCGTGCGCGAAAACGAAATCAATTCAAGATTTTCGTCGGGCAACGCCCGTCGCAGCTCGCAGCCGAAGCGGCCACGGGCGCCCGTCAGCAACACGGTTTTTTTCTTAGTAATCAAAGGGAGGGAGGCATTAGGCAGGCACCGCAGTGGTCGGAAACCGAAAATTAAGAGAGGTGATACGACGCGTGATTGCCCCGTCGAATTTACGCGCCTTGCGATAGACTCGCAGTTGGTTTCTCAACCATGACGCCGATGGCTTGAACGGCCCCGCCAAGGCCCTCCAGCGCTGGAAAGTGATGTGACACGAACGCTCGTGCTTTTCTGGAGACAGCGACACTCGCTCGGCTAGAAATGCAAGCACCTGATAAACCTCCACCAACTCCTCGGCCGACTTCTCCATTGACGACCGAACCGATCGCTCATGTTTGCGGAAGTGGTTCAGATGCTCCGCGAGATAGTAGAGGTCAGAGTGCAGTAGCATGTTGATCCAGTGCAGCCAGTCACCACACTGCCGGAGATGAACCGGCGCCATGCCCGCCTCCAAATAGACGGACTTCCGCACGAGACAGGCGCTGGCGTTTGGGATGGTATTGCGCAGGCAGAGGTAGTCCTGGCACTCGGACCGGCCTTTATTGAAAAAATCGCTGCGCCAGCGTTCGCTCGAGAGGTCGTCCGTATGCACCAGAAGCGAGCACAGGGTAGCGTCGCGTTCGTTAACCATCCACGACTGCGCGTAGACCACACCCACACTTGCACGCTCGCGCATCACCCGGACCGTTTTCTCCAGAAAGCTGGGCGCCGCAAAATCGTCCGATTCGGCGATCCAGACAAATTGCCCGCGGGCCACGGCCATGCCTGTGTTCCACTGACGGAATGGGATGCGGGTGTTCTTTTCGTTTAGTAAGAAACGTGTGCGGTCCGAGGGAAGCCATTGCCGTGCCACCGCGACACTATCGTCAGTCGATGCATCGTCCATGAAGATAATCTCAAAGTCCTGAAACGTCTGCGCTAAGACCGACTCGATCCGCCGCCGCAAGTAGATAGCATGATTATAGTTGGGAATGATCACAGAGACCAACGGATCTCTGCTGACCGTGGCGTGGACTGACTGTGAAACGCTGGGACTTAACGATTGAACCATAGACTCAAACGCAAAAAAGATGAATCGGCGATAAATGTCTAGTCGAGATTCGTCATGCAATTGCGGGTTTGTCGCGGCTCCCACCGATTGCGCCCGATCCTGCATTGATCGAGCCGCAAAAGCAGGTCAATCCGCCTTGGCTAACGAGCCGAATTCTGTTCATCGGCCATATGGCAGACTATGCGCGCCACCCCTTCAGCCTCCGTCACACCGGGTCTGTAAATACCTTCATTTACAAAAACCATTTGCGCGTCTCAGAAAACTAGGCTGAGCGCCTGCCCTCAATTGTATCTCTTAACCAACGAAAAGGGCGGGTCACGCGCCAGGACGCACTGCCCTTCATTTGCTCGATTGTATGAGCGAGACTGCGGATTTGCTCGTCACAGCCCGCCAGTTTGGCAGCCACTTCCTGCTCCAAAAGGTGCAACTGCCGACCATGCACTTCACGTAAGCTCTCAATCGCAGCCAAGTGCCGGGCTGATTCCGCAGACTCCGCCGCAACCGCAGCCTCAAGTTCAATCCGCTTCTCCACTCGGAGCGCGATTTCTCGCGCATGCTGAGCCGCTAGTGCGGCAATCACCGCCCCATGGGCGCTTACCGCTTCCCTAAAACGCGCGTTGAGCGCCGAAACCTCCACCCCGTGTTCAGCGCGAAAACGCTCCATCGCCGCCGTCAGACTGGCAGCCTCCGTTTTTGCGGCCGCCAAATCTTCGGTGAGCCGCTCGTGCTGGACCGCTAGCGTGGTGACGGCCGTACCATGAGTACTAACGGCTTCCCTCAACTGTGCATTAAGCGCCGAAACCTCCACCTCGCGTTCAGCGCGAAAACGCTCCATCGCCGCCGTCAGACTGGAAGCCTCCGTTTTTGCGGCCGCCAAATCTTCGGTGAGCCGCTCGTGCTGGACCGCTAGGTCCAAACTAGCCTGGTCCTTCCTCCGCATTTCTTCGCGCTCGTTCGCCATCGCATCGTCTATGGCGAACCGCTCGTTGACAAACCGCCGCCGCTCCCCTTCCGACTCGCCCAGAGCTCGTTCCAAGTCGGTCAATAAACCCTGAAGCTCCAAAACCCGAGCGTCGGGCAATGAGAGCTTCCAAGCCTGCACGTATTGAGGCAAACTCACAAGCTGCGCAGCGAAAGTCATCCGCACCTCACAAACAACATCGTCCAGGAATTCTCCCACGTCGAATTCGGGCAGGAACAGCAGAGGGTCGGCTCCAACGCTCAACAAGGTGAGGGCGGGCGCATCAGCCAACTGAAGCAGTTCTGCGCCTAGCTGGATCGGAATCCAACCCGTCGATGAATCGAAGGCAAGCAGGGGGCAAGCTTGTCCCGCAGCGAGCAGGCGGATACTTATAATCTTTACCATACCAACCGCACAAACCGGATCGAACCGCAACCGCACGACACCGCTCAAGGGAGGTAGTTTGAAGCTGAGTTCAGCCTCAGACGCGGGATCAAATTCGATCCGAATCGATTTCTCTTCGCAAAAATCGTCACCCTGCTTCCAGAAAAGCTGAGCCATATTTCCGGCCGAGGACACCGCGGATGCCACCGGGGCGTTCGCGCGGTTGACAAGTAATTCGAAGAACAGACTCGCGCGAAATCCCGTGTGCGTCTCCGTCATCAGGGTGAGGAGACGCTCGATCGCCCGGCGCGCTTCGGAGACCGCGACGCTCGCCCCGTTCACCTCATGAATCACGATGAGCTGGTGCAATAGGAAGTAAGCCTCGCTCCACGCGCTCTTCGAGTCGCGTCCACGAGACTGGGCGAGTTCGCGCGAACCCGCCGGCAAGGTCGAGTAGGTGCGCCACCGCCAAAAATCCTCCAAGAAAAAATGAGTTTGCGACGCAAATTCACAGTCGACTAATCGCAAGCTTCCCTGCGCACCAACCAGGAGATTGCGGGGCACAAAGTCACCATTCGTCCAGCGTATATACTGCTGCCCCTCCAACGCTCCGTTGCGGATAAAGGGAAAAACCACATCGCTCAAAAACGGCCGGTCGAGTCCACCAAACAAGGGGGATGCGAGCACCTTGGCAAAAAATCCGTCGAGCTCACGACTCGCAGCAGCCGATGAGGATTTCTTCATCGTGTGCTCCAGCGCAATGAGTGCCCTCTCCCCAAGTTTCACTGCATCTTCCACCGGCAACTTCCCGGAAAACACCAGACCGTCGACATTTTGAGCATCAAACAACTCCGTTCCCAGATACTCCCAGTCGCCCGTTTTGTGATAGAACAAGGGTCGACAGGCGATTTCAGGGCACGCATCTGAGAACGAAAGAATGCGCCGGTGAAGATCGGCCAAATCCTGCCCGACCGTCAGATAACAAATCGGCTGCCGTTTCGGGCCATATATTTTATACCCTCGGCGCGTGAAATAATCTCGCCGCTCAGGGTTTCGCAGCACGGCTTCCAAATCGCAGCCCGCCAAGCTACTCGTAACGTTGGCCCGGAACAACTCCGCCCGGATGGCATCCGCCGTCGCGTGTTCAAGTTGTTCGGGCGTGTCGGTCGCGGGCATAATTTTCTCATCCGCACACCATCTGGTGCGCGCCTAACAAAACTCTCACAAACATTCTGGCAGCGAGACAAGCCTGTATCCTTGCTAGGCGCGGTAGCTCGCAGAAGTCTCGCACCGAACCGGAAAAAATTGGCCTCATTAGGGTGCACTAGGGCGCTCCGTCGCGACCGAGAATCCACGCTCATTCATGCCAACCACCACATGACCATTCACGCCGCTAACATACGCAGGGATTTTACGCTCGGCAAAATACTCCCGGGTTCTTTTGCTGCGCAATGAGAACCAGAGTTTCGTCGGCGAGGGAACGAGTAGCGCCTTGGGGTTGACGAGGGCAAAAAATTCGTTGGGCGCGAGGCCCTCCGTCCCGTGATGGGGGGCCTTCAGCAAGTCGGCCGCGACATCAAAATTCTTCTCCGCAAGGTAGGTGCCAAGTCGGTTGTTCAAATCCCCCGTGAAAAGGGCGCGCGTAGGACCATGGGCAAGCCTTACAATAATACTCGTGTCATTCATATCAGTTTTTCCAATCGGGGTGTTGATCCCATCGAACAGGCAAATCACGTCGAGATGAACACTCACCCCTCCCACCGACATTTCGATTAGGCGATCCCCAGCCTTCGGGGTGAAACAGGCGATTTTCTGGTCACGCAAAAATTGGAGGGTGGCCTGTATGTCTTCCCAGTCTGCGCCCCAAGGGCGCTCGACATCGGCAATTTCCCGAGAGGCGGGCAGATTAATCGCTACCCGCCCGATAGTGACCCCCGATTTGATCAAATCGACCAAGCATCCGTAGTGGTCCCAGTGGAAGTGACTGATCACGACGAGATCAATGTGCTTAATCTTCCTCCCCTGTAGGTAGGCTAGAGCCGTGCCGCGTGCGTCAGCCGCATTCGCGACGTCGATAAGCACCTTCTTCCCATCTGGGAATTCTATCAGATGACAATCGGCCTGGGCTTCACCCGGGTTAACATTGATCATCGTCCATCGAGTTTCTGGCGCCGGGGAAAAGGAATGACAGCCAGGCCCGAGCAAAAATGTCCCCAAAAGCAGGAGGACGGCTAAATATCTAGGCATTGAGGTAGAGAGTAGTTGAGCGTCACTGAATTGGCTAGGACTTCTCGCGCGTTTCACGCGGAAGCTTCAACAAAGAAACTTGGCGCAAAATTCTCAGCAATATCAAGAACGGCCAGCGATCGATAATGGGACGCCAGGTCAGCTTGAAAAGGCAGAGGACTGCCACACGACCCGTCATGTTCGGGCACGAAGCCGCCACCCTTCAGCCATGCGTTGATTTCCGGTCCCACCGGCAAGATCACTTGAGGAATTTTGTAGTCCGGAAAAGCCCCGAAAAACTGGTTCGAATAGAAGCCGCTTTCGGTCAATAGATGGGCAAGCTCCGACCTCGAATGCGTGAGGCTCCGCAATTCCACACCGTGAATTTCCCGCCATTTCGCGCGCGCGAGTTCGAAGTCATACACCGCCACTCCGCCAACACCAATATGGTCATCGGGGGCTCCGAGCAGATATTTCAAGCCAAGACGGTTCTCGATTCCTATGACCAGCCGCCCCCCGGGATTGAGCAGCCCGCGGGTACGCTGGAGAAATTCCCGCTGCAATCCGATCGGGTCTCCGGTTCGGAATTTCGGCACCCATTCCAACACCCCAATGCAGCAAATCAGGTCGAACTTCGTCTCGAAAGTGACGTCGAAAAAATCCGCCTGCACAAAGCAGAGGGATTGATCGACCTTTTCCTGCACTGCGGCCGCGCGAATGAAGTCCATCCTTTCGGCGGTGGGTTCAAGCGCCACCACCTCTGCCCGGCGCGCCAGCGGCAGCGCTGCTTGCCCCCACCCCGCCCCAATGTCTAAGACCCGCGCTCCGTCCGCCGGTGGGTACTGCCGAAAAAACAAGTCTCGTTGCGGGGAAGTAACGATGTCGCACAGCCATGGGTGAACTTCGCCGAAAGCCGCCGCGACCGCTTCCCGCCAAGGCACCCCGTTGACTACGCGGTCAATTATGGCCCGGAGTTCCGTCGCGGGCGTATCTCGGTAGGTCTCGTCTTGAGGGTTCGTGCGAAACAATTCTCCAGGAGCCAGCATGACTCTCTTGGATGCGTGCGTGAAGGAAATCATAAAGGTGCCGTCGGGTTGGCTAGGACGATCTCGATTGGACGCGTCCGGATGACCGACTTGAGGTTAGCGATACCAAAGCTCCGATCGGCGCTTTGCACGCTGATCTTGATCGCGTCATACCGACGCTGAATGACCACCAGGTTGTCGCCGAAAAAATGCGTGAACCCAAACGAAAGGAAAAATTCTCCGGCGATCAGATTGAGGTCGAAAACGAAATCGATCTCACGCCTTTCACCCGCTCCGATGGGGGGCGCCACTTGGCCGCTGAAAAGGGTGTTCGTCCCGTAGATTTCCACGCCGGAAACATTCTTGATCGTCAGGGCATAAATCGGTTCCTGCAGCCGCTCGCGCGACTCGACCACCATTCTGACCGTAACAGATTCACCGCTCTTGAACCACGTTCTCGGCTGGTGAGCCGCGTCGAGAACCGAGATGCTGGCGATGGATCCCAACTCTCCGCCGTAACTAAACTCTTGGCCGCTGAGCTGAACGTGGGCGCGTTCGTCCGCCAGTAGCGCCTTGGCCTGATTCGCATGAAACTGTGCCGGATGTCCGGCAGGACGAATCGACTCAACCGACGTGTGCTCCTCGGGGCTATGCAACACGGTCGGCGAATTGTCTTTGGCGGCGGCTGCACCTGAGGCTGGCTGACCAGCCACTAGGGCGGCCACATCCGGCATGATCGCTTCAGCGGAGCCGCCGTCCGCGATCAGCTTGCTGTAAAGATTCGCCACATCGTTGGGCCGACCCTGATAGAGCACGCGACTGCGTTCCAGCAGCAGCGCACTGCCGCACAGCCGTTTGACCGAACTCAAATCATGAGACACGAACAGCAGCGTCACCCCTCGTTCAAGGAACCGGTCGATCGCCCGAGCGCATTTAAGCTGAAATCGGGCGTCGCCCACCGAAAGCGCTTCATCGACGATGAGGATATCCGGATCAACATGCGCGGCCACGGCAAAAGCAAGGCGCACAACCATGCCGCTAGAATAGGTTTTCACCGGCTGCTCGATAAATTCACCGATCTCGGCGAATGCCTCGATCGCGCCGAATCGCGCCCGGGTCTCTTCCTCAGTCAGCCCGAAGATCGAGGCATTCAGAAAAATATTTTCACGGCCGGTGTATTCAGGGTTAAAACCTGACCCCAACTCAAGTAGGGCGGCCACGCGGCCATGGATTTCGACTGTGCCACCCGTAGGCGCAAGGGTGCCGGCGATGATCTGCAGCAGCGTGGACTTGCCGGAGCCATTGCGACCAACGATTCCGACGGCCTCGCCACGCCTGACTTCTAGATCGATGGCGTTGAGCGCGTAAAAATCGTGAAAGAGCCTCACCTGCGCCGCCGTGCATCGCGCCCAAAGCGGCGGCAGCAGATGCTTGGCGACGTGCAGTGCGATGGACTGCAAGCGGGCAGCCGGAGAATGCCAGATTCGGTAGGCTTTGCTGACTCCCCGCACTCGTATAACGGGCTCAGTCATGGCGACGAAAAGAGTTAAAGCACATCGGAAAACGCCGGTTTCAGAGCGGCAAAAACCAAATGGCCGACCAGGCACAGGGCCGTGCTGACTACACCCACATAGATCAAGTCGCCGGTCGAAGGCGGCAGGTGCCAGAGCAGCACGTTACGGCCCGCCTCGATGAGCACCAGGAGCGGATTGTAACTCAGAAAAGAAAACGAGGCGGGAAGCTTCCCGAGCGAATAGAAAACCCCGCTCATAAAAGTGAGTAGCACGGCAAAAAATTGCGCCAGTGGCGCGAGATCCCGTAAAAAAACCCCCAGAGCAGAAAGCGTCCACGCCACCCCTAGCGATAACATCAGCAGCAGGCCGACAATCACCGGCAACCAGAACACCGTTAGGTCTAAACCGGGTCCCCAAATTACTACGGCCAGCACGACCAAGCCAAGCGAGACCAGGCAGCGAAAAAGTGCTGCGCCGACTGCGGCGACCGGAAGTATTTCCAGCGGAAACACCACCTTTTTCACATAATTCGGATTTTGCACGACGAGCAGCGGTGCCGTGGAAAGCGTCTCCTGGAAAAGCTGCGCAAGTGAAAGTCCCAGAAAAAGGCCGATGGCGTAGTCGGCCCGGGTCTCGGTCTGCACCACTCCAAAACGCCCATCGAAAACCACCAAAAAGACGAACGCATAGACCGCAAACAGGAGGAGCGGACTAAGCATCGACCATGCGATCCCAAGAAAACTCCCTTTGTGCTGCAGCTCAATATTTCGCCAAACAAACTGCCACAAAAGAACCCTATGCCGATAAAGATCGACGGTGATTTTCACGGGATTTAACAGCGTAAACCAAGACTCTCTTTGATAAAGAAGCATAGCGTAGATCGGGCTTACAGCTTCGTCGGACACGACGGGAGCAACTGGCTAGCTGCTAGACTTTCGGTCGAATGGTATTCCACAAGCTCCAACAGCCCCGCGCTCAATGTTTCCCGCGGTGAAAATCTGCTGACCGCACACCATCGCGCAGGATCACCCACCGACCGGCGGATATCACCCGACTGGGCAGCAGAAAACTTCGGCACCGGCAGCGATGGTTGCATGGCACGCAACAGGCCGACCAAGTCGAGCAGTGAAGTTTCTTGACCGCTCGAAACATTGTAGTCGCCCGACGGCATGCCGGGCAACAGCGCCGCTTGCATATTGGCCCGGGCCACATCGCGGACGTGGATAAAATCGCGAGTTTGCCGGCCATCCCCGAAAATAACGGGAGCCTGATTCCGACGACAGCAGTCCACGAATCTTGAAACCACTCCGGAGTAGGGTGAATCGGGAGCCTGTCGGCTACCGTACACATTAAAATATCGTAGACTGACCGCAGTAAAGCCGTGCATCCGTGCCGCTCCGGCGAGCAATGCTTCACTTGCGAGCTTGGCTTCACCGTAGGGGTTAAGCGGCTGCTTCAGTGCATCCTCTCGGAGCGGAAAACCATCACTATCCCCATAAACCGCCGCCGATGAAGCGAATATTACCCTAGGCACGGAGGCGCTAATCACGGCGTCGATAACGGCTTGGGTCCCTCCCACGTTAAGGCGCACGTTCAGCGCCGGATCTGCGCGGCTATCTTGCACGCTCACCAAGCCAGCGAGATGAATGACGACATCGGGGCGCTGGCTGCGGACCAAACCGGTAAACGTCTCCACCTCGGTGAGGTCCATCACCTGGAAGTCGAATCTCGGCGACGCCGTAGCCTGCCTGAGGTTCTCGCGGGAGCCGGTGCGAAAATTATCCACTCCCACCACCTCATGCCCGGAGGCCAGCAAGGAATCTACGGTGTGACTGCCGATAAAACCTGCCGCGCCTGTCACAAGAATTTTTGTCATCGAGTCGTTCCGGGCCCAACAAAACAGCGTAGACTCAAAACCGCGTCACTCTTTTTCAGCAACGCCCGCGGCAGGCACAGCGTCGTGAAACTCCAAAAACTGCGCTTCATAACGACTGATCATGGTGGCGGCATCAAACTGCTTGAGCATCAGCTCACGTCCGCGGCGGCCAACCGTCTCAGCCTCTTGGGTATCGCGCAACGCGCCCAAAACCGCCTCGGCTAATGCGGCAGGCTCATTCGGCGGCACCAGCCAGCCGCTCACACCGTGAGTGACGATTTCAGGAACACCATCGACCGCCGTAGCCACAACCGGCACGCCCGCCGCCATGGCCTCCATCAGCGCGTTTGGCGTGCCCTCAAAAAGCGAGGGCTGCACATACAATCGAGCGAGCGACGCCAGCAGCGGTCCATCGGCTCGCTCGCCAGCGAAGATGACCTTTTCTGCCACGCCTAATTCCTCGGCTAGCGCGCGCAATCTAGGTGCTTCCGGTCCGGCCCCGATCACCAGCAGACGCGCCTGCTCACGCTGCCCGAGCACGTGTCTGAATGCCCGGAGCAGGCAGCCGTAGCCCTTCTGTGGATCAAGCCGGCCGATCGTGACGATGACTTCGTGATGCGGTTGAAAGTGCAGGCCAACGTCCGACCATGTCCGCCGTGGTTCACCACTGCCCGACGTTGGTATTTCCACTCCGTTGGCCACGTAGTGACTGAGCTCAGCCCGCGCCCCTTCGTGTTTCAATGCGAACGGCATCGCCGAGCGACTGTTGAAAAAAAATCGCGCCGTCGCTCGCGAGGTCAGCCGCAACAAGGCGAATTGCCACCAGCGGTAGTTGATATTGCGGGCCTGCACGCAGGTGACGATGCGAATGCCTTTTCCCGCGAGCGTGGCGGCGATGCGGCCGGCAATCGTGCTGGCAAACAGCACCGTGATGAGCAGATCGGGACGATCCGATCGCAACCGCTTCCAAAGTCGGATCAGGCCCACACCGCACAGCATGGCGCGGCGGCCCATCACCGTCACCGGGATGCCTGCCGCGACCAGCGGTTCAACCATGGCGGCATGGCAGACATCATTGAGGCTGATCACCTGCACCTGATGTCCGCGGGCGGCGAGCCCCAAGGCCATTTGGCGTACGTGCTTTTGGGCGCCACCCATCGCCAAACTATCGATGACGAACGTGAGTTTCATCGGGACTCGGCCATCACTTGCCGCACCAACCCGTCCCACTGGGGCATCACGGTCTCACTCCCAAAACGACGGGCACCGACGTGCGCGGCAGCCGCTAGTCTTTCACGCAAAGCGGCATTTGCGATCAGCCTCAGGAGCGCCTCCGCCAACGCCGGGGCGTCGTCGGGCGGAACCAGCAAGCCGTCTACGCCCTCCGTGATCATTTCGCGGGGCCCCGTCGGGCAATCCGTCGCCACGACCGCCGCTCCGGCCGCCATCGCTTCACACAGCACCATCGGGTAAGCCTCGTTGCGCGACGAGAGCACAAAGATTGCCGCGTCGCGCATGCGCTCGCGGACGGTCGGTAAGTGACCGCGCAATGCCGCGGATTCACCCAGCCCCGCCGCTTCGATTTGCGCCGCCAGGGCGGAGCGAAGCGGGCCTTCACCGGCGATTTCCAAACGCCAGGCCGGATGCTGGGCGTGCACCCGCGCAAAGGCCGCGATCAGCACGTCGAAGCCTTTTTCGGGGGCAAGACGACCCGCCGCAAAAATCAACGGTGCCCGATCCGTCACCGGGAACGCCGCGCCCGGTAACAGCTGCGCCGGATAACCGAGCACCGTGTAGCGGCCCGGAACGCTCTGGACGAGATAGTCGCGGATGCCTGCCGTGGGCGAAACGATCCGGGCAGCTCGACGATAAACCAGCCTCCGCAGCGTCTCCCAAACCGCGCCCATCGGATGCCGCCATGGCACCAAATGCTCGGTTGCAATAACCCGGATGCCGGTCCCCACCACCGCCAGCAGCACGGCCACATTGAGCTTGTCCAGAAAGCCGATGACCAAGTCCGGTGCGGCGGCTCGCAATGCCCGGCGTAAAGCCAGCAGCCTTCCAAGATGGCCGGCATCCAGCACGGGGTTGCGCTCACGAATCAGATTTAAGCGGTCCACGCGCACCCGTTCGTGCAACGGATAAGCTGTCGTTGCCTCATCCGCTCTGAGAGTAAGCACGGTTACCTCCCAACCAAGTCCCGCCCAATGGTTCGCCATCGTCGCCAACACCCGTTCTGCGCCCCCGCCACCCAGACTAGAAGTGACGAGAACCACGTGCAGCGGGCGCGGATCCAGCGGCGGACCGGCGCGCAAAGGAGCCGAAGACTTTGGGCGAAAAAAATTCTTCAGTATGTCCCGCAGAACGAAGATCCGCGACTGCTCCACTACCCCGTTGAGGAGAATCCACGCGGCGGCCGTCCAACCGGTAATTGGGCGGTGCTCGCGCCGGCCGGCTTTGATGCGGGCGCCCGCACTGGCCCGAATCATTTTCCAGCGCTGGACCGGTCGGGTGCGATAGATGACGATGATTTCACCCAGATTGTGATAGCGAAACCGCCCGTCGGCGAAACCCCGCATCCACAGGTCATAATCTTCCGCGAGCCGCATGCCCGCCGGATATCCACCGGTCACGGTCAAAAACTCCCGCCGCATCACCACCGTCGAATGCACGAATGGCGACTGGCGCCAACGTCGGGCCGCCAGCTCCGCGTGTTCCATGGGATGCCGCACCCAAGCCAAAGTCCGTCCTGCTTCATCAACGAAGTGCGCCCCTCCCCCAAGCACGTCGATTTCGGGGTGATTCTGCATGAACGTGAGCTGCGCGGCCAAGCGTCCCGGCAAAGACTCGTCATCGGCATCGTGGATCGCGACGAAGGGAGCCCGCGTTGACTGCCAGCCGCGATTCATGGCGGCGGCTGCGCCCTGATTTTGCTCCAGGCGGATCACTTTGATGCGCGGATCGCGAGCGGCGCAGTGCTCGGCGAGCGCGGCCGTCTCATCCGTCGAAGCATCATCAACTACGACCAACTCCCAATCCGTGACCGTCTGTGCGACCACACTCGCGATCGCCCGCTCGATGGTGGCGGCAGCCTGGAAGGCAGGCATGATAACGGTCAAACTCGGCATCTTTTCGCCTAGTTTTGTGGGGGTACGCGCGCTCGTGGCAACAACCCAGCTCACGATTTTCCACTTTTATTGACGAACCCGCGAGCAGCCTTCCAGAGTACGTGAATTGCAATCGTTGCTCCTCCCAGTCGAAGCTCCGCGGCCGGCACGTGCTTGGAATGCACGGCTTTCTGTTTGGTCGGGCTGGTTTCTCGTGAGTGCACTGGGTGCCTTCGCGGTGCTCGGGGCTGCGATCGCGATTTGGGCCTCCCGTCGCGGCTTCGACCTCATCGATGGCGGTTACTATTATCTGACCTATAAATTCCCCTCGGACGTCGCCGACACGCATACGTCATTCCACTTGATTGCGGGCGCAATTTTTCGAGGGCTGGGTGAAAACATCGTCGCCTTTCGGCTCGCCAGTTGGGCCCTCGCGCTCGGGAGCGCCGGGATTTTGGGGGTCGCTTTGGTGAGCTACGTTCGGCGCGCCCATCCCGGCCAACCTGCCGTACTGCCCGCCGCCGCCGTGTTTTTTTCGGCGGTGATCAGCGCCTTTGCGACCTACACCCCGGTGCCGGCCGCGCTCACTTACAATTCCCTCAATTCCATCTTACTCGTGCTCGGTTCCGCGCTGCTGCTGGATGGCGCGGGGCGAATCGTCAGCGCGGAGCCGGGCGACCGGCGATTCGCCGTGATCGAGTTGGCCGCGGCTTGCGCCGTGGCGGCCGTGCAACTTTTCATCAAGCCTCCGACGGCCATCCTATTCGGCGGCGGGGTCTTTGGTTTTCTCCTTTTGAGCCCAGCCATTGGTGCCCGCCTCAAACAGCGCGTGCTCCTTCTCGCCTGTGGTGCCGTGGTCTTCGGTCTCGCCGCGTTTCTTCTGGTCTTGGGGAGCTGGACGGCCTTCACCGCGCGCTTCGCCACTTTTTTTTCGATTTCAAAAAACTCTGCCTTCACGGGTGAACTGTTAACCCGGTTGGCCAAGAATTCATCGGATCTGGCTGTTATGCTGGCGCATGATCTTCGCTGGGTGGGGCCCCTCCTCCTGGTGCTCGGCGTAGCCGCACGATTCGTTCCGACACCGATCCGCCGCGCCTTAACCCAGTGGGGCTTTGCCGCGGTGATCGCCTTATGGCTGGTCCTGCTGCTATCGGCGAAAATCTGGCACGGCGCCCATCTCTTCTACGCGGAAGCCGCCGTTACCCGGCTATGGTTTGAAGCCGTCCTAATCACGGGGTTCGCTACTCTCCTTACCATGGAGAAACCTCAAAATTGGCGGCTTACGCTCCACTCCGTTTTGCTGTGGGCGCTGCTGGTTATCCTGCCCTTTGCCGGCGCTTTTGGCTCCACCAATCCTCTCTATCTCAACAGCAGTTTTCAGGCGCCTCTGTGGTTCGCCGCCGCCGCGTTGCCATTATTGGCCGGAGGACGGCTTGGCCTGATTTCAACCGGCCTCTTGCTGGTCGCGTGCAGCGGAATCGCGACCGCCCAGCTATTCAACGGTCAGATCGCGCATCCTTACAGCATGACCAGCGATCTGCGGACGCAAACCACGCCCACCTCAATCGGTCAATCGGGCTCAGTGCTCCTGCTGGATACGCCTAACGCCCACTTCATCCAGGCGACGCAGGAGATTCTGAAAAAAAATGGCTTTCAGCCCGGGGGCGACATTTTTGCTTTCTTTAATTTGCCCGGCTTGGTTTACGCCGTCGGAGGAAGATCGCCGGTCATCCCCTGGTATTTTGGTCGCATCTACGTGAACAACCCGGTGGAAGAAATCTACATTCGGAATGCCGGCGCGGTGCGGCGGGCGCGCGCTTGGGTCATCACGCAGGCCGACGCTCCCGATTTTCGCCAACACTATTTGAACGCCGACTTCAATTTTCCCGACGGCTACGTAGAGGTGGGAACATTGAAAAATCCGGCGACCGCCATGGATATTCGTATCTGGAAACCCCGTGCGGCTCAGCCATGATGCAGCGAGCGAGACGTCGAGCATGAGCATCTCTCGTGACACCTTCATCGAGTTTCTGCGGCTGACCTTGCTCGCCGCCGTCGCCCTGCTCATCGCCCAGCCGTATTTCTCGCCGCGACTGATCGGCACCGGAGATGCCCTGTGGTATCATCACCTGCTCGCCGATGCCGTCACCCAATTCCGCGCCGGCGTGTTCCCCGTATTCGTCGGACAATCTGATTACTCCTTCAACGGAGCGGTTTATCCGCTGCGGGCTGCGCCCTACTATCAGTATCTTGCCATCGGCCTCGATCTCATCACCGGGCAGACTCTCAGTTTTTTTGCCCTGCAGCATCTGACGGCCGTATTGAGTTTTTTGGGCGGCATCTTGGGCACTTATTTCGCCCTTGTCTGGGTGGCCCCGGCGCAGCGGTGGCCGGCCGCCGCTTTGGCGACACTCTACGTGCTCTGCCCCGGGGTCGCGGGCCTCTTCTACGCGCAGGATCTTTACATGAGCGGCATGACGCTGCCGTGGGTCCCGCTCGCCTGCGCGGCCCTTGTGCGCAGCTTCGACGACGACTCCCCCACTCCGTTGATCGTGCTCGCGGTGAGTCTCGCGGCCCTGTGGTGGGCCCATTCGCCGATCGCCCTTTGGGTGACCATGGTCGCGTTCGTCGCGCAAATTGCCGTTTTGCTCGTTTCGCCCGACAAGCCTCCCGCCGTTCGTCGCGCCGTACTGTCGGCGACGATCTTCGCCGCGCTGGCGGTCTATCCCGTCATCTCCGTCTTTTTGCTCCGCACTCCCGGCGAAACCATCGTGCCCTACGTCATGGACCGGGCTGAACTTTTCCGCGAAGTACGCGCCACCTTTCCAGCCTCGCTGCTGCCTCTTGATCGGGGCGCAGCTACCCTTCACCACCTCCAACTTGGCTATGGTCTTTGGGCAGCTTTCTTCGTCTCCGTCGGCGCTTTTTTCTATGGTCGTCACCGGGGCGCCAAGCTGCTGATCGGCGCCGCTACCCTGCTCTTGGTTCTGGTTTTGCCCATACCGGGAATCACGCGAGCGTTGTGGTTCAGTTTTCCCGAGACCCTCGTCGGGATGACTCTCTACTGGCCCATCCAACGCCTCGGGATTGTAATTGCAGCGCTGGTCATCGTCTGCACCCAACGCAATCTCGCCGATTTCTCGCCGTCCCGAGATTCCGCCCGAAAGCTCGCGATCGCGCTCCCGCTGCTCCTTGCGGTCGTTTGGAGCGCAGCCGAAGCCGTCAAGCTGACCCGCAACGCCCGTTCTCAGTCCGATACCGTCGAACACTCTCGCCGTTGGGCGATGACCGAAAACGTCGCCATCCAGCGGCACACCTATGGCCTGCTCCCGGGTCGCCCAGCTTACTTCACTCATGGCGTCGTCGATTCCCGCCTCGAACTCCGCCTGCTCGACCCGGGCGATCGACATGTGCTCGTTTCAAATTACCCGTCTGTTTCCAACCGCACTTTCGACGACGAGTTTGGCGGCGTCATCGATGCCAACCCTGGCGTTATCAATCTCCGGCCGGCCCTGACGCTTGATCCCGGCAAACACTATTTTCTGACTTTCGATTTCGTCCGCCCGGACACGACGGGCATCCTCCAAATTAACGGCCCAGCGTTTTACCGCGAATACGTCCTGCCTCTTTCCGGCGAAAGCAAAGCTTTCGGCGCTGGCCCCGATGCGGAAAAAACCATCGCTCTGTGGACGACCACCTCATCCGCCCAAACCATCAACCTGCGGTTCATCCCCACCGGCCCCGGCGCCGTCCCCGCCAACTACATTCCCTTCGCCCGCTACCGTTTCGCAGCTTACGACCCCGAAAAATTGCCGTTCCGCGTCGATTCACTGATGCCCTTGCGCGCCCGCGTCCAAAGCCCGGCTCCGGCGCTGCTGGAAACGCCCCGCATGTCGGTCCCGGGCTACGTCGCGACCGTAAACGGAGTGAACGCGCCGGTGCACAAGTCCCAACAAGGGCTGGTTACATTTCCCGTTCCGGCCGGCGAGAGCAAAGTCGAACTCCGCTTCGTCGGGCCTCTGGCCCTCCGCATCGCTTTTTGGCTGAGTTTTGGAGCCTGGATCGGTGGAGCGACGGGGCTTGGCGTGGCGCTCGCCTCCCGCAAACTCCGCCCCAGCCCTCGTCCATGACCATCCCCTTCCTCGACCTCAAAGCCGCCACCGCCGAGCTTCGCCCGGAACTCGATGCGGCGCACGCGCGGGTCGCTGACTCCGGCTGGTTTCTCCTCGGCCGCGAGCTTGAGGCCTTCGAATCCGACTACGCCGCGTCGGTCGGCGCCGCCCACTGCATCGGCGTCGCCAACGGCCTCGAAGCCTTGCAACTGGTGCTCATCGCCCGGGGCATCGGCGCGGGTGACGAGATCATCGTCCCCTCCAACGGCTACATCGCCACTTGGCTCGCCGTCACCCACGTCGGCGCCACCCCGATTCCCTGCGAGCCCGATCCGCGTACCTACAATCTCGATCCCGCCCGCCTCGCGGCACTCGTCACGCCGCGTACGAAAGCCATTTTGCCCATTCACCTCTACGGGCAATGCGCGGACATGACCGCGATCAACGCCGTCGCCGCCCAGCATGGTCTCTTCGTGCTCGAAGACGCGGCCCAAGCCCACGGCGGCCGTTGCCAGGGTCGCGCCAGCGGCGCCCTCGGCCACGCCGCCGGCATCAGTTTCTATCCCACCAAAAATCTCGGCGCCCTCGCCGACGCTGGCGCCATCACCACGTCCGACGGGGTCTTGGCGGCACGCCTGCGTTCCCTGCGCAACTACGGCTCGCGTGAGCGCTACCACCACGACGAGCCCGGCCTAAACTCCCGCCTCGACGAGTTCTCCGCCGCATTCCTCGCGGTCAAACTCCGCCACCTCGACGCCTGGAACGCCCGCCGCCGCACCCTCGCCGCGCGTTACCTCACTCAACTCGCCGGGGTGGGCGATCTCGTGCTGCCATTCGTGCCGGAGTGGGCGGAGCCCGTCTGGCACCTCTTCGTCGTGCGCACCGCCCACCGCACCGCCCTCCGCGAACATCTCACCGCGCACGGCATCGCCACCCAGATTCACTATCCCATTCCGCCCCATCGCTCGGGCGCCTATCGCAATCTTGGCTACACCGCCGCCGATTTTCCGATCGCCGCGCGCTTGGCGGAAGAAGTCCTGAGCCTGCCGATCAGTCCGCACCACACCGCCGAACAGATTGACTCCGTGGCCACCGCCGTGCGCTCGTTCTTCGGTCAACGATGAGCGCACCCAGCATGGCCACTCCTTTCCACGATCTCGCCCGAAAGCGGGATCTGTGGTGGCAATTCACCATTCGGACCGTCGAGCTGCGCCACCGCGGCAGTTACCTCGGTATCGTCTGGGCCGTTCTCACCCCTTTGCTGATGCTGGGGCTCTACTACGTGGTTTTTGGGCAGATTTTTGGCGGGAGTTTCGGCGTCATGCCCGACGAGACTCGCACCGATTACGCCCTCGCTTTTTTTCTCGGGCTCATTCTGCACCAAGTGACGTCTGAGACGCTCTCACTCGCTCCGGGGATCATCCTCGCCAACCCCAATCTGGTGAAAAAAGTGGTCTTCCCGCTGGATCTGCTCCCGCTCGCGCAGCTCGGCGCGTCTTGGTTCAATCTACTGATTTCGATCACCCTGATGGTGATCGGCGCCATCGCGTTGGGCCGTGGGGTGACCATCGCCGGCCTCGTCTGGCTACCGGTGATTCTGCTCCCGCTTTTGCTGCTCACCGCCGGGCTCGGCTGGCTTTTTGCCGCCCTGGGAGTGTTTTTTCGCGACCTCGGCCAAATCATGCCCTTCGTCGGCCAAGTCGTGCTCTACGCGAGCGCCGTGGTTTATCCGATCGCGAAAATTCCAGCCGAGATTTGGGCGTTTCTCAAATGGAACCCCCTGCTGCACTCGATCGAATTAGCCCGCGATGCGTTGGTGTGGGATACCGCGCTCAACCTGACTCACCTCGGTTACACCTACGCCGCAGGGATCACCGTTTTTCTTTTCGGCCGGTGGGTTTTTCAGAAACTTCAGACGACCTTCGCGGACGTGATTTAATCTCTCGGTCAACTTTCGATTGACCGATCATTTTTTATCCGGCGCTTTTACATTTTCATGTTACCCCGCTGGCCAACCCCTTGGCCGAGCCGCCTTGAGCGTCCTCGCCAGTTTTTGCTTCGCCTCGCCGCCCCTTGGGTCGTCCTGGCGGCGAGCCTTTCGCTTGCCTACCGCTTCAAGCTTTCCGGGGAATGGCAACTTTCAACCGTGGTTGGTTTTCTCGCCGCGTGGTTCATCAGCCTTTACCTGTGCGATTCCGGGTTGCGCCGGATTTTAAAGCGGTGGCAAACGCAGCCTCTCCGCCTGCCGGCGGTGGCTGCGGTCCTTTTGCTGGTGGTTTGGGTGTGGTACACGCCCGAGACGTTTGACTACCGCCAGCTGGTTTTCGCGGTGGCGACCGGGGCCGCCAGCGGCTTGGCGCAGCGATTTTTCCTGCGCCAAGCCCGCCGCACCCGCTCAACCACCGGCGAAGCCGCGCGGTGGTTGGGCCTGATCGGAGTCTGCATGTGGGTAATCCAGCCCTACGCCACGACCCAGCTGGTCGGCGGCGGCGATGCGTTTCACTACGCCCAGCAACTGACCGACGCCGCCGAACAATTCCGCACTGGTGAATATGAAATGTATGTCGGTAACAGCGCCCACGCGTTCAACGGCGATATCCATCCGCTGCGCACCGCGCCCTACTTTTCCTACCTCGGCGCGGTGATCAGCCTTTTTGCCGGGCCCACCCTTACCGCGGTAGCGGTGCAAAATCTTTTGATCGTCCTCAGCCTAGCGGCCTCGGTGGCCGGACTCTATCTTTTGCTCACGCGGCTAAGACCGTCGGCTGCTTGCACGGCATTTTGGCTCGCTGCCGCTTTCGCTACCTGCCCCGGCGTTTTGGCGCTGATCTACAGTGGCGACATGATCGCCACGTGGCTCGCCTTGCCGTGGCTCCCGATCGTTTTTTACTCCGTGATTCGGCTCTGGGATACACCTCATCCCGTTCCAATCTTTGGCTTTTTGGCGGCGGCACTCGCGCTGGTCTGGCTCGCGCATCCACCGGTGGCGTTGTGGACGTCTTTCCTCGTGGGTCTTGTCCTCGCAGCGCGCTTGGTCGTGCACCGGGAAAAAGGCCGGGCCGTGATGCAGACCTTAGCCTGCCTCGCCCTTTGCTTCATGCTCTGCGGCTACGTTTTTGTTTCGGTGTATACCTTGCAGATGCCCAGTGACCCCAACTTGGTCGCCAATGTCCGCAGCGGAGCCATCCTCGGCACGCTCAGGGCAGGTTGGGCCGGTCTCGGTCAACCGATCGACGCAGCCGGAGCAGATCTCATCCGCAATCTTCAGCTCGGTCCGGCCCTATGGCTCGCTCTCCTCGTCGCCCTAGTCGCGATCATCGCCCGGCCCGCTCGGCATTGGTCGGTGGGCCTGCTGACTTTGGGTGCAGTCGGCCTTTTGCTGCTGCTGGTCCCCTCCCCAAACATCTCCGGCCGGATTTGGGCCATCATGCCGGAGAGCGTAATCAACGCCACGCACGAATGGCCGATGCAGCGCTTCTATCCGATCCTCTCGGCTCTCGTGCCTTTTCTCGGTCTGCTCGCGTGGCCCAAAGCCGGGCGGGGATTACTCCGCCGGGCTCCCCGGTGGCTGGCCTGCGGCTTGGCGGCGGCTGTAGTTTACGCCGCGTGGGATGCCCGAAAGCTCATCGCCCGCGGTTACGCCGTGACGAGTAGCGAGGTGATGACCGAACTCCGCCTCCGGCCGGAAAACGCGCTCATGAGCCGTTATTCTTACGATTACTTCGGTCAGGTTCCGCGCGGATTTAGCCACGGCACGATGAACCCCATCATGCAAAACCGGCTGCTTGCCCGCGGCTCGCTTGAACCGATCGACCTGAATCGCCTCGCCTTAAATCGCGCAGTCTCCGACCGGGAGCCCCGCCTCCGTACCCAGCATATTTTTGTCCAAACAGACTACGGCGGCTACTTTGATCCTCCCGTTCGTTTGGCATCAAAACAGGTCTACTTCGCCCGATTCCAATTTAAGGACCCCGAGATCAATGGGACCCTGCAGCTGCTCGGGAAATTCATCTACCGGGAGTATGAACTTCCGCTTTCGGGAGCTCCGATGGCGTTCGGCACCCGCCCCGACAGCCGGGATGGCTTCACCCTTTGGACCACCGGTCCCGAGGCGGACGAAGTTCAAGTTCGCTTCTACGCCCAACCCGGACGACCCCCGATCAGCAACCTCGGTAAACTCGAGCTGCTTTCGCTCAGTCCCAGCCGCCTCCCCCTGCAAACGCTGAGCGGGAACCCCTTTCGCGTCACGGTTCGCAGCGCGGCGGATTCTTGGCTGGAGACGCCAAAAATTTTCATCGAAGGCTATCGCGCTCAGGTCGACGGCCGCGCCGTTCCCGTCATGCGTTCGCCCGATGGACTCGTCATGGTTCCGGTTTCCGTGGGCCTGAGTCGGGTGGATCTATCCTATGTCGGTCCCACCGCACTGCGCGTCGCCTTTTGGGTCACTTTGCTCAGCTGGATCGCCGTGTTGGGGCTCTACTGCTGGTCTTGGCGTTCACCCACGATCCTTGATCGGGCATTCCATATTTTTGGCCGCGGAGCCATCGCGAGCTCAATGCTCGCGGTGCTGCTGCTGGGCGTCGCCCATGGCTACACGAAGCTAGACCCAGCGCAGCCATTTACCGACCTCACCGCGATTCCCTTCGGCATCAAAATCACCCTGCCGCTGAAGGACACGAACGCTTGGGAACCGGTGTGGCACTTTAAACATCAGGATGAAACCTGGAGCATTTTTTTCTTCTATGAAGTCGGGCGGAAAAAGATCCGGGTGGGCTTGGCCCGCGACGGATCACTGCACTCCGAGAGCAATCTAGCTACGATCAACTACCTCCGCGACCACGAGGTGGTCGCCAAGCTCACGACGGAGCCGGGCGAGAATCACTCCCGCCTCAAGATCTGGTTCAACAATCAGCTGATGCTTGATTCGCTGCTTAAGCCTGACCTCAAAGAACGCGTGGTCCCCGTCGGTCCCTTCCGGGGCAAGATCCTCCGGGTTGGCCCCACGGACGGGTTCACCGACTGATCGTTTTCTCTTCGTTCCGATTCTGGCCGCGCCGGCGTGATGGGGACAACTCCGGCCTTGCGAGTGGTTGCGGCTGGCGCTTGCCTCCGGAGCCCAATCCGATCCATGCCCGGCGACGTCATCATCTCGGTCAAGAATGTCTCAAAAGCCTATCGCATTTGGTCGTCACCGTCCGC
>CAMBRG010000027.1 GCA_945869845.1 Opitutus sp. GAS368 | reverse complement strand
AGGAGCACGTTCAAGAAATGCAGGCGAATGGCCGCGACGAGGATCGCGGCCACGGCGACGAGGGCAAAGGGGCGGCCGTCGTCGCGGCGCAGGTGGACGACGGCGCGCTCGTTGCGGCAAAAAAGTCGTTCGACGCGCTTCAGGGCGATGGGGTTTACGTTCCAAGTGTCGCCGCTGATGTAGGTGACGTGCTCGACGAGCGCGTCGGCCGGCGCGTGGAAGCGGTGATACATCGTCGAGGTCAGCCGCAACGTGACGTAGCAGCCGTCGCGAAACGGTTCGGCGGCGGCCTCGCTGCCGAAGAGGTCGGCGAGCAGGTAAGGAAAGCCTTTGGCCTGAAAAATCCGCGTGCCTTCGACGGCGCCGCAGGCCCCGATGATCCCGTCGCAGGGGCTCACCATGACGGCGGGGTCTGGGTTGACCGGACGGGCGCCGGGGCGGAGTTCGCGGGTGAAGCAGTCGTGCAGGCTCGCGTAGTGCTGCGGTTTGGCCTCGGTGAGATCCAAGTCGGTGAACAGGCGCCAGGTGGCGATGGAACAGCGGGCGACGAAGGGGTGCCGGATTTGGCTAAAGCGGCCCATCATCCGCGTGAGAAACACGCGGGGAAGGCGGTTGGTGAGGAGAAAGTTCAGGTCCTCTTGCAGGAGGAGTTTGTCGCGCAATTGTTTCAATCGGGAGTGCGTTGTCGGTTTGGCAACGGCGGATTCGGTGGGTAAGGGTTTCTTTTCCATGGACGTTTTATTGCTGAAGTATGCGGTGGGTTTTGTCGCGGCGGGGTCGATTTTTCACCTCGCCCGCCGCCGGCTCCAACTTTCGTTCGCGAAGCATCGGTCGCTCGCGGGGCATTCGCGGATGGCCAAGCGCGTGGCGGGGCTGCTGCCCGGATTCTCGTATGATGAGGACCGGTTTTTCTCGGCGGACGATGCGCCGGCGGACGTGGAGGCGCAACGGCGGGAAAGGTTCGGCCGGTTGGCGCGGCATTTCGCCGAGCAGCATCCGCGATCCATCGCGCAATCCGTCGCGGCCGGTGAACGGATTTCCGACCTCCAGTTTACGCGAACCTACCGGGTGCCGTTTCCGTTTAGCCGATATTTCCGCGAGCACTTGAAGCTGGGCGGATTCTTGGCGTCGAGCGACGGTGTGATGGTGACCGATCTCGACGGCCGGCGTTTCTACGATCTGACGGGTTCGTATGGGGTGAACCTGATGGGCTACGATTTCTACAAATCCTGCATGGCCGAAGGCAGCGAGCGGGTGAAGGAACTCGGGCCGGTGCTCGGCGGTCTCCATCCGTGCGTGGCGTGGAATGCAGAGCGGCTTTGCGAGATTTCCGGGCTGGACGAAGTGTCGTTCCACATGTCGGGCACCGAGGCGGTGATGCAGGCGGTGCGGCTGGCGCGCTACCACACGCGCCGGAAGCAGATCGTGCGGTTCTGCGGGGCTTACCACGGTTGGTGGGACGACGTGCAGCCGGGTCCGGGCAATCCCCAGCCGCCGGGAAAAATATACACGCTGAAGGAAATGGACGAGGCGACGTTGCGGGTGCTGCGCACGCGGAACGACATCGCCTGCGTGCTCGTGAATCCCATCCAGGCGCTGCACCCCAACGTCGCCGCACCGGGAGACTCGTCGCTCGTGGACGGCAGCCGGCGGGCGGCCTTCGACCGGGCGGCTTACACGGCTTGGTTGAAACAACTGCGCGAAGTCTGCACGGCGCGCGGCATCGTGCTGATTTTTGACGAAGTTTTTCTGGGCTTCCGGTTGGCCCGGGGCGGCGCGCAGGAGTATTTCGGCGTCCGCGCGGATCTCGTGACCTACGGGAAAACGCTGGGCGGAGGTTTCCCGGTCGGCGTGATCTGCGGGCGGAAGGATCTGATGCGGCGGTTTAGAGAGGAGCGGCCGGCAGATATCTGTTTCGCGCGCGGCACCTTCAACGCGCATCCGCACGTGATGGCGGCGATGCAGGTTTTTCTGGAGCGTCTGGAAACGGACGAAGTCAAAGCGCTGTACGCCGGGATCGACGAACGCTGGAACGGCCGGGCGGCGCGGCTCAACGAACGCCTGTGGTCGGCCCAAGTGCCCGTGCAGGTGGCCAATCTCTCCACGGTGTGGACCGTCTTTTATACGATGCCCTCCCGCTACCACTGGATGTTCCAGTTTTATCTGCGGGCGGAGGGTCTGGCGTTGAGCTGGATCGGCACGGGGCGGCTGATTTTTAGCCTGAATTACACCGAGGCCGATTTCGAGGAAGTGGCCGCGAGGTTTGTTCGGGCGGCTCAAGCGATGCAGGCAGACGGTTGGTGGTGGGAGAACCCCGGAGCGACCAACCGCCTCATCCGGCGCAGCCTGCTCAAGGAAGCGTTTTGGCCTCGGTCTCTTGTTCGGAAGTGATCTCGTCGCCCTGGGCGTTGACGTGATCCATCGGGTCGATCAGCTCGCCCTTGAGCAGGGCCAGCGGTGATTTGCGATAGAGCATGAAATCGTGGAACGGGTCGGTTGCGATTTTGAACATCCAGACGAGACCGGTCATCACGTCCTTGATGAAGAAGAGATGGATCGTGCGGAACAGCAGTCCGCCGATGCCGATGTAGAGCCATGCGAGGCCGACATCGTGGAGGTAGCCGTTCAGGCCGACGGCGGGCTCGATCAGGCCGAAGAGCGACGGGCTGAGGAACAACACGAGGGGCGAGACCGCCCAGATGGACATGAGGACGACTTTGCGGCGGAGGTTGTAGCCGATCTTGATGTCTTCCTTGTGATCGTGAGTGGCGTGATTGACGTGGTCGTAGTCGCGGGGCTCGAAGAAGAAGTGCCCGGACTGCCGGGTGGTCATCGAAATGCCCCAAGCGAGCAAGCCGGCCAACGCGGGATCGGTGAAGAGAATCGCGTAGGAAGCGATGAAGAAGCAGGCGCTAATAAAGTGGAGCGACTGGTTGATGCGGCTGTGGTGGTAGTAGCGGTGGTCATCCCACCGCTGAATCTTTAAGGCCTCAAGATAGGTGTTCAATTGTTGGAGCATGGTGAAGGGAGCCGCTGGAATCCCGGGCTGACGGACGCTGCAAAGCGCAGCGGCAGGCGGACGCCTGTTTCCGACATTGACCCTTGGCGTTTCGGCGAGCCGAGGGCGAGCACTCGTGAGGAGTTCACACAGATGTAACGTAACGCCGTGGCCACGGAGGCGGGCGGGGCGGCACCCCGTCAGCTGCTTGCCACGATTTGCGGATCAGCTCCGTCAACCCGCGCATAAATCCTCTGGCGGCAAAAGTCGCCGCCGCTTCGCGCCTGCGCCCGTGCCCGCCGGAGTTTTGTTACTTTTGCCCTATGGTCTGGGCACGACATCGGCTCTAAACTTATCCTTCCCAAAACTTCGGGCCTGACGTTGTCTCACCGATCCCGTTGTTTTCCTTTGATCGAACTACACCCATGAAACCTAACCGACTCCTCCTCGGGCTGCTCACCACCGGCCTCGTGTTCTCCCCCGCCGGCATCATCGCCCAAACGACTCCGGCGGCCGCCCCGGCCAAAAAAGCGGAGCCGGCGCCGACTACGACCGCGGCCCCTGCGGCGGCGCCAAAACCGGCCGACCCAGTGGAAGCCGCCAAGCTCAACGCCGCCCTGCGCCTCGATGCCGTCGAAGTCCTCGGCTCCCGCATTCGCCGCACCGACCTCGAAGGTCCATCGCCCGTCAGCTCGTTCGATCAGGAATACCTCCGCTCCTCCGGCGCGATGACCCTGTCGGACTTCCTCAATCAAATCCCCCAGAGCTACGCCGGTATCGCCTCGGGCCGGGGTAGTTCGCCCGACGAGTTTAACCCAGATTTCGCCCAACGCACCGAAACCTCCAGCCCGGCGTTTAACTTTGTGGTGGGTGCCGCCGACGCTCCGCCCGCCCAAACTGGCGTGTCCGGCGCCAATCTCCGCGGTCTTGGTTCAGGCTCGACCCTCGTCCTCGTCGACGGTCGTCGCACCGCCCAATCCGGCAACGGCAACCGCTCAACCGATACCCGCCAAGGCTTCGTCGATCTCAACACGATTCCCATCGGCATGATCGAGCGCATCGAAGTCATCACCGATGGCGCTTCCGCGATCTACGGCGCCGATGCCGTCGGCGGCGTGATCAATATCATCCTGAAGAAAAACTACTCCGGCACGGAGCTATCGTCGGGCTACAAAGCGACCGAGCACGGCGGCGGACGCGAACGCAGCGCCTCCATCGTTTCCGGATTCTCCTACGGAAAGCTCAGCGGCACGGTCACCCTCAACTATTTCGACCGCCAAAATCTCAAAGCTTCCGATCGCTCTTACTCCAAAGAGCAAAACCAGTCCAACCGCGTCTCCGGCACGCTGAACGCCACCGGAGCCCCGCGCTTCGGCATCGATTACCGATTTAACTGGGGTTACCCGGCTGTGATCCAAGCCGCCGGCGGCACCGTGGTCGGTAACTTCAACGCCATTCCCGGGGTGCGGGTCGTGTTGGTACCCACCGGCGCCACCGCAACGCCCTCGATCAGCCAATTCATTCCCTCCCAAACGGTCTTTTCGCCGGCTACCGTCGTAAACGCGTCGGCCCAGCGCCGGATGAACACTGCGTCCTTCCTCGATCTCGTTCCCGAGTCCGAACGCTCCGGCGCCAGCGGCAACCTCAACTACCGTTTCAACGACCTCGTTTCGCTCTACGCTAACTATCGCACGTCCCGCTCCGCCAGTAAGTTCAACTCGCAACCAACCACTTCGATCACCGGCGGCTTCGGCACGGCCGTGGCCCTGCCGGCCGCGTTTAATCCTTTCAATCAAAACGTCACGGTCGCCATGGTCCTCCCGGAGTGGGGTTCGACTTCGCAGACCATGCTCACCCGCGACCAAGCCGCCACCATCGGCGTCGAAGGCAAGTGGGCCGCGACTTGGCGCTGGGACTTGGGCGCATCCTGGCAACGCCAGACCGCGCTTCAGACCAACCGCATCTTCAACGGCGCAGGCCTTGCCGGTCTCTTGACCAATCCCGATGTCAATGCGCGCTTCAATCCGTTCATCGACGCCGGCGCCCCCGGCGCGCCGTCGCAGGCCGCCAAACTTGAAACCCTCTCGCTTTATCCAAAGATCGATTCGGCCTCGAAGAACACGGGCCTCGATTTTACGGCTGACGGCGACGTCTTCGACCTTCCGGGCGGCACCGCCAAACTTGCTGCCGGCGGCTCGACCAATCGGTCGAACGTCACGACAACCTCGACCAATTTCTCGGCGGTCGTAGTCCCCGTCACCACGATCACCACCTTGCTGGGAGCCCAGACCAGCAACGCGGTTTTCGCCGAGGCGTTCCTGCCTGCTTTTGGTAAACGCAATTCCCTGCCGATGCTCCGCCGACTCGACTTCCAAGTCGCTGGTCGCCGGGAGACCATCCGGGAGTTTTCCAAAGCCGTGCCCAAGGTCGGCTTCTCGTGGAGCCCCGTGCAGCCCGTGTTGATCCGTGCGAGCTGGAGCGAAGGCTTCCGCGCTCCCGGTGTCACCGAATACCTGATCCCACCGACGACCGTGACGTCGACCCTGACCGATCCGCGCCGCACGCCCGCGACTACCCCGGGCATCGTCGAGAATCGGGGCTCCAACCGTGTGGCTAGCCCGGAGCTATCCGAAACTTCATTCGCGGGTCTGATCTACGAGCCCACGTTCGCCAAAGGCCTCACGCTTCAGGTCAACTTCTACGATACGATCCAAAAGGACGTCTTCCAGCTTATCACCGCTCAAACCATCATTAACAACGAAGCGCTTTTCCCCGACCGCGTGGTGCGGGCCGCGACCACCCCGTCCGATGTCGCTCTCAATCAACCCGGCCAGATTACCGGGGTGAACCGCGTCTTCGTGAACTTTGGGCGGATCAGCAGCCGCAGCATGGACTACGTCCTCGAATACGTCGCGCCTTGGGAGCAGTTCGGCCGTTGGCGCATGAATTTTTCCGCCAGTCGCAACCTGAGTTTCACCCGCAAGGTTGCGCCCGGCCAGGCCGAGGTTGTCCTCGATGGCGATACCTCGTCGCCGCCCAAATGGAAATACAACGCGTCGGTCTTTTGGCGCAAAGGCTCGTGGAACGGGTCCGCGTTTCTTTGGCACCTCGACGGATTTAACTCCAACAATGCCGGCAGCATCAACGTCGCGAATAGCGCTGCCGTTACCTACTTCCCCACGCCGGCCGTCTCCAAGATCGACCTGCGCGGCGGCTACGATTTCAAGAACGGCCTGTGGCGCAGCTACGGCAAGGGCGTTCGTGTGAGCGTCGGCGTCAGCAATATCTTGGACAAGAAGCCGCCCTATTCCGCCACGCTCTGGGGCTTCAACGCCGGGCTCCATCGGGAACTTATCTTGGGCCGCACTTACGAACTGTCCTTCAGTATCCCGATCAAATAAGCCGTTCTTACCGTAGTCCGTCCAATCGCTACGAGGCCTGCCCATTTTGGGCAGGCCTCGCCCTTTTTCCTCCATGCAAAACCCGCTCATCCGCTCGCTCCGCGCCCCGGCGACCGCCCTCTTCGCCTTCGCTCTCCTCTCCCCCGCCATGGCCGCGGAGTCCAAAACCGCCATGGTTGGCATGGGCTCGCCCGCGCCGGGCGGCGGCAGCGGCTTCACCCCCGACAAGTTCGGCAAGGTCGCACGCAATGCCCTGATGCCGGACTTCACCGTCACCGGCACCGACGGCAAGCCGGTCAAGCTCTCCTCGTTCCGCGGCAAACCCCTGCTCGTCCAGTTCTGCACCAGCGAAGGACCGCAGGCCTGGGTCGGCCAGATCGCCGCCGCCTACAAGAATCAGGGGCTCGTCGCCCTCGTCGTGTTCTCCGGGACCGAGAAGGACACCTTCGACCAGTGGGTCGCAGCCAACCCCAACCCCGGCTTCACCGCCGCGTGGGACCCGGCCGGCAAGGCCTCGGCGGAAAACGTCACCAACACCGTGTTGGGGGTGGGCATGCAGCCCGCAACGGCCGTGATCAAGCCCGACGGCAAACTCTGGAGCGGTTTCATCGGGGTGGGAGAGAAGGTCGTGGCGATGACTTACTCGTCGCTCCTACGGGCCGGCATCGAGATCACGGAGGCGCACGGGGACGCTCTCATCGCCGCGGGCGGAGGATTTCGGGCCGGCAGCATGGGTAGCGGTGGCGGCGCAAGCGCGGCGGCGGCCATCCAGCCATCGCCAAGCGCGGCGGCGGGCGGGGCTGCGGTCGCCCCCAGAGCAACCTTGCTGGCGGCGGGCGCCGTTGCGCCGGACTTTGTGATGCGCGACCTGAACGATAAGGAGGTCCGACTGGCGGATTTTACGGGCAAGGTCGTCATCCTCGACTTCTGGGCCACGTGGTGCGGACCGTGCATCGCCTCCTTCCCGCACACGCAGAAGCTGGCGGCGAAATATAAAAATCAGGACGTAGTCGTGCTCGCCTCGGGCACGAGCGACACGATCGCGGCGTTCAAAAAATGGATCCCGGTCAACCAGCCGAAGTATGCCGATATGGTCTTCGTCTTCGATCCGAACGAGCGCGGTTCAGCAACGTTTGAGGCGCGCGCCTCTTCGAGGTTTTACGGCGTAACCGGGATTCCCACGCAGTTCGTCATCGGTCGCGAAGGCAAGATCGTCGCCAGCATCGTCGGCAACGGCGGCGACACCGACACCCGCACCGAGGGCGCCCTCGCCCTCGCCGGCGTAAAGGTCGACGAAGCCACCGCCACCGCCGGCAAAGCTGCGCTCATAAAGTCCGCGGCGGATGAAGCCGCAGCGGCCAAGGCGGCGGCATCCGCGCCTCCGCAGGCACCCTTCATGGAAAATTACGCCAAGCTGGTTGCCGGCCAGCCCGTGCCGAACGTCACGCTGCAAAACGTGGACGGCCAGTCGGTGAATCTGTCCGAGATCATCAAGGGCAAGACCGCCATCTTCTCCATCAGCTCCGGCGGCGGCCTGCAGGCCGACGGCTTGGCGTTCTACGATAATCTGTCGCGCAAGTATGCCGGCCAAGGCGTCGTGGTCGTTGCGCTCTCCGCCTACAGCACGCGCGAGAACTTTGAACAGTGGCGGGAGAAGAATGCCGGCAAAATCAGTTTTCCCGTTTACTTCGATCCCGCCGGCCGCGGCCCACAACCCGCGAAAGATTTCAACGGGATGACTCCGGAGGAAAAGAAGGCATTCGGAACCCTCCAACGTGAGCACATGAAGAAAGTCGCCCCGCTGGTCTTCACCGGCGGAGCCATGGCGCCCGTCCCCCACGCCTACGTCATCGACGCCCAAGGCGATATGGTCGGCATCGTCGTCGGTGGCGGTGCCCATGTCGCTGAAGGCATCGGCAATCTCCTCCTGCGCGCCGGCGTCAAACTCGCGACCGACGATATGCCGAAAAAAATCTGGACCGCCGCGGAGACCAAACCGCCGGTTCCAGAAGCGAAAGTAGAAATGCTCAAGGTCGGTGCGGCCGCGCCCGATTTCCCCGCGACCGATCTCAACGGCAAAGCCGTGAAACTCTCCGACTTCCGCGGGAAAGTCGTCATCTTGGATTTCTGGGCCACCTGGTGCGGACCTTGCATCGCCTCGATGCCGCACACCAACGAAGTCGCCGCCCGCTATAAAGACCAAGGAGTCGTCGTCCTCGCTTCGTGCACGAGTGACCCCCGCGCCGCCTTCGAAGCCTGGGTAAAGAAAAACCAAGCCACCTACCCCGAGATATTGTTCTCCCACGACCCGCAGGAACGCGGCGCCGATCGCGCCTCGCATAAACTTTACGGCGTCGGCGGCATTCCGCAGCAATTCATCATCGGGCGCGACGGCAAGATCGCCGCCCTCTGCACCGGCTACCTCAAGGGCGAAGTCCTCCTCGAAGCCGCCCTCGCCCGAGCCGGCATCAAGGTCGCTCCCGAGATCCTGGCCAAAGCCAAACTCGATCAAGCCAACCGCGACGCGATGCGCTGATTGGCTCCGCGCCAACCGCGTCTGCCGCGTCCCCTAAACTCCTCCACCTTCCCAAGTCGCCCGCGCCCGCTCGCGCGGGTTACTTTTTTTTAAAATCAACTCCCCATGAAAACCGTTTTTCTCCGCTCTCTCTTCGCTCCGGCGACCGCCCTCTTCGCCGCCGCGGTCCTCACCACCGCCCACGCCGCGACCCCGGTCGCCGCGCCGGCGACCCTGCGCGTCGGGGCAATCGCCCCCGACTTCGTCATGAAAAACCTCGCGGGTGCCGACGTCCGCCTCAGCGACTACAAAGACAAGGTCGTTGTCCTCGATTTCTGGGCCACGTGGTGCGGACCGTGCATCGCCTCCTTCCCCCATACCCAAACCCTCGCCGCCAAATACAAGGACCAGGGCGTCGTCGTCCTCGCCTCCGGCACCAGCGATACCATCGCCAAATTCCGCGAGTGGATTCCCGTCAACCAGCCGAAATACCCCGACCTCATCTTCGCGTGGGACCCCAATGAGCGCGACTCCGCCACCTTCGCCGAGCGCGCGTCCAGCAAGCTCTACGGCGTCACCGGCATCCCCACCCAGTTTGTCATCGGCCGCGACGGCAAGATCGCCGGCGTGATCGTCGGCAACGGCGGCGCCACCGATCCGCGCACCGAGGCCGCCCTCGCCACCGCCGGCATCAAGGTCGATGCCGCCATCGTGGCCGCCGCCGACGCCAAGGCCAAAGCCTCGGCCGCCGCCGCTGCCGAGAAAGCCAAAAACCCACCGCCCCCCTTCCGCGAGAGCTACGGTAAACTCAAGGCCGGCGACGCCATCCCCGATTTCGACGTCATCACTGCCGACGGTAAACCCGGCAAGTTCTCCGACTTCGCCAAAGGTAAGACGGTCATCCTCGATTTCTGGGCCACCTGGTGCGGGCCCTGCCTGCAAGCCATGCCGCACTACCAAGAAATTTCCCGCCGCTACGCCGATAAAAACGTGATTGTCCTCGGCGTGTGCTCGTTCGACACCCGCGAGGCCTACGACAAGTGGGTCACGGCCAACCGCGAGAAATACACCTTCCCCACCGTCTTCGATCCCATTGGCAAACCCGCCAGCGGCGACAGAGCGGCCTCGGCCAAGACGGTCATGGTGCAACTCACCCAAGGCGTCATGTCGCCGTTGCCCACGACCCTCGTGATCAATTCCGCGGGCAAATTCGTCGGCATGTACGCCGGCTACAGCCCCGCCACCGAACAAGCCCTCGCCAACCTGCTCATGATCGCCGGCGTCGAAATCGCCCCCGCCGACCAACCGAAGCGTTTCTATCCCGCCGGCTCGACCATCAAACCTGCCGTCGCTCCCAAGACCCAATAACGCCGGCTCGACCGTTTTCCGTGTCGGGGCGCCGCTGGTCGGCGCCCGCCTCACACCCGGCTCCGCGGACCAGAGGTGAAGTTGACCCCTCCGGCCCGTCGCCGAATCCTCGGTCTTCATCTGCCCTTCCGACCCGTCGCTCCCATGGTCACTCTCGCCCGCTCCCGCCCGCCGGTCCTTTCCCTCATCGGCAACACCGCGCTCATCCCGCTGCACTTCGCCGAGGTCGACCGCACCCTTTACGCCAAGGCCGAGTTCCTCAATCCCTCAGGCTCCATCAAGGACCGGCTCGCCCTCTGCATCGTCGAAGACGCCGAAGACCGCGGCCTCCTCCACGCCGACTCTGTCATCCTCGAATGCACCAGCGGCAACACCGGGATTTCCCTCGCCATGGTCGGTGCCGCCAAGGGCTACCAAGTCCACATCCTCATGAGCGAGTCGGCCAGCATCGAGCGCCGCCACCTCATCCGCCAGTTCGGCGGCGAGGTCCAACTTTTCAAAGCCACCAACGGCTACGCCACCGGCATCGATCTCTCCCGCGAAATGGCCACCCGCGACGCCAATATTTTTCTCCCGCGTCAGTTTGAGAATCCCATCAACGCCCAAGACCACGAGCACTTCACTGGCCGCGAGATTCTCTCCCAAATGCACGGCCTCGTGGACGCCTTCGTCGCCGGCTACGGCACCGGCGGCACGCTCACCGGTTGCGGCCGCGCCCTCCGCGCCGCCAACCCCAAGGTGCGCATCCTCGCGATGGAACCCGCCGAGGCCGCCATGCTCTCTGGCGAGATGCCGTGCTGCCACTCCATCGAAGGCGTCGCCGGCGGTTACGTTCCCCCGCTACTGCGCAGCGCTCAACTCGATGGCGCGATCAAGGTCTCCAGCGCCGACGCCATCGCGATGACCCGCCGCCTCAGCCGCGAATTCGGGCTGCTCGTTGGCACCTCCAGCGGCGCCAACGTCATCGCCGCCCTTCGCACCGCCGTCGAGCTGGGGCCCGAATCCCGCGTCGTCACCATCCTCTGCGACCGCGCCGAGCGTTACTACTCCACGAAACTTTTCGCCAACTGAGCCCGGCGGCTCCGTAATCCGGTCAACCCTCGTGCAAATGAACCCGGATGCGTCCGGCTTCGACAATCCAGAGTTCCCCTTCCAGCGATTGCCGGCGGAGCGCCTCCGCCAGTGTGGCGATGACGTGATCGAGATGGGCGCGCGTGGGCTTGCGCGGCAGCCGTAGGACAGCGACCCCCGCGTGGGAGTCGGGCGGATAGACCAACGGATTGGCGAAATCCATGTCCAGCGTCACCAACGCACGCTGCTCTGCCGCACAGCGGCGCAGCAACTCTGCATCGGTTGCACCTTCCAGCTTTTGCACGACGACGGTGCAAACATCATGGCCGGCGGCGATGAGCGCCTGCCGGCCACGCTCGCCCAGATTCTCGTCCAGCTTGAGTTTCACGTGCCGGCCGGCTCGAGCGGAATCTCGACAAACCGTTCACGCGCCATCTCCGAACCGTAAGCGATACAGGCCTGCACGTCCTCACGCGAAATGCCGGGATAGTCCTTCAAAATGGTCTCCACCGATTCGCCCGCCGCGAGCAAATCGAGGATCAGCGAAACCCAAATCCGATGCCCGCGAATGCACGGCTGCCCGCTGCAACGGCCGGGGTCGATCCAGATGCGCTGGAGCAATTGTTCGCGGTTCATAACGTCAACGCTGCCCCAAAACACATCGCTCGCAAGTCCGGGTTTCGGCGTCCGCACGTCGAGCGGCGCCAAGATCGTCGCCGCCCGCCGCACTGCCGTCGGGATGAGCCCCGAATCCCGCGTCGTCACCATCCTCTTAGACCAAAAATCCAAGCGCCACCAACATGCCCGCCATCGCTCACGCCTCACCCTATTCCGCGAAAAACTGCGATGCTCCGCCCGCGATAAGCCGCGGCAAATGAACTACAGGCGACTCGCTCGCTGACGGAGGTAAGCCTGCAACTCACGCGGGCGATCCGTTTGGAGGATACTGACCCCACGATCGAGCAGCACTCCATACACTTCGTCAGGTTTGTTAAGGGCCAGATCATCCGACAGGCCGCCGGCCAGGTGCGGCCACAGCACGTTCACCCAGATTCGCACTCCCCGCCGGCGACATTCGGCGAATGCTTCCGCCAATTCGGTGCTCCAATCGGTAAACACGAATTCGACCGCGCAGGGCTTCGCTTTTTCCAGCCACCCTTGCAACCGGTCCGCAGCGCCGGGTTTCCCAAAATTAATCACCGGCATGTAGGCCACGCGTGACAGCAAATCCCCCTGCTCGGCCATCACCTCCTCCACCGAAAGAGGACCTTTCAACAGCACGAGGCCTAGCGTGTTGGTTTTCTCCAGCAGCGGCATCACCTCACCGCAATACCGATACCCCTTGTCGAGATTCAGGAGGATTCGACCACGGGCCACGACGAGAGCCTCGCGCAGCGTCGGAACCGCAAACGACGTGGGACTCCCCAGCCCGTCGCGCAGGCGAAGACCCCGGATATCTTCTAGCGTGAGGTCGGAGACGTTGCCCTTCCCGGTCGTGGTTCGGTCAACGGACGGGTCGTGCATGAGAATCAAATGGCCGTCCTTCGTGCGCTGCAGGTCGATCTCGGCCATTTCCATGCCTCCCGCGATACTGCCCTCAATCGCAGCGAGGGAATTCTCCGGAAAATTCCTCCAATCGCCCCGATGGGCGACCAGGAAAATTTCCGAGTGCGATCCTTGCAGCAACGTCGCCCGCAAGGTTTCCGCCCGGGTCGGTGCAGCTCGCAGCGGCCCGGCTCCAGTCGCAACGCAAAGGGCGAGGCCGAAGGCGGCCACGAATCCGGGCCAGAATCGAAAACGCAGCGATGAGATCATTTGGAGAATTCGATTCGTTCCTTCAGTGCCGGGTCAAAACCGCTTCCGACCCGGCCGTCCACGCCGCCGGCGAACCAAGCGGTCATGGCCGTCAGCACGCGATCAGAACTTGAAACGCCCGCCAAAGTTGATCGTGCGTCCGTAGTCGGCGAAGGCGATGTTTCGCGACTCGGTGCGATCATAGAGATAGCTGTCCTCGCTCGTCAGGTTGAGTGCTTCCATGAAAAGCGTGAGCTTGTTGGTGGCCCGCCAGTTGATCGACAGGTCGAGATTTCCCGTCGCGCGTTTCATGCGTTCCTCCGTTTCCCCGAGGAGGAGAATCAGGTAATCGTCGCGCCAATGATAGGCCATGCGTACCTGGAACGGTCCTTTGTCGTAGTAGAGAATCGCGTTGTAGGAAACCGGCGATTGGCCCTGCACCCGCGTCGAGACTTGGCGGGTCACGCCGGTGGTCGCGTTCGTCACCACGGTCGACGTGGATTCGCTGGTGGCGACCGTCACGTTCGTGAGCAGTCCGAACCCATCGAAAGGACTGGGTAGAAAACTGAACGGTTGCTGGTAGTTGGCCTCAAGTCCGGTGACCGTCGCTTTGTCGCCGTTCACCGGGGTCGTGATGATAAAATCACCGGCCGGTCGGTTCGTATCGTAAGGCACGTAACGTTCGACCACGGCCTTCGTGACGATCAGCGAGTCGATTTGTTTGTTGAACACCGCGAGTGAGATGAGGGCGTCTTTCTTAAAATACCATTCCCACGAGAGGTCCATTTGAGTGGCGAGATACGGGTCGAGGTTCGGATTACCCTTGGTGACCGTGGGATTGACTGCACTCACCGTTTCGGAGGGCGCGAGGTCCGAGAGCGACGGTCGGGTGATACCGCGCGAAGCCGCGAACCGCAGAACCATTTCGTCGTTCAATTCGCTGCGCAGATTGAGGCTGGGGAGAACATTGTCGTAGGCGCGGCTAAACTTGACCGGCGTCGAGAGCGCTCCCTGCGCGGAAAACCCCGAGGCATTTTGCTCGGTGCGGGCGTAACGGACGCCCACATTGCCCGAAATCCGGCGCTGGGCCAACTCGGTGCTGAAATCCGCCTGAAGAAATCCCGCAACAATCTCCTCTTTGATCCCAAACGTCAGGCTCGGCAGAACCGGCAGCGGAACGGCGGCATACGGATCGATCAAGTTTTTGTAGGTAAGCCCACGATCAAAAGCCGCAAAGGTCTTGTTCACGCCCGATGGCGCGTCGGGCAGGTAGCCGTAGCGGGGCAAACCGGCGACTGAGGTCAGGGCGACCAATCCGGCGGGAATCGGCAGGTTGGCGCGAGTCGTGTCACGGGTGCGTTCCTGAGTGCGGAACTCCAAGCCCGCCTTGATGCTCTTTAGAAAATCTCCTCTCAAACCGTGATCGACCGCCAGATTGACCAGCTTGGCGTCGTCCTCCTGTAGGTCGCGGGTTTTTTGATTCTGAATCACCGAAAACGCCGCCGGATTGGAAAAGTCCATGGCTGATGACGTCATGGTGGGATACTCGGAATGGCCGCGAAAATCATAGGTGAAGTTGTTCACGGTGGCTTGGCCGACCATCGCGGCCACCGTACGGTCAAATTTGCCCGAGGAAGCCGACGCCTTGAATGCGACCGCCGTATCGCTGCCCACCAGCGCGTCTGCGGTCAGCCCGACCAGAATCGTATTGGTATCGACCGAATTGAAGTCCCCGCCCGAACGCACCTGGGTTCCAGCGCCAAAAGTCGCGGCGACGGCCTGTTTGCCTTCCAAGACCAAGGCGGACGGATTCACGGGACCAAACAGATTGCCCTGCAACGTCACGCGCGAGCGATCCTTCGCGGATTCGCCCACGATTCCGAACACGCTGACCGCCAGTTTGTCCGACGGCCGATATTGCAGTGTCGTCGACACTGCGCGACGCGTCCTCTCGTAGATCTCCTCGCCGACCCGCGGGAGCCGGGCGATTTCCACGTTCGTTGCGTTCAGGGCCGGAAAATTGAAGGTGTTCCAACGAGTTCCTTCCGAGATTCCCGCGTAGAGCAGGTCCCGCGTATAGACCCCCTGCACGAGCACACCAACCGTGTTGTTTAATTTCGCCGACCAAAAAAACGTGCCGGACGGGTCCCATTTTTTGGTCAGATCCGAGTAGGATTCCGACACGGAGACGGCGGCGGTGTTGTGCTTGTAGGCAAACGGCTGCGGCAGCTTCAAGTCCACCATCCCGGCAAGCCCACCGTCCATCGTTTCTGCGGACTGAGTCTTGGCGACCGTGGCGCCCGCAAACAGCTGCGAGGGGAAAATGTCGAAACTGATGGCGCGGCCGTTCTGGACATTGCCGTCATCATTGATCGCGGTCGACGAGACGCTCAGCCCCTGCGCCGTCACGAGAGTGAATTGCGGCGAAAGCCCCCTGATGCTTACAAGCTCCCCTTCGCCATTGGTGCGATTGATGGTCACGCCGCTGATGCGCTGGAGCGATTCCGCGATGTTCGTGTCCGGGTAGACTGAAATGTCTTCGGCACTGACTGCATCGACCACCGTGACACTCTCTCGTTTCGTCTCGATCGCCTTCGCCAGGCTCCCTCTGACACCCGAGACAACAAACGGAACGAGCTCAACCACCGGGCCTCGGTCCGCTTTGCTAGATTTTTCCGGGCGGGCGCCTGTCAGCTCCGCCCGCGGCGCGTTTGGGAGTTCTGCTTTCCGCACGGCGAAGGCACCCGTTTTTTGCTCCTGCGCACCGACCAGGCCGGTTTCCGCCAGCATCGCGTCAAGCGCGGCCCGTGGCGTTAGCTCGCCCTGCACTGCGTTTGTCTTAACATCACCGACGACCTCCGGGGAAAATACGATTTCGCGCGCGGCCTGTTGGGCGAACTGCTTGAGCGTTTGCGCGGCGGCACCGGCGGGCACGCTGAAGGATTTTCTGGCCTCTTCGGCCGCGCTAAGCGTGGGCATGGAAAACGCCGCGAGGAGCAGCGGAAGCGCAAATCGCGCGAGGCGAGTGATCAAAACGGGAGCGAGGAAGTGCATGGTGATAGCGAAACGGAGTGGTTCGGATTCGAACCAACAAACCGCGAGCCGCCGCTTTCCGCTAAGAAAAATCCTCCGTCTGGCACGCCGTCACCGAAACGTCACAACGCCGCGTTCACTTCGCCCGTCGCAGCACGACCTCGCGCTCGCTCCGCCACTCCGCGCGCATGCCGAAATCCGATTCCATCAAGCGCACGAAGCCCTCGACGTTGTCCGATCGAAACGTCGCGCTGAGTCGCACCGCACCTAACTCGGGATCGCCCACCACAAGCTGCACCGGGTTGCGCCGGTTGAACTCCGCCACGATTTCTGCGAGCGCCGCATCCGTAAAATCCAGCAGGCGCGGCTGCCACGCCAACCGCGCCGCGATCTCGTCCGCTGAAAGCGTGGCGAACTGCGTCGGCGACGACGGCCCCAAAGAGACCAACGCACTCTCGCCGACCGAGAGCAGGATATCCGATGCCGGCTGGGGACGCGTCGCCCCCGTCGCGTTTGCGGCCCCGGCGACGAGGGCGTCGCCGCTCCAGTTTTCCAATTTCACCCGGCCTTCCGAGACGACCACCTCGATCGCCTCACGGGCAAAACGCACATTAAAGACGGTGCCCACCGCGCGCACATCGACGCCGCCCGCGCTCACCACGAACGGCCGCGCGGAATTCCTCGCGACGGTGAAACTCGCCTCGCCGCGGACCAACCGCACGCGCCGCTCGGTCGCCGAATAGTCCACCTCGGCGCTCGACCCACGATTCAAGTCGACCACCGATCCGTCCTCCAAGGTCAGGCGTTCGCAAGGGGCCGCGAGCACCGTCGATACCGCAACCATTGGCGTTGCCTGCTCCGGTGCGACGGGCGGCGAGCGCGTGGTGATCAGCAGCGCGCCCCCTGCGGCCGCCGCCAGCGAAGCCGTGGCCGCGAGCCACCACCAGCGCCGTACCCGCACCTTCGTCCGGGGCGCGAACAGGTCCGGGTCGGGCACGGCCCCGAGCGAAGTTTGCAGACCAGCGAGCCGGTCGAGTTCGTCCCAACCCCAACGGTGCAACGCCAGCGCCGCGCCGTGACGCGCATCGGCCGCGAGCCATTGGGAGAGTTCGTCCTGCTCCGTCGCCGTGAGCCCACGGTCCCGCCGCAGCACCCATTCTGCGGCGGTCCGCTCGATTTCCTCCCGCGAACGCGGTTGTGTCGGTTCGGGCTTCATGGGCGGGAGCGCGGCCCGTGGCCGTGACGACGAAAATATTCGATGCACTTCTGCAAACCGATGCTCCCCTGCGCCTCAACCGTATGCTCCGAGAGGCCGAGCCGCTCGGCCGCTTCTTTTTGGGACAGCCCGTAGATTTTTCGCAAAGTGATGACTTGGCGGCAGCGCTCCGGCAGCGACTCGATCGCCCGGACCAGGATCTGAAACTCCTCCGCGTGCGCGAGCGCCTCCGGAGCCCCAACCCGTTCGTCGGCCACGGACAGCACATCGATCTCCGCCGCGCCCTCCGGCCGTTCGATCCGCCGATGGCGCAGGTGGTTGAGGGCGAGATTGCGCGCCGTCACAAAAAGAAACGCCCGCGGGCACGCGATCGGCCCCGTCGCATGAGCCTGCATCAGCCGCGCGTAGGCCTCTTGCACGAGGTCGTCCGTGTCGGTCACGCCGGGAAACCGCCCGCGCAGCCACGCCCGTAGCTTCGGTTCGTGCGGCAGCACTTCCTCGGCAAACCAACGGGATGATTCTGGATCTGAAGGCGGCATGAAAAACAGAGCAGGCGGCGATTTGCCTGAAGAAACCTACGGAGCTTGAACACGCGAAGCCCGAAATTCCGCTAAACAAATTTTTCCCGCCCGGTTGGCTAACGTTCCCGTTACCATCCTTGCCTCGCCGCCTCCGCTGCGGGAACAATCCTGCCGGTTTGCGCCTCCGATCTGTCTCGCCCAAAATCACCTCATGAGATTTCCCCGCCTTTCTCTTCTGTCCTTGCTCGCCCTCGGCCTCGCCGCGCTCCTGCCCGCCGTCGCCCGCGCTCAGGTTAAGGCCTCTCTCGTTGCCGCCGAGACCGCTATCGTCCCCGGGAAATCCGTGCAGGTCGCCCTCCGTCTCGTCCATCAACCCCACTGGCACACGTACTGGATCAATCCCGGCACCGGCCTCGTCACGGAGATCAAGTGGTCGCTCCCGCCCGGCTGGACTGCCAGTGCGATCCAGTGGCCCGCCCCCTACGTCATCAAAGACAAAGCCGGCGCCATCACCGGCAACGGTTTCGAAAACGACACGTTCTTGCCCATCACGCTCACCCCGCCCGCCGGTCTCACCGCCGGCTCCACGATTACCCTCAAAGCCTCGGCCGAGTGGCTCATGTGTGAAGACGTCTGCATGCCCGGCAACGCCGACGTCACGCTCACCCTTCCCGTTGCCGCCACCGCCGCGCCCGACGCCGCGTTCGGCTCCCGCGTTTCCGCCGTCGTCGCCGGCCTCCCCCGCGCCGATGCAGCTTGGAAAACCTCGGCTTCCCGCGACACCAAAACCATCACCCTCAAGGTGTCCCCTGTAGGCCCGACCGCCGGTCGGGCTTCCACCCCCGCTGATCTCCGCTTCTTCGCCGACGACAACCTCGTCGCCTATGAACTCCCGCAAACCATCACCCCCGACGGCGCCGGCGGCTACGTGCTCACGCTCTCCATTTCCCCTGACGCCCCGAAAGACGCCACGAAACTCGCCGGCGTGCTCACCAACGAAAAAGGCTGGCTCGCCGACGGCTCCCTCCGCGGCCTCCGCGTCGACCTGCCCTTCGCCGCCGCGCCCGCCGCGGTAGGCTCGACCGTTGGTCGGGCTTCCGGCACCCCCGACGCAAACGCCCGACCCGCGGTCGGGCCTACAGCCGCACCCAGCGCAGCCTCCGCCCCCGTTTCTCTCATCAGCACCCTGTTCCTCGCCCTCGTCGGCGGCCTGATCTTGAACCTGATGCCCTGCGTCTTCCCCGTGCTGGGCATAAAAATCCTCGGCTTCGTCAATCAGGCGGGCCAGGACAAGAAAAAGGTCATTCTTCACGGCCTCGTCTTCGCCCTCGGCGTGCTGCTCTCGTTCTGGTCCCTTGCCGCCGTCCTCGCCGTGCTCCGCGCCGGTGGCGATCAGCTCGGTTGGGGGTTTCAACTTCAGTCGCCCCTCTTCGTCTTCGGCCTCGCCGCCGTGATGCTCATCTTCGCGATGAACATGAGCGGCGTCTTCGAGTTCGGCCTCAGCGCGACCGGCGTCGGCTCCGATCTCCAAAGCAAATCCGGTTTCGCCGGCTCGTTCTTCACCGGCGTGCTCGCCACCGTCGTCGCCACGCCGTGCTCGGCGCCGTTCCTCGCGCCCGCGCTCGGCGCCGCGCTCACCCTGAGTACCATCGAGTCGTTCGCCGTCTTCACCGCCATCGCCGTCGGTCTCGCCGGGCCGTATCTGCTGCTCTCGATCTTCCCCGCCGCGGTGAAAATCCTGCCCCGTCCCGGCGCGTGGATGGAAACGTTCAAGCAGTTCATGGCGTTTCCGCTCTACGCCACCGTCGCCTACCTCGCTTGGGTGCTCGCTGGCCAGACCACGGAGAACGGCTCGCTCATGGCCCTCTTCGGCCTCGTCCTCATCGCCCTCGGCGTCTGGTTTTACGGCCGCTACAACCAGCCCGGCACCAAGCCCGGCAAAGTCCGCTTCGGCACGGTCACCGGCGCGCTCGTTCTCGCCCTCGGCGTCTGGACCGGTTGGCCCGAAAACACGGAAGCGAAAATCGCCGCCGCCCAAGCCGCCGGCGCGCCCGAAGTCGTCTGGGAAAAATGGAGCCCCGCCGCCGTGGAGAAACTCCGCGCCGAGGGCCGTATGATCTACGTCGATTTCACCGCCCGCTGGTGCGCGACCTGCCAGACCAACAAGAAAATCGTTTTCACCTCCGACGCCGTCCTCCGCGAATTCGCGGCCAAGAAAATCGTCACCCTCCGCGCCGACTGGACCAACAAAGACCCCGCCATCACCACCGAGCTCGCGAAGTATCAGCGCAGTGCCGTCCCGTTTAACGTCATCTGGAAACCCGGCAAACCCGAGCCCCTCCTCCTCCCCGAACTGCTCACCCCCGGTATCGTCCTCGACGCGATCAAGGGCTGAAAACGGGGACGTAGAGTCCTCCCAACGGGCAATAGGGCCTCAAATTGAAATCCCTAGGCTTTTGGATTTTCGGTTTAAGACTGATAAGCGTCGAGTATTGGATCCATGGGCCGCTAGATTGCCCTTTGGTTTGCGCGCTTCCACGCGCGGGTCCCGCAGGTCTATCCGTGTGAATCCTCGAATCCGTGCGGAATACCCTCGCGCCGTGCTCGGGGATTTTCCTATCAACAGCCTATGCCCCATACCTCCCACACGAGAAGGGCTTCTGCAGCGCTGCTTTCAAAAATGGCTCCCACGCGTGCAGCCTGCAATTTCCGAGCAAAATTCAGCTCCTGAATCACTCTAAAACTTCGAATCAACCACGCATGGACACCGCCCAACTCAACTGGATCACCAATTTCATCTGGGGCATCGCCGACGACACCCTGCGCGACGTCTTTGTGCGCGGCAAATACCGCGACGTGATCCTGCCGATGACCGTTCTCCGCCGTCTCGATGCCGTGCTGGAGCCGACCAAAGCGGCCGTCCTCGAAATGAAGGCGGCCCTCGACAAGGAAAAGATCACCAACCAGGACGACGCCCTCCGCTCCGCCTCCGGCCAAGCCTTCTACAACACCTCGCCCTTTCTCCTGCGCGACCTCAAGTCCCGCAAGACGCAGCAGACACTCAAGGACGACTTCATCGCCTACCTCGACGGCTTCTCGCCGAATGTGCAGGACATCATCAAAAATTTCGAATTTCGGAATCAGATCGGAAAACTCTCCGAGTCCGACGGCCTCGGCCAGCTCATCGAGAAGTTCCTCGACAAGGACATCAACCTCAGCCCCCGCCCCGTGGGCGACCTGCCTGGCCTCGACAATCACTCCATGGGCACCGTCTTCGAAGACCTCGTGCGCATGTTCAATGAGGACAACAACGAGGAAGCCGGCCAGCACTGGACGCCGCGTGATGCCGTGAAGCTCATGGCCAGCCTCATGTTCCTGCCCGTGGCCGACAAAATCGAGTCCGGCACCTACCTGCTCTACGACTGCGCCTGCGGCACCGGCGGCATGTTGACCGTCGCGGAGGAAACCCTCCAGGAGATCGCGAAAGACCACGGCAAGCAGGTCGCCACCCACCTTTACGGGCAGGAGATCAACGCCGAGACCTACGCCATCTGCAAAGCTGACCTCCTGCTCAAAGGCGACGGCGACGCGGCGGACAACATCGTCGGCGGCCCCGCCTTCTCCACCCTGTCGAACGACCAGTTCCGCTCCCGCACCTTCGACTTCATGCTCGCCAATCCGCCCTACGGCAAAAGCTGGAAGAGCGACCTGGAGCGCATGAGCGGCGAAGGTGGAAAGAAGGATGTCAAAGACCCGCGCTTCCTCATAGAGCACGCCGGCGATCCCGAATACTCCCTCATCACCCGTAGCAGCGACGGCCAAATGCTCTTTCTGGCCAACATGCTCAGCAAGATGAAGCACGATACCCCGCTCGGCAGCCGCATCGCCGAGGTGCACAACGGCTCCTCCCTCTTCACCGGCGACGCCGGGCAGGGCGAGAGCAACATCCGCCGCTGGGTCATCGAGAACGACTGGCTGGAGGCCATCGTCGCTCTCCCGCTAAACATGTTCTACAACACCGGCATCGCCACCTACGTCTGGGTGCTCACCAATCGCAAGGCCGCGCCGCGCCGGGGCAAGGTGCAGCTCATCGACGCCACCCAATGGTTCCGGCCTCTGCGCAAGAACATGGGCAAAAAAAACTGCGAACTCGCCGCCGAGGACATCCAGCGCATCTGCGACACCTTCCTCGCCTTCGCGGAAACGCCGCAGTCGAAGCTCTTCCCCAATGCCGCCTTCGGTTATTGGAAAGTGAAAGTCGAGCGCCCGCTCCGCCTCCACAGCCAGCTCACCCGCCCGCGCATCGAGCCCCTGCGCTTCGCCTCGGGGGACGAGGACATCCGCGCCGCCCTCTACGCCGAACTCGGCGAGGCTCTCTTCACCGATCCCGCCTCCGTCCGCCCGCAGCTAGAGAAGCTCGTCAACGACTGGGGCAAAGCCGACAGCGAAGGCGAGGAGGACGAGGAAGGCGAAGCCGACACGCCGAAGAAGACCCTCTCCGACAAAAAGAAAAAGAAGCTCCTCAGCGAAGCCACTTGGAAGCGCGACGCCATGCTCCTCGATGTCGCGAACCAGCTCCGCAAGGCCCTCGGCGACGACCTCTTCGAGGACCACAACGTCTTCCTTGAAAAGGTCGATGCGGCGCTCAAGAAACTCGATCTCGAACCCAGTGCCTCCGAACTCAAACTCATCGTAAACGCCGTTAGTTGGCGCGCTGAGGATGCACCCCACGTCATCAAGAAAGTCCACAAGCCCGGCAAAGCGCAGCCCGACCCCTTGCGCGGACTCTTCGAGGCGAAGATCGACGGCAAGACCTGCGTCGTCGAATACGAGCCCGACAGCGAACTCCGCGACTTCGAGCAAATCCCGCTGCTGGAGGAAGGCGGCATTCCAGCCTTCATCCGCCGCGAAGTCCTGCCCTACACGCCCGACGCGTGGCTCGTCGAGGCGGATACCAAGATTGGCTACGAAGTCAGCTTCACCCGCCACTTCTACCAACCGCCCCAGCTCCGCACCCTCGCCCAGATCAGCGCCGACATCCTCGCGCTGGAGCAGCAGACCGAAGGCCTGCTCCACGAAATCACGAAAGGAGCCACGGCATGATCGAGGGACTCAAGCCGTATGCAGAATACAAGGAGTCGGGGCTGGCTTGGTTGGGCCAAATCCCCGCCTCGTGGGAAACGAAGCGAACGAAAACTCGTTTCCGACTCAGCATGGAGAAGTCCGGACTCAATCACGGCAAGGAGCTGCTGTCTGTCTATACTCGGATTGGAGTTCGCCCGCGAAAGGACCTTGAGCAACGAGGGAACAAGGCTTCATCAACAGACGACTACTGGGTTGTTCGGCAAGGCGACATCATCGTGAACAAGCTGCTGGCGTGGATGGGAGCAGTCGGCGTATCGCACTTCGATGGAGTGACGAGTCCCGCGTATGACATTCTCCGCCCCATTCAAAAACTAGAACCAGATTTCTACCATCTGCTGTTCCGAACCAAGTTGTATCTTCAGTTATTCAAGAGCCGGTCACGCGGCATCATGGATATGCGACTGAGGCTCTATTTTGACCAGCTTGGCCAGATCCCATTGATTTGTCCGCCGCCCGACGAACAAGCGGCCATCGTGCGGTTTCTGGACCACGCGAACCGGAAGATCGACGGCTTCATCCGCGCCAAGCGGAAGCTGATTGGGCTGCTGAACGAACAGAAGCAGGCCATCATCCACCGCGCCGTCACCCGCGGCCTCCACCCCGACGTCCCCCTCAAACCCTCCGGCATCCCCTGGCTCGGCGACATTCCGAAGCATTGGGAAGTGAGCCGATTGCGACACGCGTGTGAAATGCGAGTGAGCAACGTCGATAAACACACAAAACAAGGCGAAACTCCGGTGCGCCTGTGCAACTACGTTGAGGTCTACAAGAACGAGCGTATCAGCGAATCGACCCGATTCATGGCCGCTACAGCAAATCAAGATGAGCGCTTTCGATTCGGGCTTCGCAAGGGCGATGTGCTGATCACGAAGGACTCTGAGGAGTGGAACGACATCGGCGTGCCAGCGCTTGTGGAGTATGAAGCCCCGGACTTGGTTTGCGGCTACCACCTCGCAATTTTACGTCCGCGCCCTGGCTTACTCGGGAGTTTTCTTCATCGGGCGCTCGATAGTCGCTTCATCGCGACGCAGTTCCATGTGGAGGCCAATGGTGTTACCCGCTATGGCCTTTCTCAAGGGGCGATTCTTGGTGTCTCGATCCCAATACCTCCGCCTATTGAACAGCAGAACATCGTCAATTATTTGGATGCGCAGTTGGCTGCCCGCGACACCACCATCGCCCGCACCGAGCGAGAAATCGCGCTGATGCAGGAATACCGGATGCGCCTGACCGCCGACCTCGTGACGGGCAAGCTGGACGTGCGCGCCGCCGCCGCCCATCTCCCCGCCCCGCCCGCCGCTGCCCCCACCGAACCCGCCCCCGCCGACCCGCTGGAAGAAATCGAAACCGAGGAAATCGAAGCATGAACGAGGATCTAGCAAAGGAACTGTTTGAGTATCTCGATAAGCGGCGAGGGGATCTTGCATTGTCCGATCAGCTGTGGGGCTGGCTCGAACAAGCCAGCGATGTCACCCGTCGCCGCGAACGATTGAAAGTGTGGCTCGCCTCGGTGGGTTCAGCTCGTTTCAGCGAAGCTGGCGAGTTTCTCTCCACGGCTGAGGTTGCCAGCTTTATGGCAAAGTTGGGTTTGGTGGGAGGAGGGACGTCAGTCCTTGATCCCGCCTGTGGCGTCGGCTTGCTCCTCTCGTTGGCGTCGGAAGGGCTGGGCGCTTCTGTCATTCATGGAATCGAGTTGAACACACAGGTGGCTGGAATGGCCGAGCTGCTGCTCCCCGCACCTGCGAAGATTTTCACTGGAAACACCTTGAATGGAACTTTCCCGTTGGAACGTGAATACGATCTCATCATCTCGGAACCTCCTTTTGGTCACCGCTTGAAAACCCCGTATTCGCCGTCCAAAGGTGGCGAGATACTAACGGAAACAGGTGACGCGCTTCTTTGCTGGGCCGCGTCGAAGCTTTCCACCCAAGGAAGGGGCGTGTTTCTGGTGTCGGCTTCGTGTCTGAACTCCCGAGGGGACCGTTTGTGGAAAAACCTTTCGGCGGAGGGAGTCCATGTCAGAGCGCTGATTCATGTCCCCTCAGGCCATCTCAAAGCCGCTGCCATCGAGTCCTACATAGCGGTCGTTGATCGGACATCCAGGGAGAAGGTTTTTACAGCTCAGTTTGGAATCGATGCCGATCTGCAATGCCAGATCACCGCGAACTTCGAGGCTCATCGAGCGGGAAAACGACCTGCTCAAGGGCGGTTGGTTGAGTTTTCGACATTTCAAGGGTTCAAGTCTCTGGAGGCCACGGAGCGGCTAGAGGAAATGGCTAAGCGGAAAGGACTCCAAGCTGTCCCGATGCAGAGCCTGATTAAGGCTCACGAGGTTCTGAAAGGCTCTGAAGCATCGGTCGAGGATGCAGCGAATGACCTCTATCTGCCACTGACCGGACGCTGTGAAGCCGTTCTTCATCCTGGGGCTTTAACGGCGAAGTCTGGTAAGGTGGCACGCTTGGTCATCAATGGGGAATTGGCGGATGCGCGATTTGTTGCCGCGTCGCTCAATAGCGAGATCGGCCAGCTCTTCATCGAAACGATAAGCCCCCCGTCGACGATTCTGAAACAAATCAGCATGGAGCTGTTGCTTCAAGGCACCTTTTTTCTGCCGAGTGTCCAGGTGCAGAATCAAGCACTGGAGGCGATGTCCCGCGTGCATGCGCTACGCGCAGCACTGGATGAGATCGAGTCAAGCGTGTGGGCGCATCCAAGTCAGGTGGAGAAGCAAATCCAGCAACTCCGCCGCGTGAATCACGAAGACACCCTGGAGAATTGGCTGGAGGGATTGCCCTTTCCGCTGGCCTCAATCCTATGGCGTTACCGGGCGTCCAATGGATCCACTAAGGACAAGAATGAAATCCTTCTCCACTTCTTCGAGGCTGTTGCCGAGTTCTGGGCCACAATCTATCTCAGCGCAGCGAAGTCTGACCGCGAGTTCTGGGCGGACAATGTGACTTCACTTGCCGCGACCGTGGAGCGCGGGAAGCTTTCGTTTGATCGTGCCACATTTGGGTTGTGGAAATGCGTGGTCGAATTTCTGAGCACGAAGTTTCGCAAATTGCTCAATGATGATGCGGACCGCTGCACAGGAATGTTCCGAACGAACGCCCGTGATGTGCTTGAAATGCTCTTTGATCGCCGACTGCTAACCGTCCTTCAAAGCTCCAACAGCATCCGAAACGATCATGCGCATAGCGGTGTAGCCAGTGTTCGGGACATTGAGATGGCGCACGCTCAATTGGCCGATCTCATTCAAACTTGCCGAAGTGTGATGGGAATGACTTGGGAAAGGTATGAACTCGTCCAGCCCGGCGAATGTCGTTTCGTCGGCGGCCAGTTTGACTACAAGGTGCGCCGTGTGATGGGCACCCGAACTCCATTCGCTACCGTGGAACGCAAGATCATCGAAGGCATGGAGGATGGAGCGCTTCACTTGCTCGATCCAGACGGTGAACGCGCACTCAAGCTCCTCGCGTTCATTCGTGTTATGCCCTCTCCAAAGACGGAAGCAAACGCCTGCTACTTCTACAACCGCAGGCAAGCTTCTAACCAGAAGTTCGTCTCCTACCACTTCGAGGCTGACTCTGAGGTTGAAGAGTTCTATGCCGATACGCAGGCGGCTCTGGAAGGAATGCGGCCGTTTGGCACTGCCGCACCAGCTTCGAAGGATGTTGAGCCATGATACTAACTTCGTTGAGCGGCAAAATTGGTGAGCGAATCACCGCCATCGCCCGCACCGAGCGAGAAATCGCGCTGATGCAGGAATACCGGACGCGCCTGACCGCCGACCTCGTGACGGGCAAGCTGGACGTGCGCGAAGCCGCCGCCCATCTCCCCGCCCCGCCCGCCGAAACCTCGCAGGACTCGCAAAAAGCGCCTAAATACGATGAAATTGATCCGAAATCGGATGAAACCAGCGATTGGTGAATATAGCGTCTGTGGCGTTTATAGTGTTGAGATTCGACTTCTCTTGCCCATAGTAGCCACATGAACTCAACAGAAAATCGTCTCGATCCCTCCGTCATGGATCCAGCCGAGCTGGACCAATTGATGATCCTTGTCAGCCGCGAGGAACGACCCGCTTTGGTCGGTCGCGAAGGCGTGAGAATCGACCTGCCCGACCCGATCTTTCATGTGCTCGTCAACATCATCCGGCAGATGCAGCAGGGGCGCTCCGTCGTGCTGATGCCGGAGGACGAGACCTTTACGACCCAAGCAGCCGCAACGTTTCTTGGCATGTCGCGGCAGCACCTGGTCAACCTGATGGACAAAGGCGAAGTCCCCCACACCCGCGTCGGAACACACCGCCGCGTGACACTCAAGGACCTTCGCACCTGCCAGCAGGTCCGTGATAAAGACCGGCGCGCCGCACTCAGTCGCCTCTTCAAGAAGCTCAAGGCCAACGATCGCTACGACACCGACTACACGGGGGATGCAAGCTGACTTCAAAGTAGTTCTGGATGCCTGCGTACTCGCCAATGCCGGTGTGTGCGATCTCTTCCTTCGCCTGGCCGAGCCTCCCCGGCTGTTTCTCCCGCAATGGTCGCATACCATACTCGACGAGGTGCACCATACGCAGACGACGAAGTTGAAGCGGCCGTATCCGTCGGAGCTCGCCGACTATTGGCGGAGCGAGGTCACGCGGGCCTTTCCCGAGGCCGACGTCCTTGGTCACGACCGGCTTCTGCCCGTGATGACCAATCACGAGAAGGACCGGCACGTAGTCGCCGCCGCGGTGAAAGGCGGGGCCACCCTGATCGTCACGTTCAATCTGAAACATTTTCCAGCGGAGGCGTTGCTGCCGTGGAGCATTGAGGCATGTCATCCGCAGGATTATCTCCTCACCCTCCTCGCAATGAGCGAAGGGATTGTTATCGGCAAAATCGCGGCGATCGCGATGGAGGACGGACGTGATCCCCGCGATGTCGCGATCCACCTCGGCAAGAGCGTCCCGGCCTTCTCCTCACGGGTGCTCGAAATTCTCGGAGATTCGAACGAGTAGTGCCATGAAGAAAACCGACACCACCGAAAAAGGACTTGAAACCCTGATCATGCGCCACATGACCGGGACGGTTGGTTTGGCCTCCGGCGCGGCGGGTGTCGTGGCCGAGGCTGCTCCCGCCAAGGGTGGCAGTGGTTGGTTGGCGGGAAATGATGCGGCGTATGACCACGAATTTGCCGTGGATTCGGAGCAGCTCTTTTCCTTTCTCATGGCCACGCAGCCGGAGGAATGGGCGAAGCTGGGCGTCGGGAATTACAAAGACAAAGAGGGCATGGCGCGGCAGAAGTTCCTCGCCCGACTACAAGGGGAGATCACTCGACGCGGGGTGATCGATGTGCTGCGCCACGGCATCAAGCACGGGGCGCTGAGTTTCGATCTTTTCTACGGCAAGCCCTCGGCGGAGAACGCGAAGGCAGTGGAGCGCCATGCGAAGAACCGCTTCAGCATCACGCGGCAACTGCACTTCAGCCGGGAAAACAAGCGGTCGCTGGATTTGTGTGCCTTCATCAACGGGCTGCCTGTCATCACGTTTGAGCTGAAGAACAGCCTGACCAAGCAGACGGTCGACGACGCCATCGAGCAATACAAACGCGACCGCGATCCCCGCGAGCCGCTCTTCATGTTTGGCCGCTGTGTCGTCCATTTTGCGGTGGATGACAATAAGGTGGCGATGTGCACCGCGCTCAAAGGCAAGGGCGGCACGGCGAAGGACTCGTGGTTTCTGCCCTTCGATCAAGGCTGGAACGATGGCGCGGGCAATCCCCCGAATCCCGACGGCCTCAAGACCGACTACCTTTGGAAGCGCATCCTCACCCCGGCGCGGCTGACGGAGATTTTAGAGAACTACGCGCAAGTCGTGGAGGAGGAAAACCCGAAGACGGGCAAGAAGAAGCAGGTGCAGATTTTCCCCCGCTACCATCAGCTCGATGTGGTGAGGATGATTTTGGCCGATGTGCAGGAGCACGGGGCGGGCAAGCGCTACCTCATCCAGCACAGCGCGGGCAGCGGAAAGTCGAACTCCATCGCGTGGCTGGCGCATCAGTTGATCAGCCTGACCAAGGACGGGAAGACGGTCTTCGATTCCGTCATCGTCGTTACCGACCGCCGCCTGCTCGACAAACAAATCCGCGAGACGATCAAGGGCTTTGCCCAGGTGGGCAGCATCATCGGCGCGGTGAAGGAAGGCGGAGGCACTTCCAAGACGGAGCAGCTCACGAAATATCTCACGGACGGCAAGAAGCTCATCATTTCCACGGTGCAAACCTTTCCCCATGTGCTCGACAGCATCGGCGACGAGCATCGCGGCGGAAAATTCGCCATCATCATCGACGAGGCGCACTCCAGCCAGAGCGGCAAGACGTCCTCCGCCGTCAGCCAGGCGGTGACGGATAGTGAGGACGAGATCAACGACGCCCTCGATGAAAGGATCAAAAAGAAGAAGCTCGCCAAGAACGCCAGCTACTTTGCCTTCACCGCCACGCCGAAGAACAAGACGCTAGAGATGTTCGGCGTCGAGTATTCCGAAGGCGGCGAGGTGAAGCACCGCCCCTTCCATCCCTACACGATGAAGCAGGCCATTCAGGAAGGCTTCATCCTCGATGTGCTGAAAAGCTATACCCCCGTCGCGAGCTACTACCGCCTCGCCAAGACCGTGGAGGGCGACCCCGAATATGACGTAAAGAAGGCCCGCAAAAAGCTACGCGTCTATGTGGAGAGCCATAGCAAGGCCATCCGTGACAAAGCGGAGATCATGGTGGACCACTTCCTCGAACAGGTCAGCGGTCAGAATAAAATCGGTGGCCAGGCTCGGGCGATGGTCGTTACCGGTAGCATCCAACGGGCGATCGAGTATTTCATGGCGTTCAACGCCTACCTCACCGAGATCAAAAGCCCTTACCGCCCCATCGTCGCTTTCTCCGGCGAGCCGGAATACAAAGGCGAAAAGGTCAGCGAATCGAAACTCAATGGCTTCCCCAGCGGTGAAATAGCCGACCGGATTCAGGAGGACCCCTATCGTTTCCTCATCTGCGCGGACAAGTTCCAGACCGGCTACGACGAGCCGCTCCTGCACACCATGTATGTGGACAAGGCGCTCAGCGGCATCAAAGCCGTGCAGACACTGTCCCGTCTGAACCGGGCGCACCCCAAGAAGCACGATGTCTTCGTGCTCGATTTCCAGAACGACACCGAGGTCATTGAGAAGTCTTTCGCCGATTACTACCGCACCACGATCCTCAGCAAGGAGACCGACCCGAACAAGCTCCACACGCTCAAGGGTGAACTGGACAAGTATCAGGTTTATTCGCCCGACCAGATCAACGCGCTGGTGGAGTTGTATCTGGGCGGCGCCGACCGTGACAAACTCGACCCCATTCTCGACGCGTGCGTGGCCGTCTATGTGAACGACCTTGATGAAGACGGACAGGTGGATTTCAAGGGCAAGGCCAAGGCGTTTACCCGCACTTACGACTTCCTCGCCACGATCCTGCCGTATGGCGTGCAAGACTGGGAGAAGCTCTCGATCTTCCTGAACTTCCTCATTTCGAAACTGCCTGCGCCCATCGAGGAAGACCTCGCCAAAGGCATCCTCGAAGCCATCGACATGGACAGCTACCGGGCCGAGAAGAAGGCGACGATGGCCATCGCGCTGCCGGATGCGAATGCCGAGATCGAGCCCGTGCCGACATCAGGCGGAGGGCGAAAAGCCGAACCAGAACTAGATAGGCTCTCGAACATCGTGAAGGCGTTCAACGACCAGTTCGGTGGTCTCTTCGCCGATGCGAAACGGATGGAGCAACGCATCACTGGCGAGATACCCCAGAAGGTGGCAGCCGATGCGAAATATCAGAACGCCAAGAAAAACTCCGACCGACAGAACGCCAAGATCGAGCACGACAAGGCGCTCAAGCGAGTCATCACTGCGCTCTTCAAAGACGACGCCCAGCTCTTCAAGCAATTCCAGGACAACGAATCATTCCGCGGTTGGCTTACGGACACCGTGTTTGGAATGACCTACGAGAAATAAACTTGGTGCCGTTGAGGCTAAAGAAGCGGGCTTTCGCCAATAGCGTGCATAAAACTCACTAACTACTCGCGTCCCGCATGGCTGACTCCAGTTAGCCGATGCACGAGTCGAGAGTTATCGCTCCGCCAAGCCCCGCGAGATATCCCACAGGCCGCCTGTTTCGATGCCCGCTTTCGCGAGATAAGCCTGCGTGAAGAGACGGACCACACGCCCGTTCCCGTCTTGAAAGGGATGAACGCATGCGAACCGGTGATGAGACCCAGCCGCCGCGAAATTGAGCTGCGCCCCTGGTCGACGGGTGGAGTTGGAAGCGCAGCCTGTGATGGAAGCGGCTTACAACTTCAACTCCGCCGCGTAGCCGGTGAGTTCCATGTAGGCGGAGCCGACCTCGCGGCCCGTCGCGTCGAACACGCGGCACGCGCCTTCCCAATACGCGATGCCGCCCACGCTGCCCGCGAGTTCCTGCGCGCGCGCGAGCGGTTCCAGCGTGTAGCGCACCGCCGCGCCGGTGGCCGGATCGATCGTCGCGAGGGCGATGCGCACGGGATACACCGCTCCCGTCTCGGGACTCTTCCAGGTGTCGAGCACCTCCCATTTGAAACTCCGTTTCTCGGGTTTTCCGGCGGCGTCCACCCAGGTGAGGCTGGAAGCGGGGTCAGTGCCGCCGCCGCGCGCGCGCAGCTGATACACCATGAGCTCGCGGCCGTCGGTGAACTGGATGCTCACCCAATCCCAGCCGACTTGGTTCGTGTCGAGCTGGCTGCTGCTGATCTCGTGATCCATCCACGCTTCGCCGCGCACGCTGAGTTTCTCGGTGCCGAGCGTAAGTTCGCCCTCGGCGCGGAGTCGGGAAAACGTGAGGTAGTAACTCGCGGCGGTCGGCGCGGCGCCTTTGCGCGAGACGCTGTTTTCACCGAAGACCACGAGCGGTTTGGCGGGCACGAGTGTGAGGGCGAGCGCGGCCTCGGCCTGAATGCCGCCGCGCAGTTCGATGCGTTCGGCGCCGGCGATCGAGGCGGGATCGGTGAGCCGCAGGGACCAAGGACCTTGCCGCACGTCGAGCGTTTCGGTGGACGCGGCGGCGTCCCAGCCGGAGCGATCGAGCCGTTCCTGGTGGAGAAATTTTCCCGTGGCTGCGTCGAGCAGCGCCATGTGCGCGAGTTGCAACTGCGTCGATTTGTCGGTGGCAGCTTGGCGGAAAAACGTCGCCTGAAAACCGAAGCGGCGGGCGCTTTTTCCCTCGGCCGCCTCGGTGTAGAGGTGCCCGGTGAGATACCACCACTCGAGTTTGAATGCGGGATGCGAGCCGTGGTCGCGGGGAAACGAAAACACTTTTCCCGGCTGCGGCACCGCGAAGCCCTCGGCGGTGGTGAGTGGGATTTGGCTCGGTGGTTCGGGCTGTCGGGGTAGCCCGAGTTCCGCAGTTGGAGCAGGGAGTGAAAATAGTTTCAGAGGAGAGCGATTTTTCCAGCGGGGCGGTTTACGAGGGAAGTTGATTTTTTGGAGCGATGTAGTGCCGAACACCCCGTTGTGAGCCGGCGGGTTTTCTGCGAGGGTGCCGGGTAT
>CAMBRG010000026.1 GCA_945869845.1 Opitutus sp. GAS368 | reverse complement strand
GCCCTCTACGCGAGCGACTATTTCCTCGTGCCGATGCAGCCCGACTACCTCTCGTCCGTGGGTCTCGGCCTGTTGCTCGACCGGCTGGATTATCTGAAGTCGGAGCTGGAATTTAAGATCAAGTGCCTCGGCGTGGTCTTTACGCGCGTGCGCCGCCACGTCGCATTTCACCAAGAGACGATGGAACGGCTCCCCGAGGAAAAGGCCTTTAAGAAACTGAAATTTTTCAAGACGGTCATCCCGGAAAACATCGCGATCAGCGAGGCGCCGATGAGTGCGAAACCGATCGCGCTCTACGACGGCAGCGCCACCGGAGCCGAGGCCTTCCGCGAACTCGCCAAGGAAGTGATCGAGCGGCTCTGAGCGCTCTGAGCTGACGTCTATTCGGCAATGCCTCTCGGTGAAGGAGGGCGTGGTCTCTGACCCGCCCTCCAGCGCCCGCAGCGTCAAAAAGGGGCAGGCCAAAGACCTGCCATGCGTTAAGCCGGGAAGTGGAGCCGCAACCTGTCGGGGCGAGTTTGCTCGCGACTCCACCGCGAACCTCGCGAGCCAGCTCGTTCCTCCTCGCGATCCGATTTGGGGATGCCGATCCACCACCCAACCGTAAACGCTATCGATGCCCGGACGGAGCCGGTGCCCGCCGCGCTCCAAGGATCGGTCGCCCAGCGCTCAACGCTCAGCGCCCGACCGCTTCGTTCCAGCTCAGAAATTGCCCTTCACGCCCGCGACCCAGCTCACGCCGAAGTTGCCATAGCGATACAGCACTGCGGGCTGACCGCGCAGGGGATCGCCTTCGTAGAGGAGGTTGGGATTGTTGAGCACATTGCGACCCTGGAAGAAAAAGCTCAGGCGGTCCGACAGGCGGTAGGAACCGCCGAAATCGACCTTGAGGTTGTGGCGTTGGAAGCGGCCAAAAACCGACGTGAAGGGCGTGTCGTCCTGCCACACCACACCGCTACGGAAGCTCAGGCGCCCGATGCTCCAGCCGAGTGAACCCGCGACTTTGTGCGGGGTCACGCCGGGGAAATATTGGTTCGCGTAGTTGCGCGTGTAGCTGAGGTTGAGATTCGTGGTGCGCAGGAGCCCAGGCAGGAAGCTGAGCTGCTGGTTGTAGCTCAGTTCGAGACTGCGGTAGCGGTAGAGCGAGTCGTTGTTGTCCAGGGATTGGAAATCGTAGGCGGCGTATTCGGGATCGTTCTCGAAGCCGAAGTCCGCCGCCTTGCCGCGCACCGTGATACGCTGGTCGGTGATCTCCGTCTGCTGCACGAGCACCGTGAAACTGCCGACGGGTTCAAAATAATAGGCGAGGCGGGCGACGTAGTTGTCGGAGCGCTCGGGCTTCAGCTTGGGGTTGGGCGCGGTGATGAGGAGGGTGACGTCGTTGATGTTCCACACGCCGGCCAGCGCGTCGATCGGCGGACGGGAGATGGCGTGCGCGTAGCCGAACTGGGCCTGCAGGTTCGGCAGGAAGGAATACTTGAGCGAGGCGCTCGGGAAAAAATTATCGTAGTCGCCGTCGCGGGTGATGCGCGGGCGGGAGAGGAACTGGTAGTTCATTCCGGCGATGGTCGTCGCGCGACGCGTAGTGGCGGAGATGGGGAAACCGGCGGCCTGCACTTCGGCGGCGGTAAACGGATCGACCTCCTTCGAACTCGTCTCGGTGCGCTCCCAGCGCACACCGCCCCGCAACTGGAGCTTGCCGATCTTGGTGTCGGCCATGCCGTAGGCGGCCGATACGGTTTGGAGAAAATCACGGTGGTTCGCGATGGTGGCGGTGTAGTAATTCTCAACCGAGGCGGAGTTCACGAAATACTCGGGGTGCTCGCGGAAGACCACGGAGAGCGCGCTGCGGTCCACCAGCGTGGGCACGTTGGCGACGTTGAGCGAAGTGATCCGGCCGAAGTCGGGATTGAATTTCCGCGGCGAGGCGTAGTTGGCAAAGCTGCCCGTGGGGCCGCCGCCAGGACCGTTATAGCTGTAGACGAGGTAAGGCACCGCGTTGTCGGAGATGCGACGCTCCTCGGCCCACTTGCCGCCAACCTTAATCGAGGTCGGAAACCGCCACGGGAGCACGTATTTCGCGTTGGTCTCGCCGGTGTAGATTTCGGTGACGACAAAGCGGCCTTCCTCGGTGGTGCGGGGATTGGTGAAGCTCGCGAGGTTGGACCAATCGGCGCCACCGGTCTGCACCAGCGTCCACTCGGCGGAGAGCGGATCGGAGCGCGTGGCGCGGAAATCGGCGTTATTGATGTTGGCCGTCTCGACGCGGATCGTGCCGCGGCTGGAGGTCTCGTAGTCGTTTTTCGAACGCGAGAAATTGAAGACCCCGTCCACCGTGAGGGCGTTGAGCTTGAACTCGAACTTCGGCGTGATCGTGGTCGTGTTGGTCAGCTTGATCGCGCTGCCACCGCCGAGCGTGAGGCCGCGAGACGTATTGGTCGCGAGGCCGTTGGTGCGAATTTCCGTCAGGCCATTGCCCACGACGTTCTGACGACCGGTGGCGGCGGCGCCCCCGTTGGCGGAGGCCGTCCAGGCAAGATTGTAGGTATGACCCGAATTCTCGAAGGCGTTGAACATCCCGGTGAGCGAGAGCACGAGGCGCGGGGTGGCTTTGAAATCGCTCGTGAGCGTAACGGACGAGCGGTCGGTGAGCTTGGGACCATCGGCAAACGTGATGCCCGTGAGCACGACGGGCCGCGGATCGGCGGTCGTCGGGGTGCGGTTATAAGTATGCGTCACGTATTGCTGCTGGGCCAACACGCTGGATTTGCTCACGCCGAGCCGGATACCGAGGCGCTGGTTCAGGAAGACATCGGAATAATCGAGCTGGTAGTTGGGCCGGATAACGTAGCGCGGCACGTCGTCGAGACCGTAGCCCTTCCGCGTGGTCATGGCCCCGGAGTTGGCGCTCATGCTGACCTGCCAGTCGAGCCGGCGACCTTTGCGGTCGAAGGCGCGGCGCGTCTTCATGTTAATGGTGCCGGCGGGCGAACTCGCGTCCATGTCGGCGCTGGAGGTGCGGCTGATCTCGACGGATTCGATCGCGGTGATGGACATCTGCTCGAAGCCCACCGAGCGCGATTGGCCGCCGGTGGAGCCGTTGAGCGTGGCGCCGTAGGACACAAACGCGTCGGCACTGGCAATACTCGCGCCATCCATGGTGACGCCCACGTAAGACTGATCGAGACCGCCGATGCGCGGACCACGGCTGACGCCATCGACGTATTCTACATCGACGCCGGGGAGGAATTTGAGGAATTCACCGACGTTACCCTCGCTGCCGTCGCCGAAGCTGTCGGCCGCAACGGAGGTCGAGATGTTCATGTTGCGCCGCTGCTCCATGATGGCCTTGGCGTTGCCCTCGCGCTCGGTGGTGACGACGAACTTGCTGATCAGCACGACCTCATCCTTGCCCGCGGGCTTGGGGAGCGTACTCACCAATTCGAAATCGCGCGTGACCGCCGCGCCGGCCGTCACCGTGACGGCCGCACGGGCCGTCTGGTAGCCGGAGAACGCCACCTCGAGCGTGGCGCTGCCCGCCGGCACGTTGTCGAGCTGGTAAACGCCGCCCTCTTCGGAGTAGACGGTGTTCTGCGTGCCCTGCACCCGGATCTCGGCGTTGCGCACGTATTCACCGGTGCCGGGATTAAAAATCCGGCCGACCACCCGGCCCGCCGTAGCCGGCTGCGCGAAGACGGCCGGGAGGAGACCGACCGTGGCTAACAACCAGCCGAGGCAGATTGACCGAAGCGTGAAACGAAAGGCGGAGACGGTAACGGAGGCGTGCATGAGAGAAGTGAGGAGACGGTAATCCCGCGACCCGGCGCGCCCGCAATCAAGGCATATCGGAGCCGCAAGAAACCGGACGGTTGAGCTGGATACGGCGCGGCAACGTCGAGATGACAACCCACGTTTTGGTGAACGTTCAACGGGTCTGGTTTTCGCGCCTTGGGGCTTGCGCCCACGGCCGCGCGCGGGATTTCGCGGCACCCGTATAAGGGTCCGTCGCATCGCCGCTTCCCCCGGAGTTTCTCCGGCCACGCTCTCGCTGGCGCTGCAGGACGAACCGAAAAAACCCATGGCCACGCAGAAGAAAGCGTAAAACGCCGCTGGATCGACGGCCCCTCGCTCCACCCAACGAAGCAGGCAGCCGCCGCGAGCACCTCCGTCGTCGGCGCCGCGCGCCCGGCTTACTTATCCTTCCGGTCGCTGCTACTCTTCTTGGCGGCACCGCCCTTGCCGCCACCATGCATCATGGTGCCGGCGAGCACGCCGATGGCAAAGATGCCAAAAAAGATGAGCGCGGCCGATTCGTAGATCGGCTTTTTCGCCGTGGTGCCGGCGATGGGGAAGAAGAAGTTGATCTCGTGCGTGTTGTTCATGCCCACGTAGAGCATGACAAAAAGCACGGCGAGGATGACGAGGGTCTTGAGGAGGGTGGCAAAGTTCATAGCGGCGGAATCGAATATGGACCGGAGTTAGGCCCCGCCGCGCAGGCGTGCAAATGGAAACGGTTGTTGACCGGTTACAAACCCGTTGAAATCCGCCGCTAGTCAAAGACCCGGCGCGGCGATGGGGCCTCGGGCGTGAGCGCCCGCGCCTTCCGGCCTGCAGACTCGGCGTTGGGCGCTGAACGCGATCCCGCCTAAAGGTACCGTTCGACGAAAGCCCTCACTTCAACTTCGCGGCGGCGGCGAGGTCGGCCCACGCGTAGGAGCGAAACGTGCGATCCGTGCTCATCGCCACGAAGAGTCCGCCCGGAAATCCGGGGAGCGCCTCAACCGTGACTTCGCTGCCGTCGCTCTCCCGGCTGCTCACCCGCACGCTCGCCAAGAGCGGATGGTCGTGCGGCTTCCCCGACGTCCCCGCCCTCGGGAAAATTCGGAAGGAGTCGGCCCGTTGATTCGAAACGAGAATATAGCCCTGCCCGCCCGCCTGCGGGTAGATCGAAATATCTTCATGGTCGCTCGCGAATCCGATCATTTCGAAGAGCGCCAATTCCAACGCCAATTCCAGCGCTGCATCGGGCGCCGCTGGATCGGCGCGGTATTTGCGCACGCCAAATTGTTCGTCGCTACAATCGACAAAACCCAGCTCGGCATCGACCCCGATGGCTTCGATTTCTTTCTTCGCGCTGTAACGACCGAAGGCGCGGACCTTGGTCATCTTCGCTTTACCGGTGCCGTCGGCTCAGAGCCGGATTGCCACAAATCGCCGTCGGCTGGACCGCTTTTCCCTCCGACGATGGCGAACACTGCGCCGTCGCCGGGGCGACGATAGAGCGCTACGCCCATCGGACCGCGGGTGCGGTCACCGTCGAAGACGACGCGAGCGGCGCAGCGCCGTGGCAATCCAGCTGGATTGCCACGGCGCGCTTTGCGCGCCTCGCAATGACCAAACGTCTGGAAATTAACGGACGTTGGTCTTAGAGCTTCCAGCGCAGGCCGAAGTTGGCCGTGGCGCCGTATTCCTCGAGCTGAACGAAGCGGCTGGCGTTCTCGCCAAAGCGCACGCGGAAGGGCTCATTAGTCACATTGAGAATTTCACCGAAGACCTCCCACTGACGGCTAAGCTTGTAGCTACCGGTGAGGTCGAGCTGCGTGAAGGTGTCGACGTAGCGGTCCTCAAAGGCGTTCGAACCGAGAGGCTCGTCTTCGCGAAGCCGCGGGGTACGGAAGTTGACGGCGGCACGGAGGAACAGACCCTTTCTCTCGTAGGTGAGCGCGAGGTTGCCGATGCGCTTCGATTGGCCGATGAACGGCAGTTTTTCGCCCGGCCGATTGGGGAACGTCCCCGAAGAGGAGGTCGCAGTGTAATTGGCGAGGAAGCCGAGGCCATCGAAGGGCGCGGGCAGCCGGTTGAACTGCTGCTGGTAGGCGAGTTCGAGACCGGTGATCTCTCCCTTGGGACCGTTCACAAAGGTGCTGAGACCGTAGCCAGTCGCGGGGTCGGCTCCGGGGGTGGTCTGCTGATAGGTGAAATTCTTGATGTCCTTGTGAAACACGGCGGCGGAAATCGAGCCGAGAGACGAGAAGTAGTGTTCGATCGACGCATCGTAGTTCATCGAGGTGAGCGGCTTCAAACCGGGGTTGGACTCGGTGACGAGACGGCTGTCGTCGCTCACATTGCGCGAAAGCGAGGTCTGCGAATACGTGGGCCGGCCAAACGTGTTGCTCCAAGCGGCGCGCGCGACGGTCTTTTTGGAAAGATTGTAGGTGAGATAGAGACCCGGCAGGAAGTTATCGTAAGACCGGCTGACGCTGGCCGGCGTGACCGCGATGGCGCTGCCGGTGGTCTTGATCTGGTTGCCGCGCGTCTCGAACTCCGTGCGCTCATAGCGGACGCCGAGAGAAAAATTCATGCGGTCAACGGTGACCCCACCCATGCCGTAAAGCGCGAGAACGTTTTCGTTGGTGGTCCAGTCAGCCTGCGAGCTCGAGACGACGTCGCGGGTGCGGGTGAAGGCGCTTTGGTTGTCGATGAACGCCGACGTGAACTTCGCCGCACTGAGGCGTGGGCCGGTGAGATACGAGTAATCGTCCGCCGTCTGGGGCTCGGCCAGCGAGGCAAAGGTGTAGCTTGGAAGCTGGGCGAAATTAAACTGCTCGACCTCCTGAATTTTCTCCTTGGTCCGGAATTGGGCACCAAATTTCACGAAGGCGGGCCGAGCGCCGGCCAAGGTGAAGTCGAGGCGGGCGTTACCACCGACGTTATATTCCGTCTCCGAACCACTCGCGGGGGCGGTGCGGAGGCGATTGAATTCGTTGAACGAAGCGGGATCGCTGATCGAGGTGCCGCCGGTCTGAGTGATCACCGGTTCATAAATCCCCTTCGCGAAGGAGTAGGTCCAATCCGTGCCGCGGGCAGATTTGCGGAAGATGGTGGCGGCCTCGGGGCGGAGTTCCTTGCCCTCGCTGTAAGCGGCGCGGCCGTCGTATTTCCAGTTGCCGCGCGTCACTTCGCCGCCGGCGCTGAAGCTGTAAACATCCTGCTCTTTGGCGCGGACGCGAAGCTGTTTGGCCTCGCGGCGCACGCCGGTGACGGTGGCGCTCACCGGCGTCAGCGCCGTCAGCGTGCCCTCGGAGAACGGGACCACCGTGATCTGGCGGATTTCGCTGTCTTTGAATTTCGAGTAGAGGCCACGCACGTAGAAGAGCGATTCGCGGTCGGGCTTGAACTCGATCGCACCGTTGGCTCCATAGCGCAGGCGGGTGAGATCGTAGGCGCGGTAGTTCATGTCGTTGTTGAAAAACGCGGTCTGGCCCGTCGTGGTGCCGGGCACAGGGCGCAGCGACCAAGGTCCGCCGACCTCGAAATTATCCGAGCCCATGCGGCGGTCCTGCCAGGTCGGCGAAAAGATGATGCCGATCTTGCCGTCGTTTAGCACGTCGGCGTAGGTGCCGTTGAACTTACTGCTGAGGCGGTCGCGGAGGTCGTTGTATTGGCCCTGCGCGGAGAACTGAAGTTGACGCTCTTTCAGGTCGAAGGCGCTGCGGGTCTTGAGATCAACGCGGCCGCCGAGACCGTCCATCTCTTTGTCCGGCGTGGCGACTTTCGCCACCTCGATCGCCCCAAGTGCATCGGAAGGGATCACGTCGAGCGGAAGCGTGCGGTTGCCCCGGTCCGGTGTGGCAATGCTCACGCCATTGAGTTGGACGGTGTTTAGATCCGGGCGGATGCCGCGGACGACGATGAAGCGGCCTTCGCCTTGATCGCGATACAGCGCAACACCGGGAATGCGTTGGATCGATTCCGCGGCATTTTGATCGGGAAAGCGGCCGATGTCGTCGGATGCGACGATACTGGTGAGGGTTTCAGCGGCACGCTGCTGGTTGATCGCGCGAGCGGAGCCCACCGCGCTGCCCGAAATGACGAAAGCATCGAGCTTAACCGTTTTCGAGCCGAACGCATAGTTGACCGCCGTGGCCCCGGTGGGGGCGACGGAGACCGATTGCGAGGCATCGGGATAACCTACGTAGGAGAACTCCAACGTCTGTGCGCCTGCCGGCACATTAAGGAGCGTGTAGTCACCGCTCTGGTCGGCGAACGTTTCGAGCGCTGTCCCGGCGACGGTCACCCGTGCGCCGCCAAGAGCGAGCCGGGAGGAGTCATCGGTCACGCGGCCGACGAGCGTGCCCGTGGCGACGGATTGGGCGAAGGTTAATTGGGCAAACACGCTGGTCAGCGCGAGTAGGATCAAGGTGCGGAACAAGGTCATAGTGACGACCGTGTCCACAGTCAAAATTCACCGTCAAGCCCCCAGCCCTTCCGTCACCTAAACGTCACCGTTCCGTCATTTTTTCGTCACAATTGGGCCACCCACGCCTGCCGGCCCGGCGCGCGAGCCTCGGCAAATCCCGCAAACTAGCCGCGGTGATTGAGCCCACCGAGCGCCCGAAAGAAATCAGGTCGAGCCGCCGCCATGGCCGTACCTGAAAGCACACGGCACGCCCGATCAGGCGACCGGCCCGCATCATTTCAAATCGCCCGGCGCCCCCGGTAGATTAAACTTCTCCGCCCGCTCTCCGTCTATTTTTTTCCCGGCGGACACGAGGGGTCCGGCTCCGGAGCCCGGCCCGGTGCGGGCGTGTCGGGCTCGGTGGCCACGAGGGCAGTTAAGAGCGTAATCACGATCAAGGCAGCTATCATTGGTTTGGTTTGGTATCTGGCGAACGGAAGAACATGAGACCTGAAAATTGAATTGGCTAGAGAGAAACCCCCCGGGCTCGCCAAAAAGTTACAAATTGCCGGCGGTCCGCCACGTTACCAATCGGAGCCAATCCAAGGGGAAATGTTCCCTCACTGCCCGTTTCAAATCAGCCGCAAAACCGCGAAGCGCGTCCGGGATTTGACCGCCGGCCCGCGCCGAACACCGTCGTGCACTGTGCTGACCGACGCCTTCGCCGGACTTCAAAAACTTGTCCTGCCGGACCGCTGGCAGGCTGATGCCATCCGCGCCCTTGATGCCGGCCGCGATGTCGTGATCGACGCACCCACTGGGGCCGGAAAAACCTACGTTTTCGAGCGCTGGATCGAGCAGACCAACTTTGCCCGCCGCGCCCTTTTTACCGTTCCCACCCGCGCTCTCGCCAACGACAAATACGCCGAATGGCGCGCCCGCGGTTGGCGCGTGGGTATTATTACGGGCGACGTCACCATCGATCCGACCGCCCCCTTGATCGTCGCGACCCTCGAAGCCGTCCAAAGCCAAATCGCCGCCCCCAACCCGCTCACATCCCGGGCCGACGATTTGCCGCCGTTTCAACTACTCGTCGTTGACGAATACCACTGGCTCGCCGACTCCGCCCGCGGCAACCACTACGAGGGCGCCCTGCTCGCTGCGCCCCCCGGGCTCCAACTGCTCCTGCTCTCCGGTGCCGTCGCCAATCCCGCCGATGTCGCCACTTGGCTCCGCCGCTTGGGCCGCACCGTCGAGGTCGTCTCCCACAAAGAACGCCCCGTGCCGCTCGAAGAAGTCGAAGTGGACGACTTGGTCGCGGGTCTTCCCCGCACGATCGAGGGCTTTTGGTCGCGCCGCATCGCAGGCGCGCTGCGCGAGGGCTTGGGCCCCGTCCTCATTTTCGCCCCGCATCGCCACGACGCCGAACGACTCGCGCGCCAGTTCGCCCGGGAGGTTCCGCTCGCCGCACCCCTCGCGCTCACCCCCGAGCAGGAGCAACTCGCCGGCCCTGCCCTCACCAAACTTCTCCGCCAACGCGTCGCATTTCATCACAGCGGCCTCGCCTACGCTCAACGCGCCGGCCTGATCGAGCCGCTGGCGAAGGCGGGGCAGCTCCGCGCCGTCTTCGCTACCCTCGGCCTCAGCGCCGGGATCAATTTCTCGCTTCGCTCCGTCCTCATCACCGCCTCGCATTTTAATCTCGGACCGATCGAGCACGAGATCCCGCCCCACGATCTGCTCCAGATGGTCGGACGCGCCGGTCGCCGCGGGCTCGATGAATTCGGCTACGTGCTCGCGAGCAGCTCGACGCCCCGACTCCGCCGCGCGGCCCCGCTCCGCCTCAAACGCGCCGCGCCTCTCCCGTGGGCATTTTTTCTCCGCCAGCTTTTTCCCGGCGCACCCACCGCGGCGCTGGCCGCGGCCAGCGCACAACGTTTCTTCACCGACACCCCCGTCGTCTTCGGTGCCGAAAAAACCTCCGCGCTTCCGTCCGGCACCGAGCTGCCGTGTCACCACCGCACCGATACCGGCCGCGCCCGCCTCGTCCGCCGCGAACGCGATCCGTTTCCTGGCTGCCTCACCTGTCTGCATCGCGCCGAGTGTCTTTCGTTCTCCATCCAACCCACCCCGCTCTGGCACTGGCAACGCACCGGCATCCTCGACCGCGAACTCCAACTCACCGCCCGCGGCGCCATCGTGGCGTGCTACCTCGGGCCCGAGGGTCTCGCCCTCGCCGCCGCGCTCGAGGACCGGCGCTACCCGCTCGATGCCCTGCTGTTCGACTGCGCCAATCTCTTCTCCGCGGACCGCTTTGCCGGCACCAACCCGCGCCGCCTCGGTCGCCTCGCCGCCATCTGCGAGCGCACCTATCGCCGCGCGACCATCGAGGGCTACCTGCACGAGGGCCTCCCGCCGGGCTATGGCTTTGGCGGCAGCGAGGTCGTCTCCGCCATCATCGCAGCCCATGAGTCCCCGCGCCTCGTCGTCGATGCCCAAGAATTCGCCGGCCGCGGTGATGTGGATCGGCTCCTCACCGAGTGGCGCAGCCTGCTCCGCCAGACGGCCCGCTCCGCGCCCATCACGCTCGCCCCCGACATCGCCACGCGGCCCGACCGCCGCGCCCAAGCCGAGCTCTTCCTGGCCGAGCGTTGGGACACCTTTCGCGCCCTCTGCCGGACGCAACTCGCCACCGCCAAAACCGATACGCTCCCGCCGCTGCCGATGCTCACGCCCGATCAAAGTCGCGCCGTCAACCACCGCTTCAGTCGCTCCGGCAGCTCCGTCGCGGCCCGTCTGCCCGTGTAACGACCGCGCCCGTGCCCATCGCGGGATTTTCACGGGCCCCTCCGTTCAAATTTCAATTCGGAATAATTTTGCCGTATTTTTGGAAACGCGGCTTGCGACTCCCGCCTTCGCTTCGTTGGTTAAGAACAAATTTTTTATGCCAGAGTCCATCTCCGCACCACGCCCTAGCCTGCTCCGCCGAATCACCACCGCCCTCACGCAGTGGATCGATTCCGACCACTGCCCGGACGGAGCCGAGAAAATGCGCACCGAACCGGATCGCGTCGACTTGGTCCGCGTCATGCCGTTCGTCGTCCTGCACCTCGCCTGTTTTGCAGTGATCTGGGTCGGCTGGAGCCCCTTCGCCGTGTGGACCGCCGTCGCGCTTTACTTCATCCGCATGTTCGCCGTCACCGGCATCCACCACCGCTACTTTTCGCACAAGACCTACAGCACCTCGCGCGCCGGTCAGTTCTTTCTCGCCCTCTGGGCCGGCACCACCGTGCAACGCGGCTCACTCTGGTGGGCCTACCATCACCGCCATCACCACCAGCATTCGGACGATCCCGAGGATGCCCACTCGCCCCACGTCCACGGCTTCGTTTGGTCGCACATCGGCTGGATTACTAGCCGCCGGAATTTCCCCACCGACTACTCCAAGATCAAGGACCTCGCGAAATTCCCCGAGCTCGTCTGGCTCAACCGCTTCGACCTTCTCGTCCCGATTCTCTTCGCCACCGCCATCTTGCTCACCGGCATCGCCCTCGAGGCCTATGCTCCCGGCCTCGGAACCAACGGCCCGCAACTGCTCGTCTGGGGTTTCTTCATCAGCACCACCGTCCTCTTCCACGGCACCGCTTGCATCAACTCGATGGCCCACCTCATGGGCAAACGTCGCTTCAAGACTGACGACGATTCCCGCAACAGTTTCATCCTCACCCTCATCACTCTCGGCGAGGGCTGGCACAACAACCACCATCGTTTCCAGAGCTGCACCCGCAACGGATTCTATTGGTGGGAAATTGATCCCACCTACTACGGCCTGAAATTGATGTCGTGGACGGGCCTCATCTGGGGTCTCAAGCCCGTGCCCCAGTCGATTCTCGACGAGGGCGCCCACGCCGATCACCACGCTTCCGTCGCAGCCGCCAGCGCCGAACGCGCCGCCAACCAAGCCGGGGCCAACGATTACTCTTCCCTCCGTCGCATCGTGCCCGTCGCGACCGCGATGGCTGTTGCCACCGCCACCGCGTCCAATGTCGTCGTCCCGAAAAAGGCCGAAGGCCCCGCCATTCGGAAGGATCTCAGCGAAGAGGCCCACGGCCTGAACGCCGCGCAGCCGACCCCGCCGCCCGGCCATCAGCCCCCTTCGGCCTAAGCCCGACCGGCTACGTTCTCTTCCAACCCGAAGCTTCACCGCTTCGGGTTTTGCTTTTTGTCTTCCTGCCACCGCCACCCATCCAACCACCGGAGTCGTTCGTATCAACCCTACGCTTACGTTCGCTCCACTCGCTCGTTACCATGCCCCAACCTCGTCTCGCCATCATCGGCACCGGCATCGCCGGTCTTGGCTGCGCTCACTTTTTGCAACGCGACTTCGACCTCACGCTGTTTGAGGCTGCCGACTACATTGGTGGCCACACCAACACCGTCACCGCCCGGGAGCCCGGCACCGGGCGCACGGTGCCCATCGACACCGGGTTCATGGTGTTTAACCACGCGACTTATCCGCTCCTCACCCGACTCTTCCGCGAGCTCGGCGTCGCCACGAAGAAGACCGACATGTCGTTCAGCGTGCGCCACGGCGATAGCGGACTCGAATTCTGCGGCTCCTCGCTCAACCACCTGTTTGCCCAGCGCAAAAACCTCTTCCGGCCGCGCTTTTACCGGATGCTGTTTGCGATCAACCGCTTTAACCAAGAGGCCGTCGTCGCCCTCGCCGATCCGGCCTCGCCCGTTTTCACCGAAACGCTCGGTGACTATGTGAAACGCCGCGGCTACGGCACCGATTTCTTCGACCTCTACCTCGTGCCGATGAGCTCCGCCGTGTGGAGCACGCCGCCGGAAAAGATGTTGGCCTTCCCTGCCGCCGCCCTCCTCCGCTTTTTCCACAACCACGGCTTCCTCGGCCTCAGCACCCAGCACCAATGGTGGACCGTCGAGGGCGGCGCCAAGAGCTACATCGCCCCGCTCACCGCACCTTTCGCCGATAAAATCCGCCTCAACTCCGCCGCCCGCGGGGTCATCCGCACGCCCCGCGGCGTCACGGTCACGACGAACTCCGGCACCGCCCACCCGTTTGAAAAAGTGATCCTCGCCTGCCACGGCGACCAAGCGCTCCGGCTCCTCCAAAACCCCACCGACGCCGAACACCGCCTCCTCTCCGCGTTCCACTACCAGCCCAACACCGCCACGCTGCACACCGATGCATCGGTCATGCCCCGCACCCGCCTCGCCTGGTCCGCCTGGAATTACGAGATCGCCCGCGACTCGGCCGGTGCCGTCTCCACCGCCACGCACTACTGGATGAACAAACTCCAAGGCGTGAGTGACCGTGAAAACTACTTCGTTACCATCAACCGCCCTGAATCGATCAACCCCGCAAAGGTCCTGCAGCGCATCGCCTACGACCACCCGCTCTTCAGCCTCGCCGCGACCGCCGCCCAAGCCGAACTCCCCGCGCTCAACCAAGCCGCGCTCGGCACCACCGAGACGTTTTACGCCGGCGCTTGGCAGCGCCATGGCTTCCACGAAGACGGCCTGCACAGCGCCCACCGCCTCGCCGCCCAAATCCTCGCCCGCGACCCCTGGCCTGAGTCCAAGTAAAGGCTCTTACCGCCCGATCGTTTGCCATCCGGAACTCGCCGAGGCGGCCTCGCTGACTCGCCCACCTGCGGAGCCAAACGACGGCGTGGTAGACCCGGAGGGATTCGAACCCCCGACCTCTTGGTTCGAAGCCAAGCGCTCTATCCAGCTGAGCTACGGGTCCACGATGCGCACGCGGGCAGAAACTAGAACCACATCGATCGCGGCGTCGAGCCCGCTCCTTGGCCCCGGTAAATATCGCGGAGCGACCCGCATCATCCTCTCGAGCCGCCGGCCCACCGAATCCCGACGCAAAAAAGCCCGTTGCGGACAACGGACTCCCCCCTTTCAGCCGGCCCCGTCGCCGCTTAGAAATCAATCGCCTGCATCGTCCCGATCTGGACCCCGAAACGCTCGGCGTAGGGCTTCACCCGCTTGAAGTCAGTATGCCGCACTTCATAGCTCCGGCCGCCGGGTATGAACAAAATCGAATAAGCTCCGGTACCTTCCAAACGCGAAATCGTGGGCGCGAACTTCGGGTCCACGCTCTTGAACTCAATCAAGCCTTCGCCCGATTTGATATTCACCACCAACGCCGCCCGCAACGGCTCGCGCAGCTTCACTTCGACGCGCTCGAACGCCCGCGTGGTCTTGTTCACCCGCGCCAGCACGAGAAACTTTTCCGGCGGCAACCGCTTGTTGCCTTCCTTCCGCAACGGCACTTCGAACATCACACTCGTCCGGTCTTCGGCCGCTTGGGTTGCACCATCCAGATCCATCAATTCGCCCAGCGACTGGCGGGAGCCGACGGTGTCCGTGCGACCTTCGCTTTCGGCTTTTTCCATCCGTTCGCCCCGACGCTCGCCGCGGCGGCGATACTTGCTGCGGTCGCTCTCGCTCGGCGGTTTGCCGTCGACCGAGAGGACGACATATTGGTCCGCGTAGGTCTTCGATGGATCGTAGCGCACCACGGTGCGCTTGGTCTCTTCGCCCTTCCCGTTCTCCTCGACGATCGTCTGGGTAAAGGCCCACCGGTTCGCATCGGCCAAAACTTTCTGAATCGCATCCGCGAGCAACGGCGGCACGGCCGCACGGACCGGCAGGGCCGCTCCAAAGGCGATCATCAGGACAACAAAAAGGCGCATGATCGTGAGACCATGCGCCGGGAAAATGTTTCGGCAAGTCGGCTGTGCGCCGGCCTTACATCCGGCAAATCAGCAATTCCCGCTCGTAAATCATCTCTTTTGGCAGGTGGGAATGCAGGTCGATGAAGAGCTCCTCGTGCCCGAGTACCTCGTTGCGCCACGCCGGGCGGTCAAAGGCCTGCAGCTGGTTGAATTTTTCTTCCGAGAAATCGAGACCGGTCCAATCGATATCCTTGTAGCGCGGCACCCAACCGATCGGCGTTTCCTTGGCCCGGCCGCCGGCGCGCACGCGGTCGCAGATCCATTTCAGGACCCGCATATTTTCAGAGAAGCCCGGCCAGATGAACTTCCCTTCGGCGTCTTTGCGGAACCAGTTCACGTGGAAGATCCGCGGCGTCTCCGTGAGATTGCGCTGCATGTTCATCCAGTGGCGGAAGTAGTCGCCCATGTTGTAGCCGCAGAAGGGCAGCATCGCCATCGGATCGCGGCGGACTTTGCCGATCGTGCCGGCGGCAGCTGCGGTCATTTCGGAGCCCATCGTGGCCCCCACGTACACGCCGCTCGACCAGTTGAACGCCTGATAAACCAGCGGCATCGTCGTCGCCCGCCGGCCGCCGAAAACAAAAGCGCTGATCGGCACGCCGGCGGGATTCTCCCAGTCCGGATCGATCGTCGGACACTGGCTGGCGGGCGCGGTGAAACGCGAGTTCGGGTGCGCGGCCTTGGCCCCGGTCGCTTTGGCGATCTCGGGCGTCCAGATCTTCCCCTGCCAATCGGTGCACATCGCGGGCGGAGCATCGGTCATGCCCTCCCACCACACCCCGCCGTCGGGCGTGAGCGCGACATTGGTGAAGATCGTGTTCTTCGCGAGTGCCGCCATCGCGTTGGGGTTGGTGACGTTGCTCGTGCCGGGCGCCACGCCAAAAAAGCCTGCCTCGGGGTTGATCGCACGCAGGCGGCCGTTTTCATCGGGTTTGATCCACGCGATGTCGTCGCCGACGGTGGAAATTTTCCAGCCCTGCTTCTGAAAATGCGGGGGCGGGATGAGCATCGCGAAGTTCGTCTTGCCGCACGCGCTCGGGAACGCGGCCGCCACGTAGGTTTTTTTACCCTGCGGATTTTCGACGCCGAGGATGAGCATGTGTTCGGCCATCCAGCCCTCGTCGCGGGCCATCGCCGAAGCGATGCGGAGCGCGAAGCATTTCTTGCCGAGCAGCGCGTTGCCACCGTAGCCCGAACCATAGCTCCAGATCTCGCGGGTTTCGGGGAAGTGCACGATGTATTTTTCTTTGCTCGAGGGCCAGGCCACGTCCTTTTGCCCCTTGGCCAAGGGCGCCCCGACCGAGTGGAGGCAAGGCACCACCCGTTTGAAATCGCGATCAATGAGCTCGAAGACTTTTTTGCCGATGCGCGCCATGATGCGCATATTGACGACGGCGTAGGCCGAGTCGGTGAGCTGGACGCCGATCTGCGACATGGGCGAGCCGAGCGGACCCATACTGAACGGCAGCACATACATCGTGCGCCCCTTCATGCAGCCGTTGAACAGGCCCTTGAGCGTTTTCCGCATCTCGAAGGGGTTGACCCAGTTGTTGGTCGGGCCCGCGGCCTCCTTGGAAAGGGCGCAGATGTAAGTGCGGTCCTCGACGCGGGCGACGTCGCCGGCATCAGAGCGCGCAAGATAACAGCCGGGCCACTTCTTCTGGTTGAGTTTGATGAACGTGCCACCGGCGACCATCTCGGAACAGAGCGCATCGTATTCGGCCTTGGAGCCGTCGATCCAGTGGACCGCATCGGGCTTGCAGAGCTCGACCATTTTTTCGACCCAACGGAGCAAATGCTTGTTGGTGCTGAGCGGCGTGGCGGGATTACGCTTGTTCATAAGCCTTCAAACTGTCCACGCCCTCAAGCAGAGTAAACGGGAAAGCCCGGCCGCTGCCGCGGGCAGAAGATGGATTGCCGGCGGTATAAGCCGGTGGGGCCGAGCCCGAACCCGATTGTCATCGCGAGGAGCGCGAAGCGCGCCGTGGCGATCCAGCTGGATTGCCGCGTTGCCGCGCTCCGCGCGGCAACTCGCAATGACAAATCCCAAAACTCTCGTACTCAGAATTTCTTCGTGAGCTGCAGCGACCACGTGAGACCGCGGGCCATCGTGTTGTAGATCGACGGATCGTAGCCGCGCGAATCGCTGGACAGCGGCGGGATCGCGTCGAAGACGTTGTTCACGCCGAGACGAATGCTCGTATTGTTCAAGTAGCGGTTCGCGGCCGACACCCGGTAGGTGGCGAAAACATTGTAGGACTTCGAATCATGCACCGTGTAGCGGTAGGACACCGCGCCGTTATTGAAAATCGGCGTGATGTAGCCGGGCGCGCCGAGCGCCTCGTAGGTCGCTTGGGTGGTCGTGGCGCCGGCATCGGTGTAGCTGCCGGTGTAGTAGTAGCCGATGCCTGCGCCCCACTGCTTGAGGCGCCAACTGAGCGTCGCGACGCCGCGCCACTCGGGCGTGCCGCCGCCCACCGATGCTGCGTTCGAATTTTTTAGCTCCGTGCGACGCGCGCCGGCCGCCGCGTAGGAGTAGAATGCGTTCAGCTTGGTCCAGGTGGTGTTGAAGGTGAAGTTACCGATCGCCATTTTGGGCAGGCGATAGTTCACATCGAAATCGAAGCCGTTCACGAACTGTTGGGCGCGGTTGAAATAGGTGGCGCGCAACACATCGATCGCACCGACCGCGGCACGTTGGTTGCCGGGGACTTGGCGGGCGTTGTAAGCCGCAAAGAAATCGCGGTCGGCTTGCGTGACGGGCAACCGGACCACCGACGGAACACCGCGATAGTTGGCCGTGCCAGAACCCAAATCAATCGCGCCGATCGCTTGACCCGCCGCGAGCGCGGTCTGCGTCGCGAACTGTAAGGCAGCCAGATCGTCTGCCACGGACTCGGCCGCCGTCGGAGCGGCAATCACGCTCTGTTGGGCGATCTCCCAGTAATCCACCGAAACGGAGAGGCCTTTGATGAACGGAACGTCGACGACCACGCCACCGGACTTGCCCTTGGCGGTTTCGGGACTGAGCGAAAGATTGCCGGATGAAATGCTGCGGCGATTTGACGGCCCATCGGTCGGGAGTGCCGTCACCGCGCTGCGGTAAGCATCGGAGCTGCCGGTAACGGTGCGGATGAGGGTGCCGGTAAAGAGCTGCGCGAGATTCGGCGCGCGGAAGCCCTCGTTGTAAGAAGCACGGGCCATGATCCACGAAGTGGGACGCCAGTTGACGCCATATTTCGGCTTCGTGGTGTCGCCGAAGTCGGTGTAACTCTCGTAACGGGCGGACGCCGTCAGCTCGAGCGACTGCACGAGCGGGAGGGTGAATTTATTGCCGACGAGCGGGACCACGGTCTCAACGTAGGCGGCGGCGACATTACGTTTGCCGTGGGTATCGGAATTGGGCGAGAAGCCCAAGAAATCGTTGCTGAGCGGATTGAGGCCGGAGTAGGCCGGATTCAAACCGGCGAAGGGAGGACGATAATCGCTATAAGCCTCGTAGCGGAACTCACCGCCGACGGCCGCGCCGATCGTGTTTCCGCCCCAAATCGAGAGCACGTCGCCCGAGGCGCGCACATCGCCGCTGCCGAGCTTGGTGATGCCGTTGCGGATGAATTCCGAGCGGAAGGTGGAGGTCACACTGTCGGGATTTTTGAAATCACCGGTGGCCACCAGCGTGCCGTTCTGCACCGCAAAGGTGCGGGTGAAGGGATTGAAGGCGCGGGCCGGATCAGTCTGGTTGATGGCCTGGATCAACTTCGTCTTCCGGCTCGGTCCGGCTTCATTCTCGATCACCCGGCCGACCGAGTAGAGGAGCGCGGCTTCCCAAGACCAAGAGCCGCTGAGCTTGCCGCGCAGACCGGCGAGCCCCCGGTAAACGGAGGTATCAACGAAGTCGGTGCGGGTCGCGAGATCGGAGAGACGTTTGTTCGTGATCGAAACCGCCGAGGGCGTGCCCGTGAGGCGGGCGGAGCCGTCGGCATTGGGGGCTCCGGTCAGAGACCAGAAGCGGGTGCCGAACGGATTGTAGGGATTCGTTGCGGGCACGATGATGAAACCGTCCGTGCTCTGCGTGATGCCATCGGACTCCCGGTAAGTGACGGATTGCGCCTGATAGAGGCTGGCATCGGCAAAGGCGGTGATGCGGTCGTTAATGTCGAATTCACCGCTTGCGAAAACATTGGTGCGGTTGGACTCAGGCTGAATCACGCGATATTCATTATTGTTCCAATAGTAGGTTTGCGTGACCCCGGCGCGGCTCGGGGTGGCGGTGGCGAAGGCGGCTCCGCCGGAACCGTTGGGCACGAGGAAAAACGCCCCGCTGGCCGCCGCGAGCGTCGCGGGCACACCGGCCGGACGCGCGCCGGCAAAGGTCGAGACTTGGCCAAACGCATCGGTGCCCGTCACGCTACCGAGCAGGTAGTTACCGAACTGGGTCGTGGCGGAGCGAAGATTAAAAGTCGTGTTGGTCGAGACGTTCCACGGTGCCGGCGCGCGATAACTGAGATCGGATTCGGCGGAGAATGCGCGGTCGCGGGCATACATCGCCTCGCGGCTGTAGAAGTCGGCGGTGATCATCGCGCGGCCCTTTCCTTTGGCGAAGTTGAGACCGTGGGTGAGCGTGGCGCGGTATTCGCCGCCGTCGCCGTAGCGCGTCTCGCCGTAGCGGAGCGAGAGCTCGGTGCCGCGGAAATTTTTTGCGGTGACGTAGTTCACGACGCCCGCGACGGCATCGGTGCCGTAGATGGACGACGCGCCGTCGCGGAGGATTTCCACGCGCTCGAGGCCGCGGTTCGGCAGAGTGTTCACATTGGTCGAGAGCGTGGGGACGCTGGCCTCGTTTTGGCTGATCGGGTGCGGCACGAGGCGGCGACCATTGAGCAGGAGCAGGGTGTTGCCCGAGGCGATGCCGCGGAGCGAGACGCTGGCGTTGTCGCCGCGCGCGGTGGCACCGAGCGTGGCGGTCTCGTTGCCCGGAAGGCCGGTGACTTGAGGCAACGCCGTGAGCAACTCGGAGGGCTGCGACGCGTCGCGGATTTCGAGGTCGGCCGCCGCGAGGACGGTGACCGGGAGGACTTTCTCAACGTCCAATCGCTTGATATTGGAGCCGGTGACAGTGAAGGCCTCTAGGGTCACTTTCTCCTCGGTTGGGGCCGGCGCAGGGGCAACTTGGGCATAGGCGGAGATCGCAAGCGCGAGGGTGAGCGCGACGCAGCGGCGCAGTTCAGGCAGTGGGTTCATAGGGGTCGTTCGGGTTGTTGGCAGGTCAGGTTTGAAAAAATAAGGGATTAAATCGAAGAAAGGCAACCGGGGGCGAGCGCCGCGATTGCGGACCGGCTAGAGCTTCTTCGAAATCTCCAGTTGGAAGCTGCGGCCCTTGGCGCTCACCGTGCCGCCCTGCTTGCCGCGAGATTCGTCGGCGATCGGGGGCCAAGAAAATAACGGGTTCATCGGGGAAAGAGGAAGAAAACAACCGGCGAAGCGGGCGAGTAAAGGGCCGGCTCTTAGAAATTTCCACCCCTGATTTAAACCGTCCCGCGACCGTTTCCCGCCGTTCACTTAACGGGCTCGATGTGGACGGACACATCGCTGATCGCGTGCGGCGCCGAGGCGAGCAGCGCATCTTTTACCGCGTGGGCGATGTCGTGTCCGGCCCGCACCGAGAGTTCACCGTCCACCCGTACCTGGATATCGACGAGATGGCTCAGCCCGCTTTTGCGCACCCGGCATTTATCGAGCGCAGCGACGCCCGGCACCGCGAGAGCCACGGTCCGCACCTCGCTCTCGAACGCCGGCGACACCGCCGTGTCCATCACATCCGCCAGCGCCCGGTTAAACATCAGGACGCCGTTGAACAAAATCACCGCGCACGCCAACAGCGCCGCCCAATCATCCGCCGTCTCATAACCCGGCCCGCCCCACACGGCGATCCCGATCCCGACAAACGCCGCCGCCGAGGTAACCGCATCCGAATAATGATGGAGCGCCTCGACTTGGAGTCCCGTGCTGCCCGCCTCCTCACTCGCCCGGGCCAGCCTGCGCGAGAACCAAAGCTTCACCGCCACCACGCCTGCCAGCAAGGGCAAGGTCGCCCAATGCGGCCCTTGGTGCGGCGTCAAAATTTCCCGGATCGCGCTCCAACCGATCCAGCCCGCGATCGCAAAAATGAACACCGCCACCGCGAGCGCCGCCAAGGGTTCGGCTTTGCCGTGGCCAAACGGGTGATTCGCATCCGGCGGCCGCGCCGCCACGCGAAACCCCGCCCACACCAACAGCGACGAAAGGATGTCGATCAACGACTCGGCACCGTCCGCGATCAACGCATAGGTGTGGCCAAAAACCCCGCCGGCAAACTTCACCGCCGCGAGCGTCGCATTCAGCGCGATCCCGCGCAGCACCAACGCCGCGCTCGCGCGGGCGCGGCGCTGGGTGACGGCATGGTGCGGGGGTAAAACTGAGGACATCGCCCCAGCACGATTGCAGAGCAGCCCGCGATCTCAACGCGCGAGTTGACCACTCCCCAGACCGGCCTCAATTTCCGGCGTTTTCCCACCGTCACCATGGCCGATTCCAGCATCCTCGCCGCCACCGATCCCGTGCACCAGTTCTCCGTCTTCGTCGAGAACCGCGTCGGTCGCCTGCACGAACTCACCGCCGTCCTGAAGGGTAACGAGGTCCACGTTATGGCCATCACCATGCTCGATTCTACCGACAGCACGATCGTGCGGTTGGTCGTCGACGATCCTTCGAAGGCCCGCGAACTGATGGTGAACAACGATTTTCCTTACACCGAGTGCGCGATCCTCGCCGTCGAAATCGGTGACGAATCCGAACTGAAGGGCGTGCTATCCGCCCTGCTCGAAGCCGAGATCAACATTCACTACGTTTACAGTTTCATCAAACGCCCCGAGGGCCGCTCCGCCCTCGCGATCAGCTGCGAAGACGCCGACACCGCCAGTCAGGCCCTCGGCAACCGCGGCTTCAAGATTCTCACCCAGCGCGATATCTCGCGCTGAATCGCTCAGCCTTTTACTTCGCCCATCCGCTCGCCTTCGAGTTCGTAGATGCCGGTGAGGTAGCCGTTCTCAAACGTCGCGCCGACCTTGAGCACACCGTAGAACGATACCGGCACATCCATCATCACCGGCACGCCCTGCGGAATCCGCACCACGATCCAATCATTGATGTTGGGCGTCGCACCGAAGCAGCAGGCCATCTGGCTGATCATCAGCAAAAACTCGGTGCATTTTCCCTTTTCCAATTTGGTCGGCAGCATGAAGCCCGTGACCACGGCCTTCTTCCCGTTCCAACCCTTCACGATGTCCGGGATCTGCTCGTTACCCGTCGGCGGGGTCACGTTGGGGTTGGCCGCCGGATCAAATTCAGGCGGGACAAACTTGAACCCCGCCAGTCGGTCGAAACCGATCTTCAAGTAGCCGTCCTCCATTTCGGGTTGGGTGATCACCGCGAACTCCGCTGCAGGTGCCGGGGCTGGGGCCGCCGGAACCGACTCCGCCCGCAGCGACCACATCCCGCCGAAAAACGCCGCTGCGCAGGTGATCGATACACCGGCTTTGAGATAAGAGGTCGAGGGCATCTCCGGTAGCAAACGGCCCTTTCCGGGTTCGTCAATTTCTTGCACCGCAATTTTGGCCACCGGCGAGCCGCCGGCCGAGACGACCTCAACCTTGAATCCGCCGCAGCCCAACCCTCCAAGTTTTTAACCGCGAATGGACACGAATGGACACGAATTAATCCGGATAAAGCCGGAGAAACGGCCTCACGCAAGGTGAGGCCCTACAATGAGTCCTTCGCTGCTCCCAGCGGTTTGGTATCCGGGTCCATTCGGGTCTATCCGTGGTTCAACTGCGTTTTTAGACCAACGTCTCATAAGATTTGGACTTTTGTCGGCCGTCCGCTGGCGCACGCACCGAGCGCCTGCAAGCAGGCTGCCTACGACGGAAAGTCTAAAAACTAAACGGCGCTGGTATAACCCCAAGCCAGCCGCCCCCGCGGCGGGCCGAGGGCGGCAGGAGCGGACGGGCTTGATACCATGGGGCAAAAAAATCGCCGTCGCTCTTGCGAGTGACGGCGAAGTCCCGGCCAAATGCGCAACGGCCGGTTGAGCCGGGCGCCGGACGACGGTTAGAGATCGAACGAGGCGGACAGAATGAACTGTCGTGGATCGACGATGCGGTAAGTCGAAGCCCTGCCGTCAAAAAATGCCCCGGTTGCCTGCAACCTGCCGCCGCTCTCTTGCACGTTCTTCACGTTGAGTTGGAAGTTCGCCCGGATTCGGTCGCCGAACAGCTTGGTCCGGTAGCTGACGAAGAGGTCCACATACGTTTCGGACGGCGAGTAGATCGGCCGGTTTGGATCCAGTTGCAGGATCCGGTTCGCCGGGAGGGTGAGGTCTTTGGCGGGATCATAACCAAGGCCGTAGAAGCCGATGGACCCCTGGTCGCTCCAGCGCAACGAGCCGCCCACGCTCATGGACTTCAGGATTCTGTGGTCCGAGATACTCGCCAGATTGAGTTTGGTGTTAAACTTGGTGGAGTATTTGCGGACTTGGGGACGGGGACGTCCGATCAAAGCGCGGAAGACGGCCATCGGCGCATCGACGTTCGACGCGAAGTTCGTCGCAGCCGAGTTGGTCGCGTTGTAACCGGCCACCGTGCTGAACGGGGTGCCGAGGATATTCCACCAGAGCAGATTGCCGGTGGGCCCGACGGGCAAATTGTTGGGCGTAATCGCCGTGGTCACGCCGTTGATGGTCTGCGTGGTCCGGGTGAAGCGCGGGTCCTCGAGGGTGGTCCAGATCGGCAGACGCGCCGCGATGTAGTCGTCGACCGCGGAGCCCACCGCCGTGTTGATCGCCTCGGTCTTGGTGACCGACGCGCTGACGGTCCAATTCTTGGTGGGGTTGAAGTTGATCTCGAGTTCGTCGCCCTTGGACGCCGCGTCCATCACCGCGGCGTAGGTGTTGTTGGCGACGATGGCCTGCAAACCGTTATATTGGGCCACGGGCATCTTGATCGCGGCGGCGATCTGCTCGTTGGTGGCGACCCCACCGGTGCCGAGGCCGTTCAACCACGCGGTGGTTTGGGTCCGCAGATTCCAGGCATCGGTCGCGACCAAGCCCTCATACCGTAGAACGCGCTGGGCCATCGTGGTGATGTCGCCATTGCGCAAGTTGAGCTGCTTGGTGTTAAACCGATTATAGCGGACCGAGAGTTTCCCATCCAGCATGGTCATCCAAAGCCCCATATCCTTGCTCGTGCCGGTTTGATTGGGCAGCGGCTTGAGGAACAGGTCGAAGGCCGGACCCTGCGCGATGAAGTTATCCGAGGTGTTATAGGTGAGGCTGAGGCTGCTGACCGCTTCGGCCATGAACCGGCTGATCCCGTTGCCGCCATTGACCGCGGTTTTGAGGAAGCCGAGGTCCCGGAACGGACGGGCCACGAGCGAGAGAGACTCCGTCTTGCCCTTGGCCTGACGCCAACCGGGCAACCATTTGTCGGACGCCGCGAAGTCATAAGCCCGCAGATCGCGAGTCAACGTGGCCAAAGGGGCGTTATGGTCGAACACGGCGTCCTCACGCAGGCCGAAGGTTGCGACCAGTTTGCCCTCGAGGAAAGTGCTCTGAAGCACGCCGCCCTTGGTCTTGATGATGGTTTGGACGCTCGCACCGCCGCCGCCCGCATCGGGGCTCGGGGTGAAGCCGATGGCCGACACGTCTCTGATCATCGCGCCCGAGGCAGGTCCCCAGACGTAGGGCACGCTCACCCCTTCCGGGAAAAAGCTCGGGGCGTATTCAATGCCACCGCCGACGGTGTTGCCGACGTAGTACTGCTCGTTCACCCGGGCATAGTTGCCGGGCGCGATCGGATATCTTGGGTCAGGGATGGATTGCTGGGTGCGGTTGCCCAAGGGTGTGTTGAGGGCGGCGTATTTTTGCTGCCAAGCCTTATCGAGGCCCAACGCAGAATGCCGATAGGTGTATTGGCGATTCTGCTGATCCTTGTACTCGTAATAGCCGAGAATCTGCTGCGTGCCTAACCACCTGCTCCAACCCCGGTCTTGGGAGAAATCGAGCCGATAGACGCCCTGGGCGCGGGTGGTCTCCCACAACCAAGGCCGGTCGCGGAGGAAGGGTTCGTTGCTCCTCAGGTAGGGCCGGCCAAAGTAGGGATTGGGGGAGCCGTCCAAGTTGACTTGGTTCACGTCGACTTGGAGTTGGCCCACGTTGCTGTTAACGCTCGCCGGCCCCATCGGTTGATTCTCCAGCCGCTTGGCATCCTCCCGCAAGAAGGTGACCTGAGCCGCCAAGGTATGCTTGGGCGTGTTGAGGATGAATTGGTCGAGCTGGGCGAGATAGGTATCAACGTCGTCCCAAGCCTTGCTGTTGCCCGCAAGATTGATGCGGTTCCAATCGTAGATGGAGCGGTCGCTGATCGGCCGGGCCACGGAATTATAAAGGGGCTGCTGCGTGGCGGTGTAGGTTTCGGAGGCACCCGTGGTCAAAAGACCGATCCCGGTTTGGGAGGCCGCAAACGGATCGGTCGTCGCAAATACGGCCGTGCCGTTGGTCGCGGTCGCGTTGGTGTAACGCGTCATCGCCCAATAAGGCGTTTGGCCCGGGGCGCCGATCTGGAAAATCGAGCGATTTTCCGGACCACCGGTGATGAAGTTGGTCGGCGCGACCGTATAAGGCGTGGTGGAGCCAAGGACGTTGCCGCTGCCGTAAACTTGGCCGTTGCCGAGGGTGATCAGGCCAGTGACGGGATTCCAACCCGGCCGGCCGGCCTTACGCCAATCCGTGAAATGATCGCGGGGAGTCGTGAAATTTGGCCGCACCGCCGCGTTTTTGTAACCATACCAGGAAGCCGACAACGTGGTGTTTTTGAAGGGCTGGAACTTGACCTGAAAGCTGAGCCGACGGGCGTCTTCGCCCGCGGGTTTGCGGATGAACCCCGTGTGCTGGTTGGCGTAGCTCGCCCGCACCGACAGCTTGTTCTTCATGATCCTGCGGTTCACATCGAGCGAGACGCGCCAACCGTCGTAGCTGTCTCCGCGGAGCTCCACGCGGGAGAAGTCGCGCGTCAGATTGGCGGTCGCCGGCACTTGGTTGACGGTGCCGGAAGCGTTGCCCAAGCCGAAGATGTTGGCGTTTGGCCCGCGGCTCAGCTCGAGGGAGTCCATCCAGAGCGGATCGACCGGCACGCGACCGGTCGTAGCGATGTTGTTGAACGCAATGTTGGCGTTGCCGATGCCGCGCACGCGATTGGCGTTGTTCGGATTCAGACTCACCTGATCGACGACGGCACCCGTGCGGTCGGTATCAAACTGGGAGTAGGAACCCGTACCCTCGGTGCTCGCCATGTAATCGAACACGTCGTTGATATCGAGCATCGCGAAGTCGACCATCTGCTCCTTGGTCATCACGGTGATCGACTGGCCGAGGTCCTCGATTTTCGAGTTCATGCGCGTGCCCGACATCGAGTTGGCGGAGAAATAACCCTTGTTCTCGGAAACAACTTCGAACGGCGACAGGACGAGAGTTTCTTCCGCCGCGGGCCTTCGGGCCAGCTCGGGGACGGGCGTGGATGACTTTTGCGCGGCGTCCATCGCGGCCAACTCTTCGGGATCGAGTCTGCCGTTGCGGTTGACGTCATTTTTGGCGAGGACCCCGGCATCGGTGGTGGCAACCGGCGCAACTTGGGCGCGAGCACACGGGGCGAGGAGGGTGATCAGACAGACGGGCACTCCGATCAAGCGGAGCAGCCGGCGTTTTGTAGTTTGAGGCAGGTTCATGATGGGTTGGGAGGTTGGCAGGACCCTAGGTCTACAGGGATTCGACCGAATTCGGGGTATAATGAAGGACAGCTGTCCTTCTACTGAAAAAGAGAGGAATTCGGAGGAAGGCTAGGCGAAAACCACCACCGAGCCAAACCGACGGCCCGCACCGGCTGGATTCGCCGCGCGGCAAGACCCAAGTTTCAGAAGAATCGCGCCGGACCGTAAGATTATCCACCCCGCCCGCCGGTCCCAACGTTGCGTTGCCGTTGCGATTCATCCGGAAATCTGGTGCACGCTGCGATTCCACCCGGACCGGAGCGCCGCGACGTGCTCCGCGGGCATTGCAGGCCGGTAAACAGTCTCGGCCCGGCCGAGCGCGACGATCTCGTCCAGCGAACCGTAACAGCGTTGCCCCAACTGCCCGGCCAGCACCGCACCATACGGGGAACAGTCCGCCAAATCCGGGACGCTTAACTCCACTCCGGCAATATCGGCGCACAGCTGCATCAAAAACCCGCTGGCCGTGGGTCCGCCGTCGGCCCGGAGCACGGCGTGCTGCACCCGCGCCTCGGCGCGGAGGGCATCCAGCGCATCGCCCAACTGAAAGGCAATCGACTCGAAGGCCGCGCGTGCGAGGTGCCGGCGATCGCTGTGCGACGACAGCCCGACGATGGCCGCCCGCACGGCGGAGTTCCAATGCGGCAAACCGAGACCGGTGAATGCCGGCACGAGATAAACCCCGCCGTTGTCGCCCGCCGCGATCGCGAGCCGCTCGATGGCAGAAACGTCAGGCGCGAGGCCGATTTGGTCCCGCAACCAGGTGAGCGTCGATGCCGATGAAATGATGATCCCTTCAAACGCGTAGGTCGGCACGCCGCCATGGACCCACGCCAGCGCCGTCAACACGCCCGAGTCCGAGAGCCGCGGCTGGCTCCCGATTGTCATCAACAGCGACGAGCCGGTGCCAAACGTCACTTTGGTCGCGCCGGGCGCGAAGCAGCGCTGGGCGAAGAGAGAGGCCTGCGAGTCACCCATGACCCCGCAAAGAGCAATCGGCCGCGCGAGCGCGCCGCCCAGCGTCGTTTCACCGAAGTGCGCGGAGCAGTCCCGCACCTCCGCCAAAGCGCACCGCGGCACCTCCCACAACGCGCAGAGCTCCTCGTCCCAGGCCAGATCCGTGATGTTATAAAGCAACGTGCGGCTGGCGTTGGTGGCGTCGGTCGCAAAAACACTTCCGCCGGTGAGCCGGTAAATAAGGTAGGTGTCGATCGTGCCGATGAGCGCGGAACCGTCGGCCAGCTTCGCCTGCAAATCCGGACGTTGCTGCACGAGCCACTGCAACTTCGACGCCGAGAAATAGCCGTCGATCTTTAGTCCGGTCTTGCGGTGAACCAAGGGCCCGCGGCCGGCGGCGGCGTGCTCGGCGCAGAGTGCATCGCCCCGGCGATCCTGCCACACGAGTGCCGGATGCAGCGGGCAACCGGTGGCGCGATCAAAAACGACGATCGTTTCGCGTTGGTTGCTCAGGCTAAGCGAAACGATCTCCTCGCGCCGGGCGAGGTGGCGGCCCACCAAATCGACCAGCACGGCGAGGGAGTTTTGCCAAATTTCCTCCGCGTCATGTTCGACCCAACCCGGCTGCGGATAATGCTGACGGTGCTCCCGCGCCTCGCGGTCAAGGGCGCGGCCCTCTAGGTCGAAAAGCAAAGCCTTCGTCGCCGAGGTGCTTTGATCGAGAGCGAGAAACAGCGCCATGACTCAGGTACGTCCCCGCAGTTCCAACGCGGTGGCCGCCAGCCCTTCCATCGTCAGACCATAGTGGCGGAAAATATCCGCCTGACTGCCCGTCGCGGTGTATTCATCGGGAATCCCGACGATCTTGAACCGCGTGCCGATACCGGCTTGGGCGATGACGCCCGCCACGGCTTCACCGAGACCGCCGTTCACCATGTGCTCTTCCGCCGTGATGATGGCCCGGCATTCCCGCGCGGCGGCGAGGACGGCGGCGGAGTCGAGCGGCTTCAAGGTCGGCAGGCTTACGACGCGCGACTTCAAACCGGCGGTCGATTCGAGGTGCGCGGCGGCGAGCAACGCGTGGATCACCGTTTCACCCGTGGCCAAAAACGCGACGTCGGATCCCTCGCGCAGCACCCGCGCTTGGCCCATCGCAAAAGGCCGGGAGTCGGCAGCAGGGAGATTATAAAGCGGGGTCTTGCCGAAGCGGAGATAGACGGGAGTCTGCGACGCGGCGGCGGCTTTTACGGCCTCGCGGGTCTCAAAGTTATCCGCGGGGACGACAATCGAGAGATTGTTGATCGCGCGCATGACGGCAAAGTCGTGCAACGAATGATGCGTCGTGCCGAGCGCACCGTAGCTGACGCCGGAACTGATGCCGACAATCGTCACCGGATGATCGGAGTAACAGATATCGTTTTTCACCTGCTCCAGCGAACGCGCGGTGAGGAAACACGCCGGCGAAACCGCGAAGACATTTTTTCCGCAGGAGCCAAGACCCGCCGCGATGCCGACGAGGTTTTGCTCGGCGATGCCCACTTCGACGATCTGCTTGGGCAACGCCTGGCCGAACGGCCCGAGCTTGCCGGAGCCGCGCGAATCGCTGGTGACGGCGAGGATATGGCGGTCGGCTTTCGCCAGCGCGAGCAGCGTGTCGGCAAATTCTTCGAGGTTCGCGCGGCCCATTTTCAGGCCGAGTTTTTCCGCGACCGCTTTCGCCGACGGAGAATACATTGACGGGGCGGGCGCGCTCATGCGGCCCCTCCGGAGAGCTTCGCGATCGCAGCGTCGAGCTCGGCGTTGGCGCGGGTGAACTCGTCGTCGCTCGGCACACCGTGGTGCCATTTGCCGACATCTTCCATAAAACTGATGCCTTTGCCTTTGATCGTGCGCGCGATGACGCAGGACGGTTTGCCGGGCTCGAGAGGTTTTTCCAAAGCGGCGGTGAGTGCGGCGAGATCGTGACCGTCCACCGTGCGCACGGCCCAGCCAAAGGCGGACCATTTTTCGGCGAGCGGTTCGTGGTTCATCACGTCCTTGGTGCGGCCGGTGATCTGCAGCGTGTTGCAATCGATGATGGCGGTGAGGTTGTCCAATTTGTAATGGGCACCGGCGAGCGCGCCTTCCCAGTTCGAGCCTTCGGCGAGTTCACCGTCGCCGAGCAGCGTGAAGGCGCGGAAGCCCGCATCGTCGAGCTTGCTTGCCAGCGCGGTGCCGACGGCGATGGGCAGGCCGTGACCGAGCGCGCCCGTGTTTTGCTCGACGCCAGCGACGTGGCGCGTCGGGTGGCCGACGTAATCGGATTGATAGCCGCAAAGCGTTTCGAGATCCGACTCGGGGAAAAACCCCCGGTCGGCGAGCACGACGAAAAGCGCCTCGACGGAGTGTCCCTTGCTCTGGATGTAGCGGTCGCGGTTCGGGTCCGTGAACGTCACCGGCGAGACCCGGAGGACGCGGTTGTAGAGGACGTTTAAAATATCCACGCACGAGAGACTGCCCCCGGTGTGGCCGGCCCCGGCATGCTTGATCCAACGCAGCACGCTGCGCCGGTAGTGGAGGGATTTGAGCGCGAGCTCGCGGTCGGTCGGCATGTTAGTCGTGCGGGGCTTCGTGATGGTAAACTTCCCAGCCGAGGTAACGTTCGAAGGCTTCCGCGAGAATCCCGGCGGTGTGCGAGGAATTCATCACGACGTGATGCTCAAAGCCCTCGCGGCAGACGTGGTGCATGAGTTTCTGGAGCTTCGGTACGCGGGCGACGGCGCGGTTGCCGAAGGTTTTAAGTTCGTCGTTGGTCAGTTCGCCCTGTCCGACGTAGGTGCGAATTTTGCCCGCGGTGTCGTCCGTCGTGATGCGGCCGTAGGTGAGCGGTGTGGCGGGCGTGCGGCCGTCGAGAGCGCCCCAGGTGTTCTCGACGCCGAGCGTGGAGCCGAGGATGGGAGCGTTGAGGATTTTGATGTCGGGCAGAAAAGACTTCGCCCAATTGCCGCAGTGGAAGAGCACGCACTTGTCGGGATCGGTGCCGTAGTTGTTGTTCCAATCGACGAGGGCGCTGGGCGTCGAGGACGCGAGCTGCATCGCATACATTGTGAGTACGCCGGTGACATCGACCTCGCACGCGCTGGGCATGAAATTCTCGCTCATCATGCTCATCGAGGTGCAGACGTTGCAGCCGTGGTTGGCCTGCACGGAGGTCCAGCATTGGATCGCGGTCGCATCGAGGTGGTTCGCCGCGACGAAGTCGTCGAGCACGAGACCGAGACGCGCCATCTGAACGAGCTTGGCGGGCGGGACGGCGGTGGCGTTGGCGTAGGCTTTGATCTCGTCGATTTTGGCGACGACGCGCTTGTCGGCCTCGCCAAGTTTCGCGGCGGCGCCGAGGATTTCGGAGAGATCGACCGTGGTGACCGAGATGCCGTGGCGCTCGAGGATTTTTTCCGAGTAGCGCACCGTGTTGAAGGCGCCGGGACGCGCGCCGACGGCGCCGATGCGGACCTTGCGCAGGCCCTGCACGACGCGGGCCACGGCGATGAAGTTTTGCAGGTCGGCGCGGAACGAGGCGTCGAGCGGATGCACGACGTGTTTCGTCGTGAGCGTGTAGGCGATCCCGGCTTGGCGGAGATTGTTGCAGACGGAAATTTTGCCGCAGAAGGCGTCGCGGCGACGAATGACATCGAGGCGGTCGAGATCGTCGGGATAACCCTGCACGAGAACGGGGACGTTGAGGCCCGCGAGTTTCAGCGTGTCGGCCACGCCTTTCTCATCGCCGAAGTTCGGCAGACACACGAGCACGCCGGAAATGCGATCGCGATTTTTCCTAAAGAGCTCGGAGCACTTGCGCGCGTCGCCGTGCGTCTCGACGCCACCGAGTTTGGTCTCGGCGGGGTCGAGCATCACGGCATCGACGCCGAGTTCGGCGAACAGTTTGACGAGGTCGGCGCGGGCTTCGCCGACGAGCTTGTCGGGGAAGAAATCGCGGTTGCCGATAATGACACCGAGGACGGTGCGGGGAGTGGACATAAAAGGAGAATGGAGGCGGGGAACGAAAGGGAATCAGGAGCAGTTCGTCGCGGGGATGGATGGTAGCAAAATGAGACGGGGAATTCTCCCGCCGAACGAGGCTTTTGTGATGGGATAATAAGGTTCAGCCGGCACCGGTCGGAAGGAGGTCAGGGCAACGAGGGCAAGCAGCCAGCGATAAAAACAGGAGCATCGCGAGCAGGGAGAAAGCGGCTCAGGGCACCACGTTCACGATCACGCGTTGGTAGCGCGTGAGGCGCGGAATGCCGTGATCGGTAACGCGGAGGATGATGTGCATCTCGCCGGTGCCGGGGGCCATCACGCGCGTCGTCGGCACGGTGAACCACGCTTTCGGTTGATCAAAGTTTTTGATTTCGAGCGGCTGGCCTGAGCGCGCGCTCGAGAGCGGAAAGGTGCCGGCTTCGTTGTAGTAGAACCACTCGTAGCTGACCGCGTCGCCGTCGGGATCGGTCGTACCTTCGGCGCTGAGGTCGATGCGCTGGCCGGGCTTCGCGGTGAGTCGGGCGGCGTGCGCGAGCTGCGGCACCGGCGGATGGTTGGCTTCCTTGTAGGCTTTGATCGTCCAATCCATGCGCGCGGCGAAATCGTTTTGGTAGGCCTCGCGCCAGCGCCAGATCGTGGCGTGGTTGTCGTCGTGCCAGCGATTATCGTGACCCAGCACTTCGTCGTCGGCGTCAGTGTAGATCGGACGCGTCTCGGCGTAAAGGTGCCACTTCATGAGGCGCGGCGTGTAGAGCTCGTAGCGGCCACCCCAGCCGCCGAAGTCGGGGCGCTCCGGCACGTTGAGACCGTTGTTGATCAACCCGAGAAAGGACGGCGTGTCGCCTTCCATGAGAAATTCCCAATGGGGATATTCGGCGCCGAGCGGGCCTTTCTTGCGGATGTTGCGGTCAAGCCACTCGTTGGTGACGAGCGAAAAATCGGCGCCGTCGCAGCGGGCGTGGAAATTGTCTCCGCTGATACCGCTCCAGGTCGCGTGATGGTAGGCGCCGCCGCCGTTGAAGCCTGGGCTGACGATGTAGAAGAGGTCGGGGAATTCCTTGCGCAGCCACGGACCGGAATCGTCCTGATCGGAGATCGCGTAAACGCGGAGCTTGGCGACGGCCTTCGCCACCGCGGCGGCGGAGCGCGTGGCGCGGATTTTCCAGAGCG
>CAMBRG010000025.1 GCA_945869845.1 Opitutus sp. GAS368 | reverse complement strand
CCGGTCTCGGGGTCGAGGGTGCGGAGCGCGGACTTGTCGTGCTCCATAAAGGTTTTTACATAAAGGGTGCGGTTGTCCTTCGCGAAAACGCTGGGGCGCCAGTGGGGTTCAATCGGAGCGGCTTCCTCCAAGAAGAGAGACGTTTCCTTCGAGAATTCGCCGATGGTGCGCCACTCGCTCTTGGCGGTGGAGCGGTATTTGACGCGGATGGGTTCTTCGAAATCGGTGCAGATGGCGACGCGGACGACGCCGTTACGGTCAGCGATCCAAGCGCGGGCATTGATGTAGTTGCGCTCTTCGATGGTTTCTTTGCCGTTGCGGATATTGACCTTCACGACGTCCCCGAGGAAAGAGCTGCCCCGGATGCGGTTCATGAGGATGTGATCCGGATCTTTTGGCAGCGTGCTGATGAGGTTCTTCGGTAAATCGCGTTCGCTGCTGGGGGCGTCGGCTTGGCCGGCGCCCTCGGCGTTGGCTTCGACCCGCTCGAGCTTGTTGATGACCACCAGATTTCCACCGTCGGGATCGCACGCGAACATGCCGTATTGTTCACGGCCACCCCATTGTTGGGCGAAGAGGATGCGGTCTTTCTTCACCCATTGGTAGGCGGTGATACTCTCCTCTTTCATGTTGGTGAGCCAGCGGACCTGTTTGGTCTCGCGGTCCATGATGGCGAGGTTGATGCGCTGATTTTTCGGCGCGAGCCACGTGAGGTAACGGCCGGTGGGGGAGATGGCGACAGAGGTCATGTCGGCCTCGGCGAAGAGGGTGTCCAGCGGGATGAGCGGAGCCGGCGTGGCCTGAAGGCCGGTGATTGAAAGGAGCAACAGTAGGAGGAAGCGAGGGGTTCTCATGAACAAATATTTTGGCGAAATCAGGCGGATTTGTCCAACGAGTCAACCCCGGTAGCCAGATGTATGAAGGTTACGTTCTTGAAAATTCGCGTTGCCAAAATGCACCGGCTGACCTAAGGCTGGAGAGTTATCTAAACGGAACCGCGTCAAAACCGCGGCTCCGGAACCAACCCAACCCACACAACTGCTATGAACAAATCGATGTCCGCTGCCGCTTCTGCGGCCTTGCGCCTCACGACTGCTTCTTTCCTCGGTGCCGGCCTTTTGGTCGCGCAAACGACGGTGAAGCCCGTCGTGGAGACTACCACCGCCGGTAACTCCGCTCCCCAGAAACTCGAGAAATTCGAGGTTACGGGCTCGAACATTAAGCGGGTCGACCTTGAGGGCCCGTCGCCGATCAAAATGATCTCGCGTCAAGAGATCGACGCCACCGGTCGCACCAATTTGACCGACTTGCTTCGCGATCTCCCCGAGGCGGGTCAAATCGGAATCAACGAGGGAGGCACCACGGCATCCGTTCGTGGCTCCACGGCTCTCGACCTTCGGGGTCTTGGCGCGAATAACACCTTGATCATCGTCAACGGCCGTCGGGTCGCCCCGACCGGTAATAACTCGGGCGGCACGGTCTTTGTTGACCTCAATCGTTTCCCGATCGCCATGGTTGAGCGCATTGAAGTCCTCAAAGACGGTGCCTCTGCCATCTACGGCGCTGATGCCACTTCAGGCGTCGTTAACATCATCCTCCGCAAAGATTACACCGGCGCTGAGGTTGGTCTCAGCTACGGCAACTCTTTCAACACGGACGTTAGCGAGAAGTCCTTCTCGTTCTTCGGCGGTGCTTCCAGCGGCAAGGCCAGCGCCACGGTAGGCATCTCGGTTTTCGAGCGCGGAGCGCTCAAGGCCTCTGACACCTCTTTTGCAAAGACGGCAGATCTGACCAAACGCTTCGCCGCGTTGGGAGGCGACTACGTCGCTGATTCACAGGCTGGCTATTTCGACCTCCGTTCTGGCACCGGTCCTCAAGCTCGCGTGAGCCTGTCGGGCTTCGCCGCTGGCCAAGTCAACGGCGTAAACGGTGTGAATATCCCCGGCTTGGCTCTGGGAACCCCGATCACCCGTCTGCCCGGAACCGGTGGCGCTGTCGCCGGCACCTTGGCTTCGGCGACACCGAGCTTCACCAGCCCTTCGAGGATTGGCACCGGCGGCGCGTTTAATGCGGCTGCGGCTGCGACCTATGAAGCGCAGCGGCTTTCGCCCGGTGGCGATCCTTCCAATCTCTATAATTTCCAAGAGTTTGTTTGGCTCACCCCGGAGACCTTGCGCACGGGTATCAACACCACGTTCCGCTACGATCTGACCACGAACACCAGCCTCTACCTCGAGACGGCGTTCCAGCAGAACAAATCACACATCGAGCTGGCGCCCTCGCCGATCTCGACTGCGGGTGACAACAATCTCCTCCTGCCGAAGACCAACCATTGGAATCCCTTTGGCGTGGACCTGAACTTTAACTTCCGCCCCGTCGATATCGGGCCGCGTAAGGCCGACATCACCAACGATTCCTACCGCCTCGTTGCGGGCGTCAAGGGCACGATCAGCAGTCGCTGGAACTGGGACACCTACTACTCGTATGACAATGACAAGGTGGTCGACGTGACCTCCAATGCGATTTCCGAGAGCCGCCTTCGCGCGTCCCTCGCCCGGAGCACCCCCGACGCCCTCAACATCTTCGGCGGGGCCAACTATCGCAACCCGACGTCGACGCTCGATACCTTCCGTGTGACCACCCAAAAGGGCGGGTATTCGACCCTCGATCTCTGGCGCGGCCAAGTTTCCGGCGATCTCTACGAATTGCCCACCGGCACGCTCGGCGGCGCTTTCTTGCTTGAGGCCCGCAAGGAGAAGTTCGGTGAAGCCAACGACGCCATCTCCACCAAGCTGGATGACATCATTGGCCAAGTTAGGCTCGCCGATTCGACCGACGCTCGTCGCACGGTTGAGTCCGTCGCCATGGAGTTGACCGCGCCGCTCGTGAAGACCGGCACCGTCAAGTTCCTGCACTCGCTCTCGCTCACCGCGGCCGGTCGCTTCGAGAAGTTCAGCGAAGGTTACGATTCCGGCGTGAAGCCCTACTACGGCATCCGTTACCAGCCGTTCAAGTCGCTCGTGCTCCGCGCGACTTACAACGAAGCCTTCCGTGCTCCGACCCTGCCCCAGCTCTTCGGCGGCGTGCGCGAGTCCCTCCCTAACGGTCTGCCGGACCTTCGTCGTCCCCAAGCTCTCACCGGCGACCCCTTTGACGGTGCCTCCACCCAGCGGCTCGTTCGCGCCGGTGGTAACGCAAACCTCACCCCGGAACTCGCCAAAGGCATGCAATACGGATTTGTTTATGAAGTTCCTTTCAAGAAATTGCAGGGCCTTTCTTTTGGTAGCTCATATTTCCGCATCGAGCAAGAGAACGTCATCACGACGACTGGCACCGGCTTCATTCGCCAGAACGAAGTGGGCGGCGGCACGGCCGGCTTGGTTACGCGCGCTCCCGGCACCGAGAGCTACACCAATACCACTGCTAGCCCGATCAACGTGTTGAGCGGTCCGAACAACGCGACGACCCCGGTTGCTCCTGGGCAGACGGTGACTGTGCCCGGTCGCATTGTTTCAATTCTCGACGGCGTGCTCAACCTCGCCTTCCAAAAGGTCGAGGGGTACGATATCGAGGTGAATTACCGTAAGCGCACGACCGATTACGGCCAATTCTCGCTCCGTAGCAGCGCCTCCTACAATAAGTTCTACGGTTTCACCCGTACGAGCAATCCGGCGAATCTTGCCGGGCGCGATGGCTTTCCTCGCGTCCGAATTCAAAGCAGCGTGCTTTGGACTCGCAAGGAGCACAGCGCGGGCCTCACCCAAAATTTTGTTGGCCCCTACGGCGACTACGTGCGTGACGGTTATGAAGTTGAATCTTATTACACATTCAATGGCTTCTACGGCTGGGATATTCCCACCGGCCTCGTGCCATTTGCGGAGAATACCCGGCTGACGGTCGGGGTGGATAACGTATTAGATAAAGAGCCTCATCTCTATTACGATAGCGTTGGTTACGATCAAAGCTTCGTATCTCGCCCGGCGGGTCGTTTCTTCTACGTTTCTATCCGCAAGACCTTCTAAGCGGCCTTTCGTAGATTCTTAGCTTCTAATCGAGGCGGCCGAATTATTTCGGCCGCCTTTTTTTGTATCTTTCGGGCGAACTCACTCATACCAGCGCCGTTTGGTTTTTAGACTTTCCGTCGTAGGCAGTCTGCTTGCAGGCGCTCGGTGCGTCCGCAAGCGGACGGCCTACAAAAGTCCAAATCTCATGTGACGCTGGTATGAGAGATGGCCATCCCCTTGAGCGACTCCCGCAAAAGCGATGGACCAACCAGCGACTTGAAGGTGGGCAAAAAAAGAAGGCCGTCTACCCCTAGACGGCCTTCAACCTAACCCTAACACCAAACAAACCTTGAACTACGGAGCGGAAGACGCGGAGGCATTCAATGTGTTCAAAAAATTTCGGCAGAGTTTTACGTTCACGCGTTTGTAGCATTCGACGCGATTTTTGCCTCACGAAGCTTGGCTCCGGGGACTGGGAATCGCGGTAGACTGCTTGGAGCCGACGTCGTGAGGTGGCGGGCGGGCGGGCAGTGCGGCGCATGCGGCCTTCTGACCTCGGCCGCTACGGGCAAAAAGGATAGCGGCGATGTGCGCCGTTTAGCTGCGATCGGCTTTGGCGGGAAGTCGCGTTGCCAAATCGTCGCCGCCGTATGAACTCGGGGGATGCGTTTTGAACGTCGTCACCCGAGCCGGGCGCTCTGGCCTCTGCTTCTGCTCTTCATCGCCAGCGGCGGCGGTTGGTGGGCGCTGATGCCGGGGCCGCGCAGTTCTGCGCCGGTTGAAGCGAACACGAGGGCGAAAGAAAGAGCCGCGAAGCTGCCCTTGGCCGCAGCCAATGAGTCCGAGCCTCGGATCATCACAGCGGCGCCCGTGGTGAATTCGCCTGCCCGCGAGCGGAATCTGTTCAGCTATGCGGCTCCGGCCGATGGGCCCGCGCTCACCCGCGCGCTGCCGGCGCCGACGCGGACGATGCATTACGTGCGGCTCAACCGGGAGCTGTTATCGGGAAAATCGTCGCCGTTTTGGGCCCGGGCCGGCGAGGGTCGTCTCGACGTTCCGCTACCCGGCGGCGCTACGCTCAAGGTCTTGATCGCCGAAACCGCGACGCTCGGGCCGGATCGCTTTACGAGCATCGGCACGATCGAGGGCCGGCCGCAGAGCCGGGCGTTGTTTTCTTACAACGACGGCTTCCTCCACGCCACGATCCAAGACGTGGAGTTGGGCAACTATGCGCTGCGCGCGGCCACCGCCGAGTTGTCGCAGTTTTACGAAATCGACGACGAACTCGTGCCGCCGTGTGCGCAGATCGATGCGCCACGCCCGGTCCTCGACGCGGATGCGGTGCTCACGCTCGCCCGGCGTAATGCGGCGACCGCGGCGGCGACGGGGTCGGAGGCTCCGGCGGGCGCGGAGCTCGCGCCGCCCTCGGCAGGTGCGGCCAGCGCGGGTACGGGCGTCGTCGTCGATGTGATGTTTGCCCATACCCAGAGCGTGTTGCCCACGCTGAAGGGCGCGGCCCGCACGGCCGCGCTGCAGAGTCTTTTCGACAACGCCATGGCGAAAACCAACAGCGATCTCGCCGCCAGCCAAGTCGCGGCCCGGGTGCGGCTCGTGCGCATCGCCGAAGTGCGCTACGACGAATCGGTCAGCACCGGCCTGACGGTTCAGAGCGAGGCCTTGGATGCGCTCCGCAAGACGACCGATGGTCAAATGGACGAGATCCACGCGATCCGCGATGAAGCCGGGGCCGACCTGGTGTGCCTGATTCTGCAACGCTTGGATTCATCGAGCAGTGGCCTCGGCTACGTGCTCGAAGCACCCGCCGAGAACACCAATCCGCTTTATGGTTTCACCGTCGTCGAATCCGCCTACGTCTCCGGCACCGAAGTGATCTCGCACGAGTTGGGGCACAACTTGGGCTGTGTCCACGACCGCAACAACGCCCGCAACGCTCTCGGCGCGCTCTCCTACGGAGCCTATCCTTACAGCTTCGGTCACCGGTTTCGCGGTCAGGATGGTCTTACCTATCGCACGATCATGGCCTACGCGCCGGGTACGCGGGTCGGTTATTTCTCGAATCCCAATGTGATCGCGCCCGCGCCGATTAGCGTGCCGGTGGGCGTGCCGCCCGGGGAATCCGGCGAGGCGCATAATGCCCTGACAATCGACCAGTGCGCCTTCGAGGTCGCCAATTTTCGCCTGCAAACCCGCGCCGCCTCCAACACCGGCACCTTGCTCAACGTGGCGACCCGCGCCTTTAGCGGCCTCGGCGAACAGCAACTCATCGCCGGCTTTGCGGTCGGCGGCACCGGCCCGCGGCGCGTGTTGCTTCGCGCCACCGGCCCGGCGCTCGCGGCCGCGCCGTTTAACGTTCCCGAGGTCCTCGCCGATCCGCGCCTCACGGTGTTCAACGTCGACGTGAATCCGCCCGTCGTCGTCGGCGTGAACGACGATTGGGGCACGCCCATCGGAGCGGCCTCCGGCCCGGCGGCGCTCGCGGCGGCGGCGGCGCAGACCGGCGCGTTCCCCCTCGTGGCCGGCAGTGCCGACGCCGCGCTGCTCACCACGCTCGCGCCCGGTAACTACACCATCAACGTGACCGGCCCGGCGCCCGGCGTCGCCCTCGTGGAAGCCTACGGAGCCGAGGCGACGGACAACCGGTTTCTGAGTCTCTCGACGCGCGGCTTCGCCGACCGTGATCGCAAGATGATCGCGGGTTTTGTCGTCAAGGCGGGGGCCGGCCCGACGAAGCGAATCCTTATCCGCGTGCAAGGTCCGTCGCTGGCCAAGTTTGGCCTCGGCGCCATGGACGATCCCACCATGGAAATCTTCAATTCCGCCGGCGAGCGGATCATGAAAAATGACGATTGGAGCACCGGCGCCGCCCGCGTGAACGGCGTGCAGGACGACTTCCGGCCAGACGTGACCTACTACAACGAACGGCAGATTTTCGCGACGGGCTTTGCCCCCGGTAACCGCCGCGAACCGTGCATTATGGCCGACCTCGTGCCCGGAAACTACACGGTCACCGTGGAGCCATTTGAGTTGTTGCCCAGCCAGCCCGCTCGCCCGGGCGTGGCGATCGTCGAGGTATTTGAGGTGAATCCGCGCTGAGTTAGCCCAATTCGCCGGGTGAACAACGGCAACGACGTAGCAAGATTTCACGAACGGTTGAGCGGGCCGTTTACCTCCGTCGGATCCGCAACGGGTCAAAACGCAGTCCGGTGGTGGCCCTGCTGGGCCCTCGCCAATGCGGCAAAAAACCACGCGAGCTCTGCGCCGTGTTCGACCGCTTACCAAATTTCGGCGGCTCAGCGCTGCACGCTTAGCGGTTTTAGGTGGAGGAGATTGCGCGAGCGCCGGCGGTTGAGGGGGTTGGCCGAGCTCAGGATAACGTTCTAAACCGGAAGGGTAGGGCGATTGGCGATGCCGACGAATTTTTACTCGTCCCTTTTTATAAAAATTCGTCAGTTTATCAGGATTCCGGGAGTCTATTTATGAATCGCTCTGCGTCTGCATGTTACCCCCGATGCCCCTTCCTCCTGGTGAATCGCATGAAATCTTCATGCAATTGCTCGCGCGTCACGAGCCGGTGATTCGCGGCTACTTGCGGTCGCTCGTTTCGCGGGCGGCGGATGTCGATGAGCTGATGCCGGACGTAGCGTTGGTGGCGTGGCGCAAGTTTTCCGAGCTCCGAGAGCCCGAAGCGTTTCCCCGCTGGGCCTGCGTGATTGCGCGCTACGAGGCGCTGCGGTTTCGGCGCGATCGGGCCCGCGACCGGCTCGTGCTCGACGAGGCGGTGATCGCCAAGCTCGCCGACGAAGGTGCCGGGGAAACGCCGCTGCGGGCGCGGCAGATGGCGGCGCTGGAGGTGTGTGTGGAACGTCTGCCCGCCGAGCGGCGTGAATTGCTGCTGGCATGTTATGCGACCGAGGCCGCGATCAAGGATGTCGCGGCGCAGACCGGACGCACCGTCGATGGGCTGTATCAATTGTTGCGGCGCATCCGCGTGGATGTGCAGCGCTGCGTCGAGGGCACCCTGAAACAAGAGGCATCATCATGAACCCCGATCATTCCCAACTGATCCTCGCTTATCTCGATGGCACGATCTCAGGCGAGGAGCTGGCGCGCCTCAACGCCGTGTTACTCGAGAGCGCGGAAGCGCGGGCCGAGTTGCGCTCGTGGGCGGCGGCGGATGTGCGCCTACGTGAACTCGCGGCTGACGGTGCTTACGCCGCACCGATGACGCCGAGCAGACCGCAGCCCGGCGCGGGGAAGATGGTTTCGTGGCTCGATCGCGGTTTGCTGCGCGGCTTACGTCTGCCGCTCGTGACGGGATTGGCCGCCGGCGCGGTTCTTACGTCCGTTGTCTGGGCCTACGTCCTGCCTCCGGCAGTCGAGCCGATACCAGTATTGGCCGAGTTGCTCGTCGACAGTTTCGAGACGGGCGCGGCGCCCGGTAATCGGGGCGTCCCGCAGGAATTCAGGATTTGGAGCGGCGATCACGCCGAGCTCGCGCCTGAGAAGGCAGGTCTGGTTCCCCGCACCGGTGCATGGATGTTGCGGCTCTTGCGCTCCGACTGGGAAGGTGAGAATTCCCCGCTCAGCCATGTCGGCGACCAATTGCAGGTGATCGACCTCGCGGCGCATCGCGCCGAAATCGAATCTGGGCGAGTGGTCGCGCATGCCGAGGCCTGGTTCAACCAAGTGGCACCGGAGACCGAGGAGGAGTTGGCCGGCGGCGTGACCTTGTTTGCCTTTGCCCGCGATCCACGTCCCTACCGCGGCGAAAACTGGAAGGCGTGGTATGAAGGCCACCTCGGCCTCAGCGGGCAACAGCAGGAGCGCACCGATCTCGATTCTGCGACCTGGGAACGTGTCGCGGTGAACATGGCCCTGCCCACGGCCACCCGGTTTCTCGTCGTGCACATCCGTATCAACCGCACCAAGCCCGAGCCGACCGCGGTGCCAGTCACGTTTGCCGGCTCCTATGTCGACGACGTGAAAGCGGAACTGCTCCTGCGTCCAGCGGCCAATGTCGCTGCGGAGAATCCCGCGCAGTGACGCCGTAGCCCCGCGCGTTTTATGGCTCCCGTATTTTCCATCTGAACCTCAATCCCTCCTCAACCAAACCGCTCATGATAACCTACCGTTACGTTTCCTTGGCCCTGTCTCTACTCTTCCTTCCCGTCTCGGCACTGGCCCAAACCGCGCCGCCGGCTTCCGGTCGGAGCAGGGCGACGCCGGAGCCGGAAAGCACCGTGGTGCTCTCGCCCTTTGAGGTGCGCACCGAGAAGGATCAGGGCTACGCCGCCTCGAACACGCTGTCCGGCACCCGTCTCAACTCCAGCCTCGCGAACATCCCCGCCTCGATTCAGGTGCTCACCAAGGAGCTAATCCTCGACCTCAACGTCACCGACTACGAGGGCTACCTTAACTTCGCCACCAACGCCGGCCGCGACTTCAGCGACGTCACCGGCCTCGCCTCCGTGCAGCAGGGCAACAACCAGATCCGCATCCGCGGCTTCACCGGCGCCGCGCAGACGCGCGACTACTTCCAGTCCATCACGCGCTCCGACCGCTTTAGCATCGATCGCTTTGAGGTCTCGCGCGGCCCCAATTCCATTCTGTTCGGCATCGGCGGCCCGGGCGGTGTGGTCAATGCCGGCTCCAAATTTGCCCTGCTCGGCTCGAAGCAGCGCGACGAAGTTCGCGCCACGGTCGGGAGCTGGGACAACCGCCGCGTCGAGGCCGACTTCAATCGCGAACTCGTCCGCGGTAAATTCGCCGTGCGCCTCAACGGCCTCTTCGAGGACAAGGAAGGCTGGCGCGACTTCGAGTTCGAAAAACGCAAGGGCATCGCCGTCGCCACCGCGTGGCAGCCGTGGCGCGCCACCCGCCTGCGCACGAACTACGAATACGTGGACACCCGTCAAATTCAGGCGATGCCCTTTCCCGTTTCCGACTTCTCCGACGCGTGGATCCGGGCCGGCCGGCCCCTCGCGACGGGCCCGATCTTCGAGCTCGGCACGCCTGCCCCCGCAGGCACGCAGGCGACATTCGCCGGTCAGCTGCGCTTCGCGCCGCAGGTCAGCCCCAACGCGTATCGCTACGGCGACAATCTCGTCGTCGATGCGAATCCCACGCTCGCCGGCGCGCAGCGTGTGCGCTTCTTCGATACACTCAACGGTCCCAACGCCACGAGCGGCGGCACGGTTGCGACCACCATCGCCGGCTTGGTGCCGGACAGCGCCAATCTCGGCGGTCCGGGCAGCACGTCGAACAATCGCTACGGCCTGTTCACCGCGCTGATCGAGCAGCGCCTCGGCCCAATCAATGTCGAGCTGGGCTACAATCGCCAGGAGGACATGTGGCGTTCCAACTTCGTGATTGGCTGGAACCAACTCGGGCTCCGGGGCGACGCCAACCGTGAACTTCCCGGCTACTCCCTGCCCACCGGCACGCTCGGGGCGACGCCGCCCGGGCAACTGATCCCGAACGCCTTCGCGCCGAATCCGTTTGCGGGCAAATTCTACGTCGAGGGTAACGCCGGCTACCGCCTCCAGCGCCGCGTGGCCGACAACTATCGCGCTACGCTCTCCTACGAACTCGACCTGCGCCGCCGCAGCAAGTGGCTCGGCCAGCACCAAGTCGCCGCCCTCGCGCAGCGGGTGGAGGACGAATTCTACAACGTGGCCTACACCGAATATAACACCGCGGGCCGCGACAACACCCTCCCGGTCACCAACGCGGCCAACGCCATCATTCGCCGCACCTATGTCGATTTCACCACGCCCGGCGGCACGCGCGGCGCGCATGATCCATGGGCGACTCCGATCAACTCGCCCGGCGTGCGCCCCGAGTTTCTCAGCAGCGGTGGTGCCCAACGGACGTTCAATCGCACCGATACAGTGATGGCGGTGATGCAGAGCAATTTTTTCGAAGAACGGCTCGTCGTCACCTTCGGCGCCCGCCGCGACCAGCAGGAGACCAACCGCGCCATCGGCAGCGTGCTGATCCCGAACGCCGAGCCGTTTGGCGGCACGCGGACGGAAAACACGATCTACACCCCCGCCGGCCTCACGAGTTTCTCCGGCAATACCCGCACCTTTGGCGCCGTCTTTCGCCCCGTGCGCTGGGCTGCACTCGTCTTTAACTCTTCCGACAGCGTCCGGCCCGTGACGGCTCGCGACCTCCTGAACAACGCTCTCGCACCGCAGAAAGGTGTCGGCAAAGACTACGGCGCGCGCTTTTTTCTTTTGGACAATCGCGTCGTCCTTGGCGTGACCCGTTACGACACCGACAACGTCAACGGCATCTACGACCCCATCTCCACCCGCACGACAGCGATCCCCGCCATCGCCGGGATCTACCAGGCGTTCACCGATGCGGGGATCGCGGCCAAATATCAGTTCGCGAGCCTGCTCGCCGAGTCCCGCGACAACGGCGATTCCGACGGCGGAGGCTGGGAGGTCGAGCTTACCGCCAATCCCACGTCCCGCTGGCGCATCTCGCTCAACTACGGCCGCGCCGACCTCGAGCTGTCCAACGTCGGGCAGCGCATGGCCGCTTTCCTGCGCACCGAGATGCCCGTCTGGCAGAGCAACGCCGCCGTGCCCTACCTCACGCGCAACAACAACCTCGAGACCTTCATCCGCACCCGCGACGGCACGCCGCAGCGCGACTTCGCGACCAACCCCGCGCGTGTTAGTGATGCGAGCCAGTTTGCGTTGGATATCATCAACACCAACAACCAGCAGGAAGGCCAGTCGCCGCTGCAGCACCAACGGGAGTCGTTGAACTTCTTCAACAGCTTCTCATTCCCCAAGCTCCCGCTCCTCGGCGAGCGCTTCGGCGCCGGCTTCGGCGCGAGTTACCGCAGCGCCCCGGTCATCGGCTACAACGGCAAGACCCCGCTCTACGGCCAGAGCTTCGTGATCTGGAACGGCATGTTGAAAAAACGCTTCCAACTCCCGCAGAATCGCGCCCTCGAGCTGCAGCTCAACGTGAACAACCTCTTCGGCGAGGAAGATATTTTGCCCTTCGCCGCGACGGCCGCCGGTGTGAACCGCTGGACCTACCAACGCCAGCGCCAAAGCTGGGCCTTGCAGGCGGCGTTCACGTTTTGAGCGTCGTCGCTCAAGGGATGATTCCATGATTTCCCTGTCTCACAGCTGTGCCCGCCTCCGACTGGTCGTCGCGCTCAGTGTCGCGGGCGCTGCGTGCGTCCCAACCGTCGCGCAATCCGCCGCCCCGGCTCGCCCCAACGTCCTCCTGATCGTCAGCGACGATCAGGGGTTCGGCGACTTAGGGCTTCACTGACACGGACCCTCGGGCACTTATCGCTTCCTCTTCCAAGAGCCACGCCGCTGGAGCGTGCCGATGACACGGCTATTTTAATTTCAACTACCATGTATTTATCGATCCATTTTCGAACGACGGTGTGGGCTCTGCTGCTGGCCGCGGCCGGCGTGACGGGCTTCGCGGCGAAGCCGAACATTGTCTTCATCCTCGCCGATGACCTGGGCTACTCCGATCTCGGCTGTTACGGCGGCGAGATCCAGACGCCACAGCTTGATTCGCTCGCGAGGAACGGTCTGCGCTTCACGCAGTTTTATAACTCAGCGCGCTGCTGGCCCTCGCGGGCCGCTCTGCTCTCGGGGTATTACGCTCAGCAGATTCATCGCGATGCGCTACTTGGGGTAGGTGGTGGTAATCAGGGAGTGCGCCAATCCTGGGCCAGGCTGCTGCCCGAGTATCTGAAACCGGCGGGCTATCGGAGCTACCACAGCGGCAAGTGGCACATCGACGGCAAGGTGCTCGCCGGCGGCTTTGATCGCTCGCTCGACATGAAGAACCAAGGGAACTTTTTCACCTCCCGGGGCAACTCCATCGACGACGTGCCCGTCACGCCGCCCCCGGATGAAAAGGGCTATTACGCGACCGTCGCCACGGCTGATCACGCCATCGCATGTCTGCAGGATCACGCCGCAAATCACGCCGGCAGACCCTTCTTTCATTACATCCCTTTTATCGCGCCGCACTTTCCGCTGCATGCGCTGCCGGAGGATATCGCAAAGTATCGCGATCGCTATCTCGCCGGTTGGGAAGTGATTCGCGCCGCGCGTTTCGCCCGGCAGAGACAAGCCGGCATCACCCGCACCACTCTTTCCGCGCTGGAGCGCGAGGTCGGACCGCCCTACGCATTTCCTGATGCGATGGAAAAGCTCGGCCCCGGTGAAGTGGCCCGACCGCTGCCTTGGGACGAACTAACCGACGAGCAGCGTCGTTTCCAAGCGACCAAAATGGCCATCCATGCAGCGATGGTTGATCGTATGGACCAAGAGATTGGGCGCGTCATCGCGCAGCTTAAAGCGATGGGCGTGTATGAGAACACACTGATTCTCTTCGCCTCCGACAACGGGGCCAGCGCCGAAATCATGGTGCGCAACGGCGGTCATGATCCGCAGGCCTCTCCCGGTAGTGCCGGCAGTTATCTTTGTCTCGGCCCGGGCTTTTCCAGCGTTGGTAACACCCCTCATCGCCGGCACAAGACGTGGGTGCATGAAGGCGGCATCAGCACGCCGCTGATCGCGCATTGGCCGAAGGGCATCACCGCCAAAAACGAACTGCGCCACACCCCCGCGCACGTCATTGATTTCGTGCCGACCGTGCTCGAACTCGTGGGGATCAAGCAGCCGACGGAGTGGAAAGGTGAGGCCATGCCCGCTGCGCCCGGCCGGAGCCTCGTGCCTGCCTTTGCCAAGGACGAGACCATCGCTCGCGAAAACCTCTGGTGGTTACACGACCGGCATCGGGCCGTGCGGGTCGGTGATTGGAAGCTCGTGGCCGCCGCTGGTGAGCCGTGGGAGCTCTACGATCTGAAGACCGACCGCGCCGAACAGCAAAACCTCGCCGCCGCTTGGCCACAGAAGGTGCAGGAACTGGAGCGAGTCTGGCAGCGGCAGACGGACAGCTTCACCGAACTCGTGCAAAAAACGCTCGCCAGCCAGCCCCGGTCGAAAGGTGGTCAAGGCAAGGCTAAGGACAAATCTAAGTAACCCGCGCTCCGAATTCTTTCTACTTACCCCATGAAGTCACTCACCCTCATCGCACTCTTTCTCGCCGCGGCCGGCCCGGCGCTTTCCTTCGCGGCGAAGCCAAATATCCTCTTCATCGCCATCGACGATCAGAACGACTGGGTCGGCCACCTTGGCGGTCATCCAATGGCCAAGACTCCACATCTCGACCAGCTTGCGGCGCGCGGCACCACGTTCCTCAACGCCCATTGTCAGTCGCCTCTTTGCAACCCCTCGCGCACCAGTCTGCTGCTCAGCTTGCGCCCGACTACCACCGGCATTTACGGACTCGCGCCGTGGTTTCGCGCGTTACCCGAGTGGAAAGACCGCGTGACTCTCCCGCAGTATTTCGCCGATCACGGCTATCGCACGGCGGCGACGGGAAAAATCTTCCATGCCGGCACGGGTGCGCCCGGTGCCGGCGCCGGCAAAGGCAAAGCCAAGGCGAACACCGGCGCGGTCGCAGCACCGGTCCGCCCCGAGTTTCAAGTCACCGCGCCCTTCGGCGGCGTCGGCACGAGGCCACCGCAGAAACTCATCCCCGCCACCCCCATGGGCAATAACCCGCTCATGGATTGGGGCGTGTGGCCGCTCGACAACGACGACACCGGCAAAGGCGATTACAAGGTCGCGAGTTGGACCGTGGAGCAGATCAAGTCCGCCCCGAAGGACCAACCGTTCTTCATCGCCGCCGGATTTTTCCTGCCGCACGTGCCGTGCTACGCGACGCAGAAGTGGTTCGATCTATACCCCGATGACGACAGCGTGCTGCCGCAGGTGCTGAAAAACGATCGGGAGGACACGCCGCGTTTCTCTTGGTATTTGCATTGGAACTTGCCCGAGCCGCGCCTCAATTGGGTCAAAGCTAACAACCAGTGGCGCAATCTGGTCCGCAGCTACCTCGCCAGCACGAGCTTCGTGGACGCGCAAGTCGGCCGCCTGCTCGCCGCCCTCGATGAAGCGGGCGTCGCCGAGAACACCATCGTCGTGGTTTGGAGCGATCATGGCTGGCACCTCGGAGAAAAAGGCATCACCGGCAAAAACACCCTCTGGGATCGCAGCACCAAAGTGCCGCTCATTTTCGCCGGGCCCGGCGTGACGGTTGGCCAGCGCTGCCTCCAGCCCGCGGAGTTGCTCGACCTCTATCCCACGCTCATCGACCTCACGGGCGTCCCCGCCCGCACCGACCTCGAAGGACTAACCCTCGTGCCACAACTTAAGGATGCTGCGGCCAAACGCGACCGCCCTGCCATCACCAGCCACAATCAAGGCAACCACGGCATCCGCAGCGAGCGTTGGCGCTACATCCGCTACGCCGACGGCAGCGAGGAATTCTACGACCTAAAGGCCGACCCGAACGAATGGGCCAATCTCGCCGGTCGGCCGCAACACGCCGCCGTCATCGCCGAGCACAAGAAGTGGCTGCCGAAGATCGACCTCCCGCCCGCGCCGAACAGCGCCAGCCGCGTCCTCACCTACGACCCAACAACCGATATCGCCAGTTGGGAGGGCAAGCCCGTGCTCCGCCGCGATCCCATTCCCGAGTGAGTCGGCCCCGGGTCGTTCGACCAACGGTCCACCCGGCCCGCAAACCACCGACGCGTCTTCACCCTACGTTTAGCCACGGCAGGAGCGCGACGCTTCGTCGTTCCGCTGAAAAGTGACGTTGCACGACTGAGGTTTGCGCTTTGATTTTCGATCCTCTCGCGCTCTCCTGTTTCTCCAACCCAAATGAATCGAACAAAAATTTTCGCCGCCACCCCGCGATTGATGGTCCTCATCGCGGCGGCCTGGATCGGATCGACCGCCCGTGCCGTCGATTACAACCGCGATATCAGGCCCATCCTTTCGGAAAATTGTTTTGCCTGCCACGGTTTCGACGAGAAGGCCCGCAAGGCCAAGCTAAGGCTCGATGTCGCCGAGTTCGCCCACGCCGACCGCGACGGGTTCACGGCGTTCAAGCCCGGCGATCTCGCGAACAGCGAGGCATGGCTCCGGATCATCAGCCCCGACGAAGACGAAGTGATGCCGCCGCCGGATTCCCATTCCAAGCTCACGGCCGCGCAGAAGGAAAAAATCAAACTCTGGATCGAGGCCGGTGCGAAGTATTCCGCGCACTGGGCGTTTGTCGCGCCGCGGAAATCGGCTCTGCCGATTGCTGGAGAAGGAGAGAAGGAGAGAGGGGGAGAGGGGGAGAAGGAGCGAAAGCAATCGAGTGGGCTTGTTGGTTCTCTCCCGCTCGGTGTGCAGGCCATCGACGCCTTTGTGCAGGCGCAGCTCGCCGCGCAGAAACTCCGGCCCGCGCCCGAGGCGGATCGCCGCACGCTGATTCGTCGGCTGGCGTTCGATCTCACGGGACTCCCGCCCTCGTTCGCGGAAGTCGAGGCCTTCGCTGCCGATCGCGCGCCGCACGCCGTCGAGCGGCTCGTTGATCGCCTGCTCGCGAGCCCGCACTTCGGCGAGCGGCTGGCGCTCGATTGGCTCGACGCCGCGCGCTACGCCGACACCAACGGATTCTCCATCGACGGCGGCCGGCACCTCTGGCTCTGGCGCGATTGGGTGATCCAGGCGTTCAACGATAATCTGCCCTACGATCGCTTTCTCGCGACGCAACTTGCCGGTGATCTGCTTCCGAATCGCACCGAATCCGACCAGATTGCGACCGGATTTCAGCGCAACAATATGGTCACCCACGAGGGCGGCACGATTCCCGAAGAGAACCTGACCAACTACAACGCCGACCGCGTCAAAACCCTCGGCGAGGCCGTGTTGGGGCTCACGCTCGCCTGCGCCCAGTGCCATGATCACAAGTTCGATCCGATCACGCAGAAGGATTATTTCCGCACGTTCGCATTTTTCAATTCGCTCGGCGACAAAGGGCTCGACGGCAACGGCGGGGTGAATCCGGGACCGTTTGTCCGCGCCCGCACCGTGCTGAAAACCAACGCTCAGCCCGTGCTGCGCGCGCGCATCGCGGCACTCGAAGCCAAGCTCGCGCAGCCCGATCCCGCGGTGCTCGGCGCCTGGGAATCGCGCGAGCGGGCGCGGCTCGCGGAGCGCGGCCGCGATCTCCAAGTGTTGCCGGTGAAGGTGATGAAAGTTTCGACGCCGAACGCTTCGGTGCTCGAGATCGTGGGCGACGACCGCGTCAGGGTTATTCGCGGCGGCGATCTCGCCGCGTTTGATATCTTGGCCGAACTCCCGAAGACCGACCGCCCGATCACCGGCCTGCGCGTCACGATCCATCCGGTGGCGGAGTTCCCACTTAATGGCTGGGGCAAGGGCACGCGCCTCAAAACCTCCCCGCCACCCGCGCCCGGCCCGGCCGTCCCGGACCCCGCGGAGCCGTTGAAAAAGGGCACCTTCAAACTTACGGCCATCGACGCGTCCATCGGCGCGCTGCCCGGTGATCAGGTTGACGTGAATAAACTCGAGACCTTTGCCCGTGTGACCGCCAGTTCGTGGGAAGCGGAGCATCCCGCCGTCGGCTGCCTCGACCGGCGCAGTGATTCGGGTTGGTCTCCCGATCCTGCGACCGACGGCCCCGTGCATCTCACCGCCACGCTGGTCAAGCCGCTCGGCCAAGGGGCTGGGCCTTACTTAAACTTTCAACTCGGCTTCGGTGCCGGGCGCGCCTTGCTGCCGGGCTTGATTCAAGTCGCCGTGGTCACCGGCACCGACGATGGCACGGATCTGCCGGCCGCGGTGGTGGACGCGCTGGCGTTGGCCCCGGCGACGCGTCCGCCCGAGGCGACGGCGACCCTTTGGGCGCAGTGCGCTCACCAGGCGACGGAGTTGGGGCGGGACCGGATTGAGCTCACGAATGCCCGCGAGCAATTGGCCGCGCTCACCGAGCCGTTTCCGACGATGGTCATGGCCGTCGCCGCGGCTCCGCGCGACACGTTTATATTGAACCGCGGCGACTACGCGCAGCCCGGGGAAAAGGTCGAGGTAGGCACCCCCGGCGCGCTGCCGCCGATGCCAGCCGGTGCGCCGCAGAACCGACTCGGGCTCGCGCAATGGATCACGATGAAGGAAAATCCGCTCACGGCCCGGGTCGCGGTGAATCGCATTTGGAAATTATTTTTTGGCGAGGGCTTGGTTGGCACGTTGGCCGATTTTGGTTTGCAGGGCGATTGGCCCACGCACCCGGAGCTGCTCGATTGGCTCGCGGTTGATTTCGTCGAGAGCGGTTGGGATGTGAAGCGCCTCGTGCGGTTGATCGTGACGAGCGGGACCTATCGCCAGAGCTCGGCCGCGACCGCCGGGCAATTGGAGACCGACCCGGCCAATCAGCTGCTGGCGCGCGGGCCGCGTTTCCGGCTGCCGGCGGAGTTTGTGCGCGATCAGGCGCTAGCCGTCAGCGGCCTGCTGGTGCCGCGACTCGGCGGACCGAGCGTGAATCCCTATGCGCCCGGCGACCTGTGGCGCGAGGTCAGCCATTATGGGAGCACCCCGGCGACGGCGCAGACATTTGTGCAGGATCACGGCGAGAAACTTTATCGGCGCTCGCTCTACACGTATTTGAAGCGCACGGCGTCACCGCCGAATATGGCCGCCTTCGACGCGCCCAACCGCGAGGTCTGCACGGTGGCGCGCAGCACGACGAACACCCCGCTGCAGGCACTGGTGACGTTGAACGACCCCCAATTCGTCGAAGCCTCACGGGTGTTGGCGGAACGGGTGCTCGCCCAGCCGGGCGACGATGCGGCGCGCTTGCGCTGGGCTTTTGCCGCGACGGTTTCCCGGCCGCCCGAGGCCGCCGAGTTCGGCGTGATCGAGTCGGCCTTGCGGCGCGAACGTCAGCACTATGCCAAAGACACCCCGGCCGCGCTCGCGTTGCTCGCGGTCGGTGAGTCGCCCCGGGACGAACGTCTCCGGCCGACGGAGCACGCGGCTTGGACCCAAGTCGCATCGCTACTCTTCAACTTGAGTGAAACCATCACCCGCAACTGACCATGCAACCGGCTCACGATTACCTCCGTCATCTTACCCGTCGCACCTTTATCGGTCGTAACGCCCGCGGGATCGGCGGCGTCGCGCTCGGCGCCCTGCTTTCATCCGACCTCGCCCTCGCGTTGGGTGCGCCCGGCGCGGCCGGCGGGGCGGTCGGAAAGGGGCTGCTCGGTCTGCCGCATTTCGCGCCCAAGGCGAAGCGCGTGCTCTGTCTGTTTCAAAGTGGCGGCCTCTCGCACGTCGATCTCTTCGACGACAAGCCCATGCTGCACCGGCATGCCGGGCTCGACTTGCCTGCCTCGATCAAGGGCACACAGCGCATCACCGGTATGACGAGCAACCAGAGTGCGTTTCCGGTCGTGCCGCCGCTGATGACCGGCAAGCGCTGTGGCAAACATGGCACGTGGATCAGCGATCTGTTGCCCAATATTCAGACGATTGCGGACGACATCTGCATCATCAAAAGCCTGCACACCGAGGCGATCAACCACGACCCCGCGATCACCTACATGAACACGGGTAATCAGTTGCCCGGTTATGCCAGCATGGGGGCTTGGGCGAGCTACGGTCTAGGCACGGAGAACCAAAATCTCCCGGCGTTCATCGCGATGGTTTCGCAAGGCACGGGGAAAAACCCCGGCCAGCCGATTTTCTCCCGTCTTTGGAGCAGCGGATTTCTCCCCGCCTCGCACCAAGGCGTCGGCTTGCGGGCCGGAGCCAACCCCGTGCTCTACCTCAACAATCCTCCCGGCGTGGACCGCCCCCAACGCCGGGCGATGCTCGACGATCTGGCGAAACTCAACCACCGCCGCGCGGCCGAGCTCGGTGATCCGGAGACCGTGGCGCGGATCGACGCCTACGAGATGGCATTTCGGATGCAGACCTCCGTGCCCGAGTTGACTGATATCAGTCAGGAATCGGCCGCGACGTTGGCCGACTACGGTCCCGAGGTGAAAAAGCCCGGCAGTTACGCGGCCAATTGTCTGCTCGCCCGCCGGCTGCTCGAGCGGGACGTGCGCTTCGTGCAGCTCTTTCACCGGGGCTGGGATCAACACATCGCGATGGCCCGGCAGTTGCCGAACCAATGCCGCGACATCGACCAGCCGACCGCCGCGCTGATCCGGGATTTAAAACAGCGCGGTCTGTTGGAGGACACGCTCGTGGTGTTTGCGACCGAGTTTGGCCGCACCGTCTTTAGCCAAGGCAAACTGGGCGACCCCAACAGTGGACGCGACCATCATGGTCGGGCGTTCACCGTTTGGCTCGCCGGCGGCGGCATCAAAGGCGGCATGGAATACGGCGCGACCGATGATTTCTGCTACAACATTACGGAGAATCCGGTGCACCTGCGCGACCTGCACGCGACGATTCTGCACTGTCTCGGGATCGATCACGCACGGTTCACCCATCGCTTCCGCGGCCTCAACGCGCGCCTCACCGGCGTCGAGGAGGCTCACGTCGTGCGCGCGATTTTGGCGTAGGAGCGCCCTTGCGCGCGATGCGTGCGGCGCAGCGGAAAATCGCCCGCCAGCGGGCTCCTACCGGCGGAACCGCGCCCCGCTGCATTTTGACCCAACCCACGGGACCATTTTGTCCCAGTGTCGCGCCTTGTTCGGCGGCGCGGCGGAGCGGTGCGGGGGAAATCACCCCATCGCAATTTGGCGTAGGGCGTGCGATAGATCATCATTATGGACACCGCCAAACTCACCCAAATGTCGCGTCAGGCTGTCACCGACGCGCAAAACGTCGCCCGTCGGCTCAACCACAACGAGGTGGATACCTGGCACCTGCTCTCCGCGTTGCTCATGCAGGAGAACGGGCTGGTCTCCGGTATCGTCGACAAACTTGGCCTCACGGCCGCCGCACTCGCGCTCGCGGTGGACCGCGAGCTGGAGCGCCTGCCAAAAGTCACGGGCAGCGTCGATACCTCGAAAATCTACGTCACGCAGGCCCTCAACGATGTGCTCACCCGGGCCGAAGAGGAGGCAAAGTCGCTCAAGGATGATTTTGTCTCCGTCGAGCATCTCCTGCTGGGCCTGCTCGATGTGGCCAAGCCCGAGAGCCTCAAAAAACTTTTCAAGAGTTTCGACTTGGATCGGGCGAAAGTGCTGAAGACCCTAAAGGACGTGCGCGGCAACCAACGCGTCACCACCGACAACCCCGAGGCGACTTACGCCGCCCTGGAGAAATACGGCGTCGATCTCGTGGCTCAGGCGCGCAAAGGGAAAATGGATCCCGTCATCGGTCGCGATGAGGAGATTCGCCGCACGATCCGGATTCTTTCCCGCAAGACGAAAAACAACCCCGTCCTCATCGGCGAGCCCGGCGTGGGTAAGACCGCCATCGTCGAAGGCCTCGCGCAGCGCATTTTGCGCGGGGACGTGCCCGAGGGCCTGAAAGACAAGACGATCTTCTCCCTGGACATGGGTTCGCTCGTCGCCGGCGCGAAGTATCGCGGCGAATTCGAGGAACGTCTCAAGGCTGTGCTCAACGAGGTGAAACAAGCCGATGGCCGCATCATTCTCTTCATCGACGAGCTCCACACGATCGTCGGCGCCGGCAAGACCGAGGGCGCGATGGACGCGGGGAATCTGCTCAAACCCATGCTCGCACGTGGCGAGCTGCACTGCATCGGCGCGACCACGCTCGACGAGTATCGGCTACACATTGAAAAGGACGCGGCGCTTGAGCGGCGTTTCCAGCCCGTCGTCGTTGACCAGCCCACGGTCGAGGACGCGTTGTCGATTTTGCGCGGTATCAAAGAGCGCTTTGAGCTGCACCACGGCGTGCGCATCCAGGACAACGCGCTCGTCGCCGCCGTGACGCTCTCGAATCGCTACATCACCGACCGATTTCTGCCCGACAAAGCGATCGACCTCATGGACGAAGCCTGCGCGATGATCCGCACCGAGATGGACTCGATGCCGCAGGAACTCGACGAACTCACCCGCAAGGTCCTCCGCCTGGAAATCGAGGAAACGGCGCTGGCGAAGGAGAAAGACGACGCCAGCAAGCGCCGGCTCGACGCGCTTCGCGCCGAACTCGCGGAGGCGCGCGAGAAATCCAAGGGCATCAAACTCCACTGGGAAAAAGAAAAAGCCTCGGTCCAGAAAACCCGCAAACTCCGCGAGGAAATCGACGCGACCCGCATTGAGATGGACAAAGCCGAGCGCGGTTACGACCTCAACAAGGTGGCCGAGCTCCGCCACGGCAAACTCCCGCAGATGGAAGAGGAGTTGAAGAAGCTGGAGAAGAAGGGCCGCGAGCAGACGACCTTGTTCAAGGAAGAGGTTTCGGAGGAGGAAATCGCCGAAGTCGTCTCCAAATGGAGCGGTGTGCCCGTCACGCGTCTGGTCGAGGGCGAGAAGGACAAACTCCTGCGCCTCGAAGACGTGCTGCACCAACGCGTGATCGGCCAGCACGAGGCCGTGACGCTGGTGACCGAGGCGATTCTCCGCGCCCGCAGCGGCATCAAGGACCCGCGGCGTCCGGTCGGAAGTTTTCTGTTTCTGGGCCCCACGGGTGTGGGCAAAACCGAGCTGGCGAAGGCGCTCGCCGAGACGCTCTTCGACACCGAAGGCGCGCTGGTGCGCATCGACATGTCGGAATACATGGAGAAGCACAGCGTCTCGCGGCTGATCGGCGCGCCTCCGGGCTACGTCGGCTACGACGAGGGCGGCCAGCTCACCGAGGCCGTGCGCCGCAAGCCCTACGCGGTGATCCTCTTCGACGAGATCGAGAAGGCGCATCCCGACGTGTTCAACGTGCTGCTCCAAGTCCTGGACGACGGCCGCATCACCGACTCGCAGGGCCGCACCGTGGATTTTAAGAACACCGTCATCATCATGACCTCGAACCTCGGTTCGCGCTTCCTCCTCGAAGGCGTGACCGGCGACACGATTCCGGAAAGCGTGCGCGAGAGCGTCATGATGGAACTGCGCAAAGCGTTCCGGCCGGAGTTTCTCAACCGCATCGACGAGACGATCCTGTTTAAGCCGCTTACGCTGGAGGAAATCACCAGCATCGTGGATCTCCTGTTGGCGGATCTCAACCAGCGCCTCGCCGACCGCCGCGTGACCGTGGTGCTGGACCAAAAAGCGAAAGACTGGGCGGCCGAAAAAGGCTACGACCCGGTCTTCGGCGCGCGGCCGCTGAAACGTTTCCTGCAACGCCACATCGAGACGCAGCTCGCCCGCGGACTCATTGCCGGCGAAGTGGAGGAGGGCTCCACGGTCACATTTATGGTCAAGGACGACGGACTGACGCGGGTCCAGCCCGCGAAAACCGTGAAGAAGTAAAGACGAAGGCGAAGAGGGTCCGGTGCTCTTTAACCGTTAGCCGGAGCGCGCACCGGGCTAAGGATTTCCCGAGATCTTGTTCCGACTGGAGCGGCGACGCCCCCGTCGCCGTTCGCGACTGAAACGCGACGGGGGCGTCGCGTCCCCACGAGATTTCCGGGATAAATGGGAGCCGATTGTCGGCGTTTTTCCCGCAACGATCTCCTTGCCCCGCGCGTCTGCCCGGGTTCAGTTGTGTTAGACCCAAGACGGCCAAGCCCCGTTCACCCACCCGCTTCTTAGATACACCCATGAGCATGAACCCCATGAATCGCCGACGTTTCATTCTCCAGTCTCTTGGCGCGACGCTCGCGCTCCCGTCGCTCCCTTCGCTCCTGGCCAGCGCGGTCGGCGGTAACTCGGCGGTGCAGTCGGCGAAGGGCGCCGGAGCGGGAACACGTCGATTTGTCGCGGTCGGCAATTTGCTGGGTTATCAGGCGAAGCACTTTTTCCCGGAAACGACTGGTTCGGCCTACGAGCAGACGACGTTGCTCAAGCCGCTTTGGGATGTGCGTAAAAACCTGACCGTTTACCGTGGGCTCGATCATGGCATCAAGGGCGGGCACTTCGCGGTTCATTCCTTTCTCTCCGGCGTGCTCAACTCCGAGGCGCAGAGCCGTCCCACCGGGAATGTCTCCATCGATCAGTTCATGGCTGACGAGATCGGACACCAGACCCGGTTTCCGTCGCTGACGGTGGGTTCCGAAGGCGGCATCCACGGGGGCTGCCAGATCGCATGGACGAAGTCCGGCGTCCGCGTGCCACCCATCACGGGCCCGGCGGATTTGTTCGATAAGCTCTTTGCCAGCGATTCCCAAGAACGCTTGGCCCGTCGAAACCAAGAGAACCGTTTGCAGGCTTCCATTCTCGACGCGGGATTGGCGGACGCGAATCGGCTCTCCAAGCAGGTCAACCGCGAGGACAAGGACAAGCTGGACGAATATTTCACTTCGATTCGTGATGTTGAAAAACGCCTCGAACTGCGTCGACGCTGGGCCGGCCTGCCCAAGCCGAAGCCACCCTTCGAGCGGCCCGAGAACAAAAGTAAGGTCCAGAATTTGCCGATCCTCTATGAATTGATCGCTTTGGCTCTTCAGACCGATTCGACGAGGATCGCCACGCTGGAAATCGGCGGCGATTTCCTGCCGCAGGACCTCGGCATCGACAAATCCTATCACGGACTTTCGCATCACGGCAACGACGAGGCCGCGATCAAACACCTCATAACGCTCGAGAACTATCAGATCGAGCAGTTCGCCAAGTTCATCGCGCGCCTCGCCAAAATCGAGGACGGAGACCGGACCTTGCTTGATTCGACGGCGGTGCTGTTCGGCAGTGGGATCGGCGATGCGAATTCGCACAAAAACTCCGACCTCCCGATCGTGCTCGCCGGCGGTGGCTATCGCCATGGCGAATTCAAGAGGCTGCCCGCGACCGGCTCGAACAAGGTGCCGTTGTGCAATCTTTACGTCGACCTCGCCCAGCGCATGGGGGTCGAAACGGAGTCGTTCGGTAACAGCACCGGCCGTTTCGGAGTGTCGTAACGTGGGGCCCGTAAATTTTCGTTCGCCGATGCACTTCGGTTGGCTGGCTGGAGCCGCGACGCCCCCGTCGCGCTCGCGGGGTAAACGCGACGGAGGCACCGCGGCTCTAGTCCGGCGTGTGGGCTGGGTCATTCTCGCGCTAGCCGCAGGCTCCCTTCGGGCGGCCGAATCGGCCGAATCTAAGGCGCTGTCGCAGTTCGTCGGCACCTACTGCTTGAAGTGCCATGACGATGAGCACCAGAAAGGCGACCGTACCTTTGCGAACTTCAAGCTGCCGCTCGCGACCGAGGCGGACTTGATCGACGCGAAGGATATGATCGACCAAATCACGTTGGGCGAGATGCCGCCGTCCAAGGCGGAGCGCCAGCCGAGCGACGACGAGATGCTCGCCGTGATCCGGCTGCTGCGGGCAGGGATCGCGACGACCCGGGGCAAAATCGAGAGCACGGCGGCGCGCACGGTGATGCGGCGACTTTCAAACCGGGAATATGAGAACACGCTCGTGACCCTCTTCGGCCGCCGGGTGGACACGCTCGGCCTGACGGCCGATTTTCCCAAGGAAAAGGCGAGCGAGCCGATTGATACCATCGGGAAGTCGCTCATCACCTCGGGCTTTCTGCTGGATCAGTATTTCCAATCGGCCAACCGCCTCGTCGAGACCCGGCTCGGGCGGCCGGAGACGCCGCCGCAGTCGTGGCACTTCACGGGCAATTTTGTGCAATACGAGGAGCTGACGGGTTCGCACAAGGCGGCCTTCAACAACAAATTTCTGTGCCTTTACGAGCAGCCGAACACGGATACGCGCCAAGGCGGCTACGGGCACATCGAGGATTTCCTCAAAGGTGTGCCGGCTTCCGGACTCTACGATCTGGAGGTGCTGGTCCAGGCCATGCACCGAGACACGCACTATGATCCGGCGCTTTTCGGGATCGATTTCTCCGAGCCCTTTTTGCTCGGGATCGTCCCCGGCGACGCGACCAAAAATCACATCCATTACCCGCAGGCGATCGAACCACTACTGGCGCAAGCCGTGGTGCCCGATGACAAACCGGAGTGGCTTAAATTCCGGGTGTGGCTCGAAGCCGGGCAGACCCCGCGTTTCATTTTCCCCAACGGGCCTTACGAGTCCCGCTCGGCCGTCATCCAGATCAACAAACGTTATGCGGCCGATTTCCAAGGACGATCCGCCAAGTCGAACGTCGGCCGCACGCTGCTGCTGCAGGAAGGGAAACTCCCGCACATCCGCATCGGTGAGATCAAGGTCTCCGGTCCGGTCGCCGAGCCCGGCGGCAGGGCAGAGGAGATCGCCGTGTTCGGCGAAGGCGGCTTTCAGACGGAGCGCGCGCTCAATCAGCTCGAGGCCTTCGGTGCCCGCGCTTATCGCCGACCGCTGACGGACGCCGATCGCGCGGTGATCCGGAAAACTTACGCCCTGCAGCTCGAAGAACAGGCGACGCCGCGGCAGGCCGCGCTCGATACGGTGAAGATGATGCTGTGCTCGCCGTCGTTTCTCTATTTTAGCGAAGTTACGGACGAGAAGGAAACCGCGCTCGGCCCCTACGATCTCGCGTCGCGGCTTTCTTATACACTGTGGGGGGCGCCACCCGACGATGAACTGCTGGCCGCCGCTGCGAGCGGAAAACTCACTTCGCCCGACGAGATCAAGCGGCAGTCCCTGCGTCTGCTTGCCGACGGCAGAGTTGGGGGATTTGTAAATGCGTTTGTCGATGCCTGGTTGAATTTGCGCGACCTCGGCAGCCAGCCGCCGGCGCGGGAATCGGCGCGGGTGTATTACGCCGAAAATCTGCCGGAGGCGATGAAGACGGAGGTGCGACTCTTCTTCCGGCACCTGTTGAAGGAGAACGGACCGGTGCGGCAGTTTCTCGACGCCGACTACACCTTTGCCGACAAGCGTCTGGCCAAGCATTACGGCCTGCCGGAGCAGAAAACGCTCCGCCTGGCCGACGGTTTCCAGCGGGTGAGCATCGCGGGTAATCGGCAGCGGGGCGGACTGCTCGGCATGGCCGGAGTGCTCACGGTCAGTGCGAACGGGGTGGAAACATCGCCGGTCACGCGCGGCGTGTGGGTCTCGGAAAACATCCTTGGAATCGAGCCTCCGCCTCCACCGGATGTGGTCCCGGTAATTGAGCCGGACGTGACCGGAGCCACCACGATTCGCGAGCGGCTGGCGAAACACCGGGCCGACCAAGCCTGCGCCGAGTGCCATCGGAAGATTGATCCGCTCGGGTTCAGCTTGGAAAACTTCGACCCGATTGGTCGTTGGCGCACAACTTATCCCAAGCCCAAGGGCGACGCGCCCGCGCCGAAGATCGATGCCACCGGCGAGTTTGGCTCCGGTGAGACCTACGCGGGTTTTTATGATTTTAAGACTATTTTGGGTGCGAGCCGGACCGATATTTTTACCCGCCATCTCATCAGGGAATTTCTCAGCTATGCGACGGGCCGTCGGATGGAGGGGATCGACGAAGCCTTGATCGACGAAATTTTCCAAGCCGCGAAGAAAGATAGTTACGGCCTCCGCGCTCTCATCCTCGAGTCCCTGACCAGCGAGATTTTCCGGTCGAGGTGAGTTGGCCCGCGCGGCGAGGCCAACGCGACGAAGGCGTCGCGTCTCCAGAAAGGTGGAGCGGCGACGGCCTCGTCGCCGGGATTCCTAAGCAAAGGCGCGAACGCCGGATTCGTGCCGCGCGATGTGAGTTCGGCTAAAGCAAAACAGCGTAACGCGACGAGGGCGTCGCGTCCCCAGATCTGGAGCCCAGATCTGGAGCGGCGACGGCCCCGTCGCAGGGATGGATTAGAACGTCAAATCCTCCATCTTGCCCTGCCATGACCAAGTCTCAGCCGTTGAGACCAAGCCCTTGCGGACGGGATTCGCTGCGTCGTAGTTCCATTTCTCTCCATAATTGTCCGCCGAACGTAGAAATCGGTCGAAGTAGTTTTTCTGCCAAATAGGCGGGGTGATTTTTAGGTCCGCCGCCAGCCGGCGACTGCTGAGTGATTTCCAAGTTTGAACCCAGCGTGCCAGTGGTTTGGCGTCCGTGGCGGCCCGAGCGAAGAGGTGAACATGGTCCGGCATCAGAACATATTGGCCGACGGTCCAACCATCGAGGGACGGCGAGTTCGCCCAAATGGAGCGCAGGATTTCGTAAGCAGGAGCGCAGGCTAAAATGGGTCTGCGCTCATGAGTGACGACCGTAAGGAAGACGATCGGTTGACGGATCGAGGGCTGGAGGTGGGGTAAATGCGGGCGCTCCATCATGGGAAACGACAGTGCCGCGGTCGGGCCAAGGCAAACCAACGTGATGGCCACGCGACGGGGGCGTCGCTTCTCCAGATCTGGAGCGGCGACGCCCCCGTCGCCGGAATTCGCCTTTTTAAATGCATCGGTTCGTGAGTCGATCCGGTCTCGTTTTTGTAGCACGGTTCCCATCGCGCGATTTCTTCTTTGCGCCCGTGCCCTGATGCGTGACCGTTGGGTGATGTCCGCCGCACCCATCCGCTACTACGACCGCTACGAAAAGGCCCTCAAGATCGAGCAGATCTATGGCGAGGGTTGGCTGCGGTTCGCTTATGAGAATCCGGCCGGATTGTTCTTCGTGTGGCTGCTCGCGAAGCGCGCCTGGTTTTCGCAGTGGTATGGGCGTAAAATGTCCAAGCGAGTCAGTGCGCTGGAGATCATTCCCTTCATCACCAAATACGGGCTCAACGTGGATGAATTCGCGAAGTCGCCGTTCGACTACAAAACCTTCAACGAGTTCTTCTACCGCGCCCTGAAGCCGGAGGCCCGGCCGATCGCGCCCGAGCCCCATGTGGCGATCTTCCCGGCGGACGGCCGGCATCTCGCTTTTCAGGATGTGGACACGGTCGAAGGATTTTACGTCAAGGGGATGAAATTTACCCTCGCCGAACTTTTCGGCGAAGCGGCCTTGCCCGAGGAACAACGCGTACTCGCCCAAAAGTTTGCCGGCGGGGCGATGGTGATCTCGCGCCTGTGCCCGGTGGACTACCACCGGTTTCACTTCGCGGTCGGCGGTACACCCAGCGACGCGAAGATCATCAACGGTTGGTTGTTTTCCGTCAGCCCCATCGCGCTCCGGCGCAACATTGGCTACTTGGTGGAAAATAAGCGCGCGCTGACCGTAATCACGGCGCCGGGATTTGGGGAGGTTGCGATGTTAGAGGTGGGTGCGACCAACGTCGGCAGCATCGTCCAGAGTTTCGTCTTCGGCCGCGATTACGCGAAGGGCGACGAAAAGGGACTGTTCGCTTTCGGCGGCTCGTGCGTGATCACGATTTTCCAAAAAGGCCGGATCGCGCTCGACGCCGACGTGCTCGCCCAGAGTGCCGACTGCATTGAGATCTACGCGAAGATGGGTGACCGCCTCGGGGTCGCGCCACGCTGAAGAGGCGTTTTGGTGCTCGGGACAGGACTCGAACCTGCACGCCTTACGGCACGGGCTTCTAAGACCCGCATGTCTGCCATTCCATCACCCGAGCGACGAACCGCAGGCAAGTTGACGAGGTCCGGTCGAGCGGGCGAGCACGATTCCGAGCCGGCGACGATCGAGCGTAACCCGAAGTGAAGTCAGTGATGGGGGTGGTATGGGCGTCCCCCCATGAAATCGGAAACGACGGGACAAGATGCCTGCTCGTTCACGGGTCGGAAGCTCGGCTACCAGCACACCGAGCCCGTGGCGTCGGCCCAGGCCACGCACGTGGTGTTTACAAAGCGCGCGTCGTAGGCCGCATTCTTGAGTTCATGCTACGCCTCATCTCTTTCCTTCTGTTTCTGTTCGTTTTGACCGGCTGCAGCCACACGGGTTCACGTGCACCCACCGTGACGCGTGATCTGGTGCTCATCGCCGGTCAGTCGAATGCCGTGGGTTTTGATGCGTATGCGTCCGAGCTGCCGCCGGACGCGGCGGATCGGGACGTGATGTTTTGGTGGCGGGTCGGCGATCCGCCGCCCGACGACTACGATGTCACCAGCGGCGGTAAGTGGACGCAGCTCCAGCCCCAGCCGAAAGGCATGCCGATGGAGACGACCACGACGGAGGCGAAGGCGAAGTCGCCCCGCCAATATGGAAATTTCAAAAAGGCCGAGGGTGGCTTCGGTCCGGAGATGGGCTTGGCGCGCGAGCTCCGCGCGCGGGAAGGCCGGCCGTTGGCCATAGTAAAAGCAGCCTTTAGCGGCACGGCGTTGATGCAGGATTGGAATCCGGACGACCCCGGCTCGACGGGCGCGTGTTACCGGGCGTTGGTGATCGAGACGAAAGCGGCGCTGGCGGCGGCCCGGGCGCAAGGCATCACACTCCGCCTGCGTGCGCTTGTGTGGGTGCAGGGGGAGAGCGATGCGACGAAGACGGCCGCCCCGGAGTATGCGAAGAACTTGGCCCACATACTCGCGCGGTTGCGCCGGGATTTGGAGGCGCCGCAGTTGATCGCGTTGGTCGGCGTGAACCCGCGTTTTGGCAACGACAAAAATCCCCACATGCCCGTGGTTGTCGCGCAGCAGCGAGCGTTGGCGGCGATGGATCCGCTCACCCGCTATGTGGACACCGAAGGCGCGGAGACGCTGCCGCCGTCGCACACGCATTTCACCGCGAAAGGTACGCTAGAGATCGGCCGCCGCTTCGCGACGGCGCTGCTGGAATTCAGCGAGCGGAGATAATCCGGCCAAGTTCCGTGCGGTCGGCTGCTGCGGTTAATGGACATGGGTTCGGTTGCTCGGTAGACCAACTGGGGCGCGGGGGACGGTATGATCTGGGCCCTACATCCGAGCTAAAACGGGCGAGTGAGCCGTCGTCGGGTAGCGAACGGGTTCGGCGAACGCCGGATATACCCCCGGAGCTTCGTTTTCGGACTTTATCCGGCCACGAAGCTCCGCACGCTGGGTCGTGTTTTGCGATCCGGTGTGTTCTCCACCTAAACTTCGTTGCCCCATGAAATTCTCACTCTCGTTTCGACTTTGGCCGTTGGTTTCCTGGTTGCTGCTCGCGGTCGTCGGCACGGCGGCGGAAGACGTCGCCAAAGACGCCCCGATTTCGCTCCCGACTTTTACGGTGACCGACTCCCGCGAGTTGCCGCCGCCCGAGTCATGGCGGCACGCGCAGATTCCCAATTTTGAAATCCTCTCCAACGCCTCCGACCGCGAGACCCAGCGGCTCCTGCGCGATTTCCAGCAGTTCAATCAGGCCATCGGCGTGGTGTGGCCGGCGCTGATCGGTCGCAGCCCGACGCCCACCACGTTGATTCTTTGCGGTCGCGGCGGGAAGTTCGACGCATTCGTCCCCGTGAAGGCCGATGGCGGTCCTCAGGTCGGTTTGGCCAGTTTGTTTCTCCGCAATGCCGAGCGCTCGACGATCATCGTCGATCTGCAAACCCGCGAACTCGGTTTGGCGGGTTTGGAAGCGGCGGGCGGAGTAGAGAACAACGGCTTCATTGAGGTCGATTCCTACAAACAACTTTACCGCGAATACGTGCATTCGTTGCTCTCGCGCAATACGCCGCGCATGGCGGCTTGGCTCGAAGAAGGACTCGCGCAGCTCCTCATGAGCATGAAATTCAGTCCCACGATGATCGAATTCGCGAAGCTCGAAGATCCCAACACCGTTTCGATTTCTCAGGCCAATGCCGCCATGCTCAATGAGGCCAGCGCCGCCGCGGGCGAGGGCGGTGTTTCGATCGCGGCGGCGGCCGAGGACCGTGACTTCAACGCGGCCTTGGCGCGGTCACGCCTGATGTCGTTTCAAGAATTGTTTGCGGTGACGCACGATTCGCCGACCGCCCGCAATCCCATCGGCAGCCGTTGGGCCAAACAAGCGACGGCGTTTGTCCACATGTGCCTCTATCAAACCGGCAAGCGGCACCAAAAAGGTTTCGTCACGTATATCACGCGCTCGGCGCGGGAGCCGGCGACCGAGGCGCTTTTCAAGGAATGTTTCGGCAGCAGCTACAACGACATGTTGCTCGAGCTGCGCGGTTATTTGGATTTCACGAATTACACCTCGCTCGGCTGGAGTGCCAAAAAGGGCGAGGGCTTTCCCGATCCGGCGCCGCTCGCTCTGCGCGACGCCACGGAGTCGGAGGTGGGCCGGATCAAAGGCGAAGCCCTGTTGTTGGCCGAGAAAACCGAGGCCGCGCGGGCCGCGCTCATTGCCCCCTACACCCGCGGAGAACGCGATCCACGGCTCTTGGCCGCACTCGGGCTCTACGAGCGGACGGCGGGACGGGATGATCGGGCGGCGAAGTTTCTCGAAGCCGCCACGACGGCAAAAGTTGTGCGCCCGCTGGCCTACGTGGATCTCGCCCGCCTGCGCTTCGATGCCGCCAAGAACCAGCCCGGCGGCGCCGAAGGAAAGTTTTCGTCGGTCCAAACCCAAGGGATCGTCGCGCCGTTGCTCGTCGCGCGCACGCAGCCGCCGATGATGAACGAACTCTACGAACTCATGGCGGAGACTTACGTGCGCAGTGCCGACCCGGCGAAACCGGAGACTTTGGATATCTTGGTGGAAGGAGTGCAGTTCTACCCGCGCCGGCTCGGGCTGGTCTACCAGACGGCCGTGCTGTGCCTCTACGGCGGGGCGGTCGATAACGCGGCGCTCCTGATCGAGCACGGGCTGCGCTACGCTCCGGCGGGTGCGCCGCAGGCGCGGTTTGTGGCGCTCCGGGACAATCTGCCGCCGGGAGCCGCCGAGGCCGCGAAGGCGAAAGCCAAGGCGGCGACGCCGGCAAAGTCGTAGCGAGGACTGCGTCGAGCGGTGGCGTGGGCGGGACGCCCATGCCGCGGCGGACTGCCAGCGTGAAATCAGCTCCGGTAGTCCGCGTTCTCGCTCACGTATTCGTGGGTGAGATCGCCGCCGATGACGACGGCCTCGGCGGTGCCGTGGCCAATCACGACCTCGATCTCGACGCAGCGTTCGTGCGGCGGAAAGTCGATTGGCGCGGTGAAGACTCCGTCTTTCGGGGGCGCGCTGGCGTAGAGTTCCGCGCTCCGCAAATGGGCGACTAGGGCGGCTTCCTTGGCGGGGTTAAGTTGAAACACGCCGCCGGAGAAAATCTCGATCCCGCCGAGCCGCAGTTTCAACTGCGACAAATCGGTGCTAGGGGCTTCGGCGCCCACGTATTTGCCGATCGCCTGCACGAGGCGGCCGACATTGGGATCGTTGCCGGCGACGGCGCACTTGAAGAGCGGGGCGTTGACGATCGCTTTGCCGATCGCGCGCGCCAGCGGCACGGTGGCCGCGGAGCTGACGGCGACGCGGATCACGTGACGCACCCCTTCGCCGTTGCGCACGACATCCTCGGCGAGATCGCGGCACACCTGCGTGAGCGCCGTCTCAAACGCGGTGAGATCGGGGCAGGGCACGCGGCCGGAGGAAACGAGGGCGACGGTATCCGAGGTGCTCGTGTCGCTGTCGACGCTGATGGTGTTGAAACTGGTTTCGACCGCACGGGTGAGCGCGGCGCGCAGCTCGGCCCTAGGCACCGCGAGATCGGTCAAGACGTAGACGAGCATCGTCGCGAGGTTGGGCTCGATCATGCCGGCGCCCTTGGCCATGCCGACGATACTGCCCGCGCCGACGTGGGCGCGGCGAATCTTGGGGTAGAGATCGGTCGTCACGATGCCCTCGGCGGCGGGCAAAATGGAGGTGCCGGTGAGCGCGGCGGAGGTCTGCGGTAGCGCGCTGACGATGGCGTCCACCGGGAGGCCCCAGCCGATCACGCCGGTTGAACTCGGGAGAATCTGGCCGGCGGAGAGCCCCAGCAATTTTGCGAGTTCGGAGCAGATGCGCTCCGACGCCTCGATGCCGCCGGGGGCGCAGACGTTGGAGACTTTGTTGTTCACGATGATCGCGCCGAGCGTCGGCTCGTGCAGCCGTTGCCGACCGACGATGATGGGTGCGCCGGGCAGGGCGTTGCGGGTGAACAAGGCGGCAAAATCGGGCGTCGGTTGATCGAGTGCGATCAACGTGAGGGTCATCTTCGCGGGCTTGGGCGCCTCGCGGGGCATGAACTCAAACCGAGTGGTGCCCACGCGAAACCCGGCGGGGAGTTGGGCTTGGCGGGTGAGCCAGGCGCGATGAGCGTCGCGGTCGGTGAAGGTAAGGGCGGTGCTGGCCACGAGGGAGAAGTGGGCGCGCGGGGCCTTCGTGTGAAGCTGATTTTTTCCGGAATGTAGTTTGATTAAATTATTCCGCGCTCTGCGAATGTGATGGAAATGCGCCGGCCGACTGCGCTACTTCTCTGCATCCCGCCAAACACCGTGCCCGCAAAATATTGTTTTTTCCCGCTTCGTTTCGTCCGAAGCGGCGCTTGATTTACCCATGAATGTGAATGTTGCCGAAGTAACCGCCAAGGCGAAGGTGCTGCTCGAGGCGCTGCCTTATATCCAAGATTTCCGTGGTTCCACCTTCGTCGTGAAATACGGCGGAAGTTTCATGGACGATCCGGACCCGGCCGCCCGCACGCGGGTGGCCTACGACATCGCGTTTCTCGCGGCGGTCGGAGTAAACGTCGTGGTCGTCCACGGCGGCGGTAAGGCGATCACCAAGGCGATGGAGTCCTCCGGTTTGACGGCGAATTTCATTAACGGCCTGCGCGTCACCGACGAGGCCACCGTGGCCATCGTGAAGCGCACGCTCGACGAGATCGTGAACAAAGATGTGTGCGACGCGATCATCACCGCCAAGGGCAAGCCCAAGGGGCTCGCGGGCGACAGCGTGCTCGTGTGCCAAAAACTCACGACCGATGACGACGGCAACACGGTGGATCTCGGCTTTGTGGGCGAGGTGACCGAGGTGAAAGTGAAGTTGATCAAAAAAGAAATCGCCGAAGGTTTTATTCCCGTGATTTCGCCCGTGGCCGAGGGCTACGACGGCAAGCCTTACAACGTGAACGCCGATCTGGTGGCGGGTCGCGTCGCCAGTGCGTTGCGCGCGCGGCGGTTGGTGTATATGAGCGATGTGCCGGGGCTGCTTTCCGCTCCGCCCGATGCCTCGACCCTGATTTCGACGCTCAAGATCAGCCAAGTCGAAGCGTTGAAAGCCCGGGGCGTGATCGACAAAGGCATGAGGCCGAAAGTCGGCAGTGCGGTGCGGGCGTTGGCCGAGGGCGTGCAACGCGTGCACTTCATCGACGGACGTCTCCCCCATTCGTTGCTGCTGGAGATTTTCACCGACAAGGGCATCGGCACGGAAATCGTGCACGGTTGAACGGAAAGT
>CAMBRG010000024.1 GCA_945869845.1 Opitutus sp. GAS368 | reverse complement strand
GGTTTGCAAATAGTCGAAAGTGCGCTTGGCCGTGCGGTTGTCGGAATCGGCGGCGTAGAGCGCGAGGTAGTTCTCCACCGGGTAGCTGGTCGTCGTGTTCGTGGGCGCGTTGTAATAGGATACTTGGGCGGGGGGCGCATACGTCTGCTCCGAATCCCGGAGATAATACCGGTAACCAAAGCCATCAAAGGTCGGGCGCTGGCGGATGTCGGGATTCCGGGCCATGCTCGGGGCGTAAATGCGGACGTCGGTGTCCCGCGTGGTGTGACCGGCAAGCACGTTGAGGCGGAAAGAACCCCAACGCGTATTGTCTCTGACGTAGGCGGCGGCCACGCGGGTCTCATTGAACCAATCGTAGCCATCCCGAATATTGATACGGGTGTTTTCAGAGTAGGGTTCCAAGAAGAACGGGTTCGCTTGGCCGTTGGGCAGGTTGCGGTTGATGTCGATATAGACGTTGGCCAAATCGATCGCGAGTGAGTTGGTGCTGCGCCCCGAATAGGTGTGGCTGAAGGCCGCCTGAAGAAAGAGATGTTCGCCGACTTGCTGATCGGCGAAGGCGGAGAAGTTCTGCAAGAGCTGAATGAACGAAGGCAGATTCGTCGGCATCGTGACGGTCTTGCGGGTGGGGACGAAGAAATTGGATTTGCTCGTCGCGATGGTGTAGCGGTTGGCGGGTTCGTTGGGAATATCGATCATGTAGGAGCCGCCGGCGCCCAGTTGATTAAAATTTACGGGAATGACGCCGTTGACCGGGGTCGAAGTGGTCGCGGCCCCGCCCAAGGTTCTCCATTGGTTGAGGTAATTGACCACGGTGTTAAGGCCGGTGGCACCGGGAACGATCAGGTTAAATTCATTGGCGGCGTTACCCAAGCGCGTCACGCCGGTGGCGTTGGCGGTCGCAAAGGTTGGGGTCGGCGCCGAGAAAACGGTCACGCCGTCCCAGCCAGAAACTTGGTCGTTGAGATGCGACAGAGCCAGCAGCTCCTCCTGCCGGTAGTTTTCAAAGTCCACGCGAAGCTGCGTCTTCCTCCAAGGGCGGTAGGAAGCCGTAAGATACGCCCCCTCGCGGCGATCAAAGACGCGGTCGCGCCACGAATCGGAGTTCTGCCACAGGAGGCTGGCGCGAACGGCCAATTTGTCCCCGAGCGGTTGGTTGACATCAAGGGTCACCCGTTTCCCTCCGTAGCTGTCCAGGTTCAAGCCGACTTCGCCCGAGCGCTTGCCGAATTGGGCTTGCTTGGTCAATGCGATGGATGCGCCGCCCAACCCGGCGTTGCCGATGAGCAGGGCGTTGGTGCCACGGGCGAAATCAATCCGTTCCTGACTGTAGGTATCGGTATACCTGCCCAGCTCGAAAAAATTGCGGAGGGATTTGGTCACCACACCGCGGACGCGGGTGCGGGAGCCGCCGTCGCCGTTGAAAATGCGGTCGGCCCCATCGTCGCGCACGACGGAGGAATTCACGGCCCACTCCATGGCTTTTTCGGTATCGATCAGATTGAGCGCCTGAATGAATTCCTTGGTGATGACCGAATAGGCCAGCGGGGTGTCCCTCAGATCGGTGGACATTTTGCCGCCGGCCAATGATGAGGTCGCAACGAATCCTTCGTCTTTATCAGTCGAGACTTGGAAAGGCGACATTACCACGGTGGTCTCCGGCGGGGTCGTGCTGGTAGCGGATCGCGTGGCCGTCTGGGCCGGGAGATCGGCGGTGGCGAAGGCGACGAACGCGGCGGCAAGGCGTGCGGGGATGGATTTTTTCATCGGGAGGGCTGCACTGGTTGCGGGGTTGGTCGGAACTTCTGTGACCGTCGGCACCGGGGTGGTGCGTTTGATCAGAAAAGCTCCGGTTTTCTCATCCCGCGTGGCCCGCAGCACGGTGTTCTCGACCAGCCGTTCGAGCGCGTCGCGGAGTGCGAACGTGCCTTGCACGGGATTGGTCGTCACACCGCGCACGTCATCGATCAGATAGACGAGTTGGGCGCCGGCCTGATCGGAAAACGTCTCGAGCGTCACCTCAGCGTCCGCCGCCGGAATGGCGAACGAACCCCGGGCCGCCTCCACCGCCCGGAGGTTGGGCGGAAGCAGCGCGAAAAAGAGGATCAGCGGGAGCGTCAGGCGGAGGCGGTGAAGCCAGCCGACCTGACGTTTGAGGGGCAACATGGATGAGGTTTTTCCATCGGCCCGGAGGCCGACGGCGGGAGGAAGACGCGGTGATCGGCGATTCCCGCTATCGAGCTTCCAACTTTTTTTTCCGCAGCACGAGCGTGCCGTCATCGGTGCGTTCTACGTCCAGATCCATCGTGGTTGCGAGCAGGTGGGTGAAGCCGTCGAGGTCGTCGGCGCGGAAACGACCGCCCACTCGCAGTGAGGCGAGCGCAGGATCAGCCAAAATGACGCGCTGGCCGGAGCGGCGTTGGAACTCGAGGATGAGTTCGGCGAGCGTCGCGCCGCCGAGGCGCAGGAGGGGGGCCTGCCACGCGAGGGTGCGGGAGATTTCTTCGGGAGTGGCCGTGGTGACGACGACGGAGGCGCTTTTCGCTGCGGCGGAGGACGCGACTTTGAGAGAGACGACCGCGCGTTCGTTGACGCTCAGCACGGTGTTCGTGGGTGGAACGCGTTGCTCCCCACGCGTTGGATTTGCCGCGGAGGCGGCCAAAAGCGCGTTGGGGACAACGCGCTCCACCTCGGAAACAGAGACTCTGCCTTCAGTGACAAGCACGTCGACGGCGGCGGACTGGAGGTGGACGTTGAACGCGGTGCCGACGGCGCGGACGTCCACGTTGCCGGCGCGGACAATGAAGGGGCGGGCGGGATTCTTGGTGACGGCAAAGTGAGCCTCTCCTCGGGTGAGACTGACGTGGCGGGCGGTGGCGGTGAATTGTTCGACGACTTCGCCGCCGGTGTTGAGTTGGACGACAGAGCCGTCGGAAAGGGTGACGGTGCGGGCCGAGTTAGTCGCCGTGAAAGCAAGAGGAAGCGGGGGTGCGACGGGAGCGGGACGACTCCAGGTGAATAACCCGACGGCGAGCGCGGCGGCGGCCGCAAGGGAGCCAAGCGTGACGGTGCGGCGCCAGAAGGATCGGCGGCGAGTGGCGGCGGCGAGGATGGGCGTGGCGGCGCTTTCATTGAGGTGATCAAGGCGGGACCAAGCGCCGGTGGAGCGCTGCATCGCGGCGGCGTGGCGCGGATCGGCGGCAAGCCAGAGCTCGTAGTTGATTGATTCGGCCGAGGAGAGGCCGCGATCACGACGAATCGTCCAGCGCGCGGCGGCGCGACGGATCGCTTCTTCGGGCGAGATTTGGGACGAGGGCGCGCTCATCGTTCAGGGCAGGCCGTGGCGCGCAAAAAATTCTTCGCAGCGGTGGAGCGCTTTGGTGAGTTGCACCTCGACGGTGTGCACGGAGATGCCGAGTTTCTCGGCGATTTCGCGGTGGGAAAGATTTTCAAATTTGCGGAGGACGAGGATTTCGCGGCAGCGGGGCGGCAGTTCCGCGATCGCCGTCGCCAAGAGGTCGGTCTCCTGCTGGCGGCTGGCGGTTTCGGCGGCGTTGGGCGCGGAGTCGAAGACGCGCGATTCGACCATTTCCGTTATCGGAATCGTGTTGGCGGTGGCGCGGCGGCGGAAGAGATCGCGGGCGGCGTTACGGGCGGTGGCAAAGAGGAGGCCGCGGGGATGCTCGACGGGCCCGCGCTCGCGGGCGCGGAGGAGGCGGGCGTAGGTTTCTTGCACGATGTCGTCGATGTCGGAGGGTTTGACGAGGCCGTGCAGGTAGGCGCGGAGGGCGGGCTCGTGTGGGGCGAGCTCGGCGGTAAACCACTGGGTCGTATCGGATCGGGGTGAATCCACGGCGGGAGAAATGAAGAGGTCGCGGGGAAAATCAAGGCCGCGGTCGGTGTCTTGGGGTGGCGGATGGGTGATTCGACCTGAGGGGGCGGCGACCTTGGCTACAGCCAAAAAGCGCCTGCAAGCATGCGGCCTACGGAACGGGCGTCGGCGAGCGACGCCCCTACACGGAAGGGCGGGTCGGAGACCGCGCCCTACTTTTTGGCGGCGGCGGGTTTGGCGGGTGGGGTCCAGGCGAGTTTCTGGCCGGCGGCGAGGAGGCGGGTGCGGAGGGCGGCGTAGTCCACGGCTTGCACGGAGGTCTTGGCGTCGATCGCGAGCGCGGCGGCGGTGGCGGCGCTTTGGCCTAGAAGCATGAAGACGGGCTCCATGCGAATGCTCCCGAAGGCGATGTGCGACGAGGAGACGGCCACGGGCACGAGCAGGTTGGCGCATTCGCGTTCACGGGGGACGAGCGCGCGGTAGCTCACGGGGTAGGGCTGGGGCGTGGATTTCTCGACGTTGCCCTCGGCCATCACGACCCCGTTGACGACGACGCGAGAGGTGTGGTGCGAATCCATCGTGTAGCTCGCGAGGCCAACGCTGTCCGCGGCGACGATTTTGCCCTTACAGTTGTGCTCGGTCATGACGTAGTCGGAAACCATGCGGCGGCCTTCGCGCACGTAGAGCTCGTGGGGCCAGCCGTCGGTTTCCTCGAACTGGTCGCGGGGGAGGCCGAAGGTCTGCACGTGGGCGCGGAGTTTTTCCGGCACGGCGGGGTCGTGGGCGAGGAACCACATGTAACCTTGCTGGTAGGTGACGTGGGCTTGGAAAATCTTTTCGCGCTCGGCGTAGTCGCCTTCGGGCCAACGGTTGCTGCCGCCGATGAAATCGGTGGAGACGGGGCCGGCGTTGTTGCAGTCGCCGAGGTTGAGTTTCAGCGGGCCTTTGCGGTAGGTCCAATCCCACTCAAAATCGGTGGGCGCAGAATTGAGGAAGCGGTCGAGCAGCGCGTAGTCGCCGCGGTCGTAGCCGGCGGGTTGGGGAAACGGGCGGCCGGCGGCGGCGGTCGTGAGCCACATGCGAAAATTGTAGGCTTGGACCAGTTTGTCGCCCGAGCCCTCGGTGCGGGGCGGCTCGGCGGAGATGCCGGGGAGGAGGCCGCTCTTGGGATCACCGGGCGTGCGGTAGGGGTCGACGGGGAAACGGAACTGGTGCTTGTCGGCGATGAAGGTGCCGTTGAAGGCCTCGCCGTAGGCGGCGTTGCCCTCGCGGCCGACGTGAAACGAGACGCCGGCGCGGGCGAGCAGGTCGCCCTCGTAGGTGGCGTCGATGAACACGGCGGCCTCGATGCGGTCGCCGTTTTCAAAGACGAGGGCGCGGATGCGGTTGCCGTCTTTTTCGACGCGGGCGAGGCGGTGTTCGAACCACACAGGCACGCCGGCCTCGGCGAGCATGGCGCGCATGGTGCGCTCGGCATCGGCGGCGCGGAAGCCGCTCCATTGGCCCATGCGGTCGAGGAATTCGGCAGCCATGCCGCCGATGGATTCTTTTTTGCCGAGATCGACGGCGGTGAGGCCGGCGGCGGTGAGCCCGCCGACGTGACGACGGAAGACAGCGAGGGCGGAGGTCTTGCCCAGGCGGCGTGCCTGCACGGCGGCGCCGACGCCGCCGGGCGTGCCGCCGTAAACGCAGATGTCCACGCGCAGCGTCTGCGGTTTGGCGGCGGGATCGGCGGGCAACGGATAATAGTAACGCAGGCCGGGGTTGGGCGTGGTGGGGGCGGGGAGCGCGGGCGCGGTGGCGGCGGGGAGGAGGGGCGCGGTGGCGAGGGCTAGGAGGGCGCCGAGGATGAGCGTGGCGTGGGAGCGAAGGGGCGTGGGCATGGGCTTGGGCGCGGGCGTGGAGGGCGGGCGTGGAGCGTGGGCGGGCGTGGGCGGAGATCGTGGGCGTGGAGGGCGGGTCGGAGACCCTGCCCTACTTTTTTGTGGGTTTGGGCGGAGTTTCCAAGACTTGGCCGTCGGCGAGGAGGCGGGTGCGGAGGGCGGCGTAGGGGACGTCTTGCACGGCGATTTTGGAATCGATCGCCATCACGGCGGCGGTCGCGGCGCTTTGACCGAGGATCATGAAGACGGGCTCCATGCGGATCGAACCGTAGGCGATGTGCGTGCTCGAAACACAGACGGGCACGAGGAGGTTTTCGCACTGGGCTTTTTTCGGCGTGAGCGAGCCATAGGCGATGGCGTAGGGGCCTTTCGTCGAGACGCCGATGTCGCCCTCGTTCTGCACGTAGCCTTCGGGGGTGATGTAGCGTTGGACGTTGTGCGAATCCATCGCGTAGCTGCCCATGCCGATGGACTCGGGGGTGGGGCGGCGTTTGAGCAGTTCGTTTTCCGTCATCACGTAGGAGCCGATCATGCGGCGGGCTTCGCGGACGTAGATCTGGTGCGGCCAGTTGCCGTTGTCCTTGAACTCATCTTTGGCGAGGCCCCAGCGGGACATTTTTTCGCGGACGTCGGCGGGGACGCGCGGGTCGTTGGCGATGAAGTAGAGCCAGCCCTGCTGGTAGGTCTCGTGCTCGCGGATAATCTCGCGGCGACGGGCGTAGGAGGCGTCGGGGTAATCGTAGTTCATCCCGATGTTGTCGGTGCTGAAAGGGCCGTGGTTGTTGGTGTCGGTTTTGCGGTTGGGAATGGGGTCGAACTTGCCGAACGTCTCGGTCCAACCGGCGGCGTAGATGCGCAGCAGGAGTTCGTATTGGGAAGCGTCGTAGCCGGCGGGTTTGGCGAAGGGCACGCGATTCGACGGGTCGTCGGTGAGGCACATGCGGAAGCAGTAGGCCTGGAGTTTTTTGTCGGCGGCGCCGAACTCGCCGGGGTGGTCGGGGTTGATGCGGGGGAGAATGCCGCTCTTGGGATCGCCGGGGACGACGTAGGGGCTGACCTTTTCCTTGAGGACGCCGAAGTGGTGGCGGTGGTGGAGGACGCCGGTCTGCACGCCGTTGAGTTCTTCGCTGTATTGGGCGCGGGATTCGCGGCCGACGTGGTAGTCGATGCCGGCGGCGGCCATGAGGTCGCCCTCGTAGGTGGCGTCGAGAAACATTTTCCCGGCGTAGGTTTTGCCGCTGAGGGTGGTGATCGCGGTGATGCGGGCGCCGGTTTTTTTCACGCCTTTGGCGCGGTCGAGCCATTCGTCACGAAGGACGGGGATTTGATGTTCGCGGACGAGGTCTTCGAAGACTTTCTCGGCGGCGTGGGGCTCGAAGATCCACATGGTGCGGTTTACGCCGTCGATGGCGGGCGTGCCCTGGCCCTTGTTGCCGTATTCGGATTTCTGCTGCTGGCGCCACGCAGCGGGTTGGTCGTAGTGCTGCCAGATACGGTGGTAGAAATCGCGGGCGACGCCCCCGATGACGGATTTGTCGCCGGTGTCGGTGAAGCCGAGGCCGCCGGCGGAGAGGCCGCCGAGGTGTTTGTCGGGCGAGACGATGACGGCGGTCTTGCCCATTTTCTTGGCTTGGACGGCGGCGGCGACCGCGCCGGAGGTGCCGCCGTAGATGACGAGATCGTAGGTCTCGGCGGCGCGAAGGGAAACGGCGAGGGCGAGGGCAACGAGGACGGCGAGGGCGACGGGTGGGGTGGACATGGGGGGAGGGGAGGGAGCGTGACGTGGGGTGAGAGGGCGGGTCGGAGACCCGACCTGCTTGGGAATCAGTAGGCGGCTTTGATGGCGAAGGTCCAAGACTGGCCGACGGTCTCACTGCGGGTGATCGCGGTGGGGCCGGTGATGAATTTCTGCATGTTGATATACGGCGTATCGAGCAGGTTGCGGACGCTGAGCGAGAGGCTGTAGGTCTGGTTCAAGCGCCAGCCGCCGCCGGCGTCGAGGTTGGTGCGGTGGCGGCGGTAGGTGGTGCCGGCGAGGTTGGTGTTCACGTCGTCGGACCAGTTCCAGTTGGTGTAGAGGTTCAACTTATTGAGCGTGTAGTTGAGGCCGCCGCTGGCGAGGTGGGGCGTGAGATTGGCGCGGGCGATCTCGGCGTAGAGGCGGGTGTAGCTGCCGCGCACGGAGAGTCGGCGAAAGAGCGGGCCGAGAAAGGAAAGGCTCTGGTTATACTCGAGCTCCATGCTGCGGATCTTGATGCGCCCGGGGCCGTTCTCGGTCGTGATGAATTCGTAGCCCTGCAGCTCATCGTCGCCGGTGTAGCCGAATTCAGCCGCGCTGAGGCGGTCGGTGATGAAGAGGTTTTCGACGCTGCGCTCGGTGAACGTGGCGGCGAGCTGGCCAACGGGCTCGAAGTAGTAGGCGATGCGGGCGGCGTAGTTCTCCGACGTTTCCGGCTTCAGGCGCGGATTGGGGGTGGTGACGGTGAGGGCCTGGTCGTTGATGGTCCAGACGCCGGCGAGGTTGACGTAGGAGGGGCGGCGGATGGTCGAGCTGAAGCCAAAGTGCACGTCGAGGTTGGGTGCCACGTTGTATTTCAGCGAGGCGCTGGGGAAGAGGTTGTCGTATTGGCCGGTGCGTTTGACGCGGGGCTGCGAGAGGAACTGGTAGTCGATGCCGGGGATGGTGGTGGCGACGCCGGCGGCGCTGACGGGGAAGCCGGCGGCGCGGACCTCGGCGGGCGGGCGGGTATCGGCTTCGCTGGCTTCGGTGGTGGTTTCTTCCCAGCGGAGGCCGGCGCGGGCGGTGAAGCGCAGGAACTTGGTCGTGCCCATCAAAAAGCCGGCGTCGATGCGCTCGTAGTAACGGCGGCGGCGGGCGACGTAGGATTGGTAGTAGTTGTCGGCGTTGGTGCCCCAGTTTTGGCGGAAGTCGGCGCGGCTATGGTTGTAGAGATCGCCGATGGCGCGGAGGTTGGGCATGAAGACGGTGGCGCCGGAGAGGGAGGTGGCGCTGCCGTCGTTCATCGCGAGGGAGTAGTCCCAAGGCGAGCGGTAGGCATCCCAAGCGCCGCGGGCCGGGATCACGCCGCCGGGGGCGTAGTCGTAGCGCTTGGCGAGTTGGTCGTCCTCGAACTTCTGGATTTGCTGGCGGGTCTTGAGGCCGGTCTTCCACGTGACGGGGAGCCATTGGTTGGTCTTGAGGGTGCCGATGAGTTCGCCGCTGAAGAGGACCGTGCGGCCGAAGCGCCCGTCGTTGGCGGTCAACGTGGGGTTGGTGTAACTGGAGCCGAGGGCGATGTCGGGTCCGCCGATCTGGGTAAGTTTCCAATCGCTCGACATCAGGGACGAGCGTTCGGCGCGATACGTGATGCCGGTGGCGGTGGGCGAGTTGGTGTCGCGGATGGACTGGTGGCGGCCCATGGGATCATACCAGCTGGAGGAATCGGAGTAGGCGCCCTTGGCCTCGAGCTCGAAGTTGCCGCGTTTGAAGAGGGCGCGGGGGATCAAGGTGAACGTCTCGCCCATTTTGGAGACGGCGACGGGATTGACCTGCACGGTGCCGGAGGCGGCGGAGGTGAAGCTGAGGAGCGGATCGTCGCCGACAACCTGACTGCGCGCGCCGCTGCTGGAGTTGAAAATGACCGTGCGCTGGGGCGTCCAGAGATCGGCGTAGTTGTAGATCGTGACCAAGCCGACATCGAGGTAGGGGGTGATGCGGTAGTCGGTGGTGAGCGTGGTGGCGAAGCGCTTGTTGAAACGGGGCGCCCACTGGAAGTTGAGGGTGGTAGGAACGAGCGGGCGCGTATCGGTGGCGGAAACGGCGGTGCTGTAGGCGGAGCCGGTGATGAGGGCTTCTTGGTAGACGTTGGACTCGCTGACGTTCACCACGACGCCGAGGCGGTTGTCCAAGAAACGATCCGAGTATTCGAAGATGCCGCCGGGGCGGATTTTGTAGTTCGCCCGGTCTTCGTCGGGCCCGAGGGAGCGGCCGAACTTCATGGCCTCGGAGTGGGCCTCGACGTTGGCCTGCCAAGAGACGCGGCGGCCGACGCGGTCGAAGGCGCGTTTGGTGCGGAGGTTGATGGTGCCGGCGGGGGCGTTGGCATCGACATCGGCGCTGACGGTTTTGTTGACCTCGATGGACTCCATGCTGTTGAGCGAAGCCATCTCCATGGTGAAGGAACGGGCGGCGCCGGAGCCGGAGTTATTGGCATCGGTGCTGGCGAGGGCGATGCCGTCCATGGTGACGGAGGTGTATTCGGAGCCGAGGCCGCCGAGGCGGACGGTGCGGACCTCGCCGTAGAAAAGGTCGAGCTCGACGCCAGGGAGGTGCTTGAGGAATTCGCCGACGTTGCCCTCGGCGTTGTCGCCAAACGCGTCGGAGGCGACGGTGTTGGTGATGTTCATGGAATTGCGCTGGTCCATGATGGCTTTGGCGCTGCCCTCGCGCTCGGAGGAGACGGCAAAGGCGGCGAGCTTAACGGTGCCGTCGGCCGCGGTGGTGCTGGCTTCTTGCAGCGTGCTGACGAGCTCGATGTTCTTGGTCGCCGTGGCGCCGGGGGCGACATCGACGGCGGCGGTGACGGAGCGGTAGCCGGTGTAAGTGACGACGAGAGTGAGCCGCCCGGCCGGGACCGAGCCGAAGCGAAACGCGCCCTCGGCTTCGGAGACGGTGGTGGCCCCGGTCTCGACGAGGCGAAGCTGGGCGTTGCGAACATACTCGCCGGTGGCGGGGTTGAAGACGCGGCCGGTGACGGTGCCGACGGCGACGCTGCCGCTGCGAGCGGCGGCCGAAACGGGAGTGCCGCTGGCAGGGTCAGTCTGCGCGGGTAGGGAAACGGCGAGCGCGAGGGCAGCAAGGACAGCGAGGGCGACGGGTGGGGTGGACATGGGTTGGCCGCGCCGGGCACAGGGAATGCAGACCGAGCGCGAGTCGGGAGAAAATCCGGCGTGCGAACACCGTGCAAGCCCCGAGTCCTACGCGGCCCGTTCGAAAGAATTCTAACGCGACGCGGGTCGGTTTCTCTTAACGCCGGATGCCGTATTTCGTATCGGCGTCGTAGACCGAGTGGTGTTGGGCCTCGTCCCACGGGAGCGCACCGACGCGGGTCGCCCACGTCGCGTAGGCCGCTTCAAGACGCCGGACAATGTCGGGGTGCGCGGCGGCCACGTTGCGGGCTTCGGCGCGGTCGGTTTCAAGGTCGTAGAGTTCCCAAGGTTCGCGGAAGAAGCCGACGAGTTTCCAGCGGCCGTCGCGAACCATGCGGTTGCCCTCGTGTTCGAGGCAAATGGGTGCGTCGTGCAGCGGGGCGGTGGCGCCGGCGAGGACCGGGCGCAGGGTGCGGCCGTCGACCACGGGCGCAGGCCGGCCCTCCATCGTGGCCGGGCGGGTCGCGGCGCCGAGGTCGAGGCAGGTGGCCACGAGATCGGGGAGGAAGCCGTTTTGGTGACTCAGGGTGCCGCGCTGTGCGGGGGAAATGCCCTGGGGCCAGTGCACGATGAGCGGCGTCAAGATCCCGCCCTCGTGGGTGAAATGTTTATACTCGCGGAAGGGCGTGTTGGAGGCGGTCGCCCAAGCGCGGCCGTAGTGGCCGAGATTGGCGAGTTGGAATTGCCCCAAGGGCGGGCTTTCGGCTTCGGCGCCGTTGTCCGAGAGGAAAAAAATCGCGGTGTTTTCGAGCTGGCCGCTTTCGCGGAGGTGGGAGACGAGGCGACCGAGGTTTTGGTCGACGCGGTCGATCATCGCGGCGTAGGTGGCCATGATCGCATCCATGCGGTCCTGCTCCTCGGGCGTGAGGCTCGCCCAAGCCGGGACTTCGCCGCCCTCGGTGCCGAGCCGGTCGGTGGCTCCGGGGCGCGGGCTGAGGGCGGTGGAGGCCGGGATCAACCCGAGTTTCTGCTGGCGCTCCAACGTGCGCATGCGGAGGACATCCCAGCCCTCTTTGAAGCGGCCACGGTATTTGGCGAAGTCTTCCGGCCTGGCCTGCATGGGGAAGTGGGGGGCGTTGTAGGACAGATAGAGAAAGAACGGGGCGTCGGGTTTACGGGTCGCGTGATCGCGGAGATTGGCAATGGCCTCGGTGGTGAACGCATCGGTGGTGTAATAGCCCTCACCGTCCGGCGAAATCTTTTCGTTGCCGCGATGAAGATCGTCCGGGCGAAAAAAATCCGAGGTGCCTTCGAGGAAACCGTAGAAACGGTCGAAGCCGCGTTGGAGGGGCCAGGTGGCCGGGTCGCTGTTACCGACGTGCCACTTGCCGGTCATGTAGGTGCCGTAGCCGGCCGTGCGGAGCATCTCGGGCAACGTGGGCACCGTCGGACGCACCCAGCCGCGGTAGGCGGCGGGCATTTTCAGGCGTTCGGAGAGTTTCGATGGACTCGTGCCGGTGCGCTTGAAGGTCATGTGACCGAGGCCGGTCTCATGCGGATGGAGGCCGGTGAGGAGCGCGGCCCGACTGGGGCAGCAGCGGGCGTAGTTGTAGAACTGGGTGAAGCGCACGCCGTCGGCCGCCAAGCGGTCGAGGACGGGAGTTTCCACGGGCCCGCCGTAGCAGCCGAGGTTGGCCCAGCCCATGTCGTCGACTAGGACGACAATCACATTGGGCCGGCGTTCGGCGGCGAAGGCGGTGACGGCGAGCAGGAGGAGGACGGCGAACCGGCGAATCGGTGAAAGCATGGCGAAGAAGCGACCAGCGTTCAGAAGCGTTGGGTGAGATCGAGGACGAACTGGCGACCGCGGAATTTGGCGGTGCCGGCGGTGTAGCCGTTGGTCTCCTCGGTAATGGGAGGGTCCACGTCGAGGAGTTTGTTGCCGGCAATGCGCACGGAGACGCCGCGAAGCCAACGGTGTTCGATCGGCCCGCGCTCGCGGGCGCGGAGGATACGGGCGTAGTTTTTCTGCCCGAGGCCGTCGATCGCGGACGGCTTGAACGGCCCGTTGAGGTAAGCGCGGAGGGCGGTCCGCCGGGGCGGAATCAGGGAGGTTTGGCCCCCCAAAAAAAACGCTCAGTTGGCTTTTTTCTTTTTGTTCTTCTTCGCGGGGCCGGCAACGGAGTCGGGGGCGCTGGCGGGGGCTTGCGCGGCGCTCCACTTGTCCCACTTCGCTTGCAGTTCCTTCACTTTCGCGGGTTGGGCGGCGGCGAGGTCCTTCGATTCGCCGATGTCGGCGGCGAGGTCGTAAAGTTCGGGTTGGCCGCTGCCGCCGCGGGCGACGACGAGTTTCAGATCGCCGTCGCGGATCGCCCATTGCGGGCCGTAGCGCCAGAAGAGGGTGGGGTGCGGACGGGTGGTCTGCTGGCCGGTGAGGTAGGGCATCAGGTCGACGCCGTCGAGTTGCCACGACGCCTCGGGCTTGCCGCCGGCGGCGATGATCGCGGTGGGCAGGACGTCGAGATTCAGCACGGGAAAGTTGTAGGTTTTGCCGGCGGGGATTTTACCTTTCCACTGGGCGATGAAGGGGACGCGCGTGCCGCCCTCGAACGTGGTCATCTTAAAGCCGCGGAGCGGGCCGTTGGCCGAACTGGTGCTCGCGGTGGGACCGCCGTTGTCGGAGATGAAGAAGACGAGCGTGTTTTCCTCTTGGCCGAGGGCGCGGATCTTCGCCATCACGGCGCCGACCGCGTCGTCCATCGCGGCTATCATGGCGGCGAAGGTTTTTCGTTTCGGGTCGGTGATGTTGGGGAAACGGTCGAGATTTTTTTGGGTCGCCTCGAGCGGGGCGTGGACGGCGTTGAAGGGCAGGTAGAGGAAGCAGGGCTTGGCTTTGTTTTTCTCCAACCAATCGACGGCGCGGGCGGCGTAGGCGTCGGTGGTGTAGAATTTGGGGTCGGTGATTTCGCGGACCTCGTCGGAGAGGCGCGAGTCGATGAAGTTGGTCGGGTGGAAGAACGGGGTGTTATTGAGCGTGCCGTAGAATTCGTCGAAGCCGCGCTTCGTCGGGCGGTTTTCCGGCTGATTGCCGAGGTGCCACTTGCCGACGGCGGCGGTGGCGTAGCCTAGGGACCGCAGGCGCGAGGCCATCGTGGTCTGGTCGGCGCGGAGGCCGACGGCGTTGGCGACGGTGTTGAATTCGTGGCCGAAGCGGGTGGGGTAGCGACCGGTCACGAGGCCGGCGCGCGAGGGGCTGCAATAGGTCGCGGCGACGTAGCCGTTGGTGAAACGCAGGCCGTTTTGGGCGAGGGAGTCGATGTGGGGAGTCGGAATATCTTTGGTGAAGCCCTGCGCGGCGATTTCACCCCAGCCGAGATCGTCGGCGTAGAAGATGATGACGTTGGGTGAAGTCGCGGCGCGGGTGAAAACCGGAGCGAAGAGCGCGAGGAGGCAGAAGAGACGGATAAGGAGGGATGATTTCATGGGGAAGGGTGAGCGAGCGGGGAGAAGACGGCGGGCGGGTGTGGAGGTTGCGGCCGAAAGCGCGCGGTCGTGAGGCCCGGCGGGCGGGCGGTCCGCCGCCGATGTCGTTGCAGGTTTGGGCGACGACATCGTGGTCCGCGGCAGCCCGGGCCGGCACACAAACGGAGTTTGTGCGGGAGCTTCTGCGGTTGGCTGATTTCGGGTTTGCCTCGCGCGCGGTCGCTTTCGAACGTGCGGTGGTCAGGGCTCCCCGCCCTCCTCCCTCCCCGTTTTCATCCAACCTAAGCTAAGGCCATGCCGTTCTACCCCCGACCCTTGGGGAATGCGCGCGCGGCCGCACTTGTTACCCCGCACATCCATGAAGCAAGAATGGCTCACTCTCAGTCGATTCGTTTCGCGCGGTCGCACGTGGTCCGGCATCGCGTTGTCGGCACTCCTCGGCCTGCTCCTGTCAGATCCGCTGAGTGCGGTTGGCGCGGAGGCGACAGGCACCATCACCGGTGCCGTCAGCAATGCCGCGACCCGCAACACCCTCCAAGGGGCCGCCGTGACGGCGCCGGGGTTGAGCGTAAGTCTGCTCACCGACAACTCCGGCCGCTTCGTGATTTCGAATGTCCCTCCGGGCACCTACGAGCTCGAGGTGACCTACATCGGTCTCGATCCTATCCGGCGCACGGTCACGGTCGGCGCGGGCGAGCGGGCGGTGCGCGATTTCGAACTGACGGCGGCCATCTACAAACTCGCCTCATTTAAGGTCACGGGCGAACGCGAGGGCAACGCGGCGATGATCACGGAAAAGAAGAACGCGGATAATGTGAAGGATGTGATCGCGATGGATGCGTTCGGCTACCTGCCCAACATGAGCGCAGGCGAAGTCGTGATGCGCCTGCCGGGCGTGGCAGGCAGCCCGACCGACGAAGGGCTCGCCTACCGCTTCAACATCCGCGGCATGGATCCCACGCTCAACAACGTCACAGTGGACGGCGGGTCGCTGACGACGCTGGGGACCAACCGGAGCTTCGAGCTCCAGTCGATCACCGGCGCGATGTTCGAGGGCATGGAGCTGATTAAGGGCCAGACGCCCGACAAAGGCGCCGACTCGCTCGGCGGTACGATCAATTTCAAGACCCGCTCGACCTTCAGTATGAAGGAAGACAGCCGGACCACCTACAATTTCAGCGTGCGGATGGCACCGCCGTTTTTCGAGCAAACGCCGCTGCGCTCACAGCACCGCTCGCACCCGATTCTCAACGTGACCCACCAGCAGGTGTTCAGCGTGTTCGGCGGTTCGCGCAACCTCGGCACCTCGGTGAATCTCTTTTATTCGGAAAACGCGGTCGGCGGCTTCGAGTCGGTTTTTGACCGCACTAACATTGGCACCGGTCCGGCGCCGGTGTTCAACTACCAGACCTGGGACAACGCCAACAATCGTAAGCAGAAGAGCATCGCGTTGCGGACCGATTACAAATGGTCGCCGACGACGAAGTTCTCCCTTGCGGTGACCGAGAACGACAATTTCGAGCGGCTCCGCCGCCGCGTGCGCTTGTCGGCCGCAGCCTCCGGCAACAGCAATACGCAGGTGCCGAGCGCCACCACGGGGATCGTGCCCGGAGCGTTCACCAACCGGGTTACGGTGTTGCGCGCGATCCCGAGCACTTCGGCCGCGGGCACGAACACGAACAATATCGATGTGCAGATGGACGGCCCGCTGAACTATTACGTGCGCATGGGCCGCGTCGATTTCACCGGCGAGCACACCTACTCGAACCTCAACATCGAATACACGGCCGGCATCTCGCGCACGACGCTCAACAACGGCACGGGCCGGGGTGGCCAGCTCAACATGCGGCTCTTCGACCCGGCCGCCCAGGTGCCGGGCCGGGCCGTGTTCTTTGGCGGCGCCGGTTGGATAATCGACCAGAGCGAGAACGAACTCCACCCCAAGTTTATCCAGAACGGCGGACCCGATTTTACCGACGCCCGCAACTACCTCCCGCGCGCGACCGACGGCCTGGTTCGGCAGCGTAACGAACAGGACCAGCTGCTAAAACAGTTCCGTTTTGACGTTCGCTACAAGTTGCCCGTCGCCGCCCCGACCACGTTGAAGGCAGGCTTTCACTGGCGCTCCCTCCAGATGGACCAGTGGGGCAAGGAACGGCAACGGTGGGTGCCCAAAGCCACCGCCGCTTATGATCCCGCGTTCCGCTTCGCCCCCGACGATAGCTACTTGAGCTACGACCGCGTGAAGACCGGGCGCAAAATTCCGATCTGGCAGGCCGAGGGCATCACCAAGGACGGCCGGCCAGCCGACCCCGCGCTGTGGAACGAAGATTTCTACTTCAACGAAAGCCAAAAATTTATCGGCACGAATGGCGTCACCGAGTGGATCCCGGCGACCTACATCATGGCGCAGGGCCGGCTCGGCCGAGGCGGTCTCTTGGGCCGCACCGGTTACCTGACCGGAGTGCGTTTCGAGCAGGTGCGCACGGAAAGTTGGGGCTGGGTCCGCTCCCGGATTCTTAGCACGGCCGCGCAGCAGCGCGCGGATCCGGTCGGCGCTGCCGCTGCCGACTACGGCGTGAATTACCGCACCCTCCCGGGCGCGTTCACGCAAAAATTTCCGAGCGCCCATGTTTTCCATGACATCACCCCCAACTTAAAGGCCCGGGCCAGTTGGTCGACGGGTTATGGCCGCGCGCCGCTGGGCAGCCTGTTGCCGGGGGAAACGCCCAACGACACCACCCAAGTCCTCACGGTGAACAACGCGGGCCTCAAGCCCCAGCAGGCCTCGAATTGGGATACCACGCTCGAATACTATTTCGAGCCGGTCGGCAGCCTCACCTTTGGCTGGTTTCACAAAACCATCAGCGACTACATCGTCGCCGGATTGGACCGCGGCTTTATTGCGGACGGACCGGACAACGGCTACGACGGCCAATATGTAGGTTACATTGAGCGCACGTCGATGAATGCGGGCACCGTCTACGTGCAGGGCTGGGAGTTTGCCTACAATCAGCAGTTCACCTTTTTGCCCGGCGCGCTCAAGGGGCTTTCCGCCTCGTTCAACTATACCCGGATCAACCAGCATGGCGTGGGCAGCGCAGCCACTCCGGGCGGGACGCCAATCTTGGGCCGTGAGCCAACGGCGAGCACGCCGGCGGTCTATTTTTCCCGTCGCGACATTGCTAACTTCATCCCGGCGGCGATGAATGCCTCGCTGAGTTGGCGCTACCGGAAGTTTAACACCAGTCTGCTCTACAATTTCACGGGCGAGCACCCGACCGCGATCAGCGTGTTGTCGCCGGCACTGAACCAATACCGCTACTCGATGAAGACGTTGAACGTCAGTGCGGGATACCAGTATCGGCCCAATCTCGGCTTCACGCTCAACGCCTCCAACATCCTCAACGAGCCCCAGCGTTGGTACGTCGGTTTCAAGGACCGGACGCGCCGCACGATCATCAATTTCGTCACGGTGACGGCCGGCATCAACGGCCGCTTCTGAGCCAGAAATCGCCACCTTCGGCCCGACCCGAGGTCGGGCCCCACATAGATACGAAAGGATCGGGCGATGGGTATCACGGCGGGTTCCGAGGTGGCACGGGCATCTTGCCCGTGGGTTTGAGTGGAGAATCGAACCGAGCGGAAATGACTGACCGGTAAGAAGACGCCCCGGTTTTTTAAGAGCAGGCCGCGGTGAGGTTTGGTGGGCGAGTGGAGCAAAGGATTGCGCGGGGGCGGGGCGGGCTTATGGTGCCGGGTCGTCATGTTTAACCTGCCGCTAGAGCTAATGATTTTGGGTCTGTTGGTCGGCGCCAACGGCGTGTTGGCCATGGCCGAGACCGCCGTCGTCTCGGCTAAGAAAACCAAGCTGCGGAAACTCGCGGCCAAGGGTGATGTCGGCGCGGGGCAAGCGCTGGAGTTGGCGGAGCATCCCGCGCGGTTTCTGGCGCTCGTGGAGTTTTGGCTGACCCTCTCGGGCATGATCGCGGGCGTGCTCGCCGGCGCGAAACTCGCGGCGCAGCTTTCCCTCTCGTTGGCGGCGCGATGGCCGGAGTGGGCGACGCACGCGGGCTGGGTGTCGCTGACGGCGGTGACGCTCGGGCTGACCTCGCTGATGTTGGTTTTTGGCGAACTGGTGCCGAAGCGCGTGGGGCTGGCGTATCCGGAGAAGGTGGCGTCGCTGCTCGCCGGCACGATGCGGGCGCTGGCGTGGCTGGCGGCGCCGCTGCTGAGGCTGTTTGAATTTTTCACGGAGCTGCTGGTGAAGCTGCTCGGGATCAAGCCACGCTCCGCGGCGGACAACGTGAGCGAAGACGAAGTGCGCGCGCTGGTGGAACAAGGCCTGCACGCGGGCGTGTTTCAACGGGCGGAGAAGGAAATGGTCGAGGGCGTGCTCGCGCTGGACCAACTCTCGATCATGCGCGTGATGACGCCCCGGCCGAAGATCGTGTTTCTCAATTTGGACGATCCGGAAGAGGCCAATTGGCGGAAGATCGTGACGAGCGGGCACTCGTATTTCCCCGTTTATCAGACGCAGCGCGACAAAATCGTGGGCATGGTGGCGGTGAAGGCGTTGTGGGCGCACTCGGCGATCGGCTTGCCGACGACGCTCAAGAATTTGCTGCTGCCGCCGCTGTTTGTGCCGGAAACGTTTTCGGCGAGCCAGTTGCTCGAACAGTTCAAAAAAACCGGCAAACACATCGCGGTCGTGACGGATGAGTTCGGCGCGGTGCAGGGCCTGGTGACCTTGATCGACGTGCTCGAGGCGATCGTGGGCGACCTGCCCTCGCCGGGCGATCGCGCCAACCCGGAGGTGAAGCAACGCGAGGACGGCTCGTGGCTGATCGACGCGACGCTGCCGACGGGCGAGTTGAAGACCTTGCTCGGCCTCGATTCGGCGCTGCCCCAAGAGGGCCACGCCGACTACCAGACGGTGGGCGGCCTAATGGTGACGCAGCTCGCGCGCATTCCGACGGCGGGGGATTATTTCGATTGGGCCGGCTGGCGTTTTGAGGTCGTCGATATGGACAAGCGCCGCGTGGATAAAGTGCTGATCGCCCGCGCGCCCGTGGCGGTGAAGAGCGGCGCGTGACGCGCCGAGTCCGCGGTCACGAGGCCGACCGCGTTCGCGCCGGCCCTCTCCGGCCGCCGGCTAGACATCGCCGATGATTTCCGCTGCATAATTTTCATCCCGCCCGTCCGAATAACTTGTGGGCAAAAACCCGTTGCCAAGGTGACGAGCGCGCCGGACGTTCGCGCCATGGCGGAACCATGCAAGACCACTTCACCGGCCAACTCACCCGCATCCAAGGCCGCCTCCTCCCGGGGGCCGAAGCGCGACGCGGTCTTCAATACGATCACGAGCGAAGATTGGCGGCGCTCGATCGCGTCGGCGCGGCGGCAACCGAATGCGGTCTCCGCGCAGATTCGGACCGCGATCTCGTCCTCCTCGCCGAAGACGAAGTAAGCCTGCTCGAGGCCACGGGCGCCGAGTGGGCGCGGTTCGGTGCGGCGATCCGGGACCTGCGCGGATTGTTGCCGCTGCGATCGCTGGAGGATTTTGGCTTTCCGGGCACGCCTCTGGCGGAGACCGAGGGCGAGGCGGCAGCGAATCCGTTGGAGGAGTCCAACGCGCGGCTGCGGCGCATCGGCGGCGGCGTGGAGGCGTGGGCGTTTGCCGCGGAGGGAGACGGCTCCGTTTATAAATTTTATCTGCCGCGCGAAGAAGGGCGGATCGGCAGCGAGTTTGGTTTTCGGCGGGGTGAAGAAACCACGCTGCGGGCCGAGGCGGGACTCGGCAGCTACCGCGGGCTTTTGGAGAAACTGCTGCTCGTGCATGCCCTCGGCGGGATGGCGACCGAAGTGGTGGCGGTGACGCCGGAAGGCATCGTGGTCGCGAAGCAGGCGCTCGGGGAGCCGTTGGCGCAGGGCGACGATATGTCGGGTTCTTTGCCGGTGGGCTTGATCGAGATCCCCTCGCGTTTTTTGCGGGCGAATCGCGACCACCCGCGGTTGTTTTTTCTGGCGTCGAGCGACGCCGGGACGACGCGGCCGTATTTGGTCGCGGACCTGCATGCGCGGAATTTTGTCCGCTGCGTGGATGGAGCGCTCCGCGTGATCGACCTGGTGGCGGCGCCGTGGCCGGCGACGCTCACGGTGCGGGAGCCGGCGGTGGCGGATTGGCTGGCGCGCGTGCGGCATGACCCGGCGGCGAGCGCGTTGCCGGGGGCGCGGGACGAGGAACTCTAGCCGAGGGGCGTGGGCCGGCGGCTACTTCTTTTTGCCGGCGGCGGGTGCGTTGGGCTTCGCCGGTTGAAATAAAGCGGCGGCCGCACCGGTCGGATTGCGGCCGACCGCCATGCGCGCGCCACCCATGGATTTGGCGGGCTGCACAAGGGTGCCGCCCCTGGCGACACAGGCTTTTGGCGAGACTGGGCCCGGTGATGTAATACCAGCCATTGCGGAGGAAAATCGGCGTGCTCCCCGCGGGCGTGGCAGATGCCGGCGAGGAATGGGTTAAGTTAAGGTCAACGTTGGGGCTCGGGTGGTTGGCCGAAGATGGGGTGGGGCGCGTTGTCGGAGGTGCACTTACGACCGGGAGATCGAACAAACCCCGCTTGCCAGAAGTTGGCGACTGTATCACGGCTTGATCCATGTCGTTGGTTCAATTGCAGACCGAACTCAGCAAGCTCTCGCCGCAGGAGCAGTTGGTTTTAGCGGATTTTCTGGTGATGCACGCCGAGAAAAACTCTGAGCCGTCGGAGACCCAGCACGCAGAGCTTGATCGCCGCTACGCCGAGGCCCTCGCCAAGCCGGAAAGCCTGCTGGCACCGGAAAACGTGGTGCAGCGCCTGCAGCGATGAAGCCATTGAAGGTTGCCCCCGCGATGACGGCGGACCTTCAACAGGCCTACGACTATTTTAAACGTGGCGGATCGACCGCGGCGGAGCGTTTTCTGATCCGCTACGAGGAAGCGATGCGGGCAGTGCAGCTGCATCCTGAGATTTGCCGCGTGCGGCCCAGTGGCTGGAGGCAACGGCCGATTCCGCGGTCGAGCTATGCACTTTTCTATCGGGAAGCGCCGGATTTCTGGTTGATCGCGGCGGTGATATCGACGGTGCAGGATCCCGACATGATTCAGGCGCAGCTCCTCATTCGGGAAATTGGCGAGGGTTAGTGCAGAATCTCGCGGTCTTGGGATCTTTGCGGCATTGAGAATTGCCTCGGCAAACTGCGGGTGAGTTTGGACGCTGGGCGGCATGGAAACCAAAACGGGGCGGGTGGTGGTGGTCACGGGCGCGGGTTCGGGGATTGGGCGGGCGTGTGCCCTCGGGTTGCTGGCGGCGGGCTACCGCGTGGCGTTGGCGGGACGGAAGGCGGAGACGTTGGCCGCGGCCGCGAGCGAGGCCGGGGCGGCGGCCGGGCGGGCGCTCGTGGTACCGACGGATGTGACCGATCCGGTGGCGGTGAACGCGCTCTTTGCGCGGGTGGGCGAGGCGTTTGGCCGCGTCGACGTGTTGTTCAACAATGCCGGGGTGAACGCGCCGCCGGTCGCGCTGGAGGACCTCGCGGTGGACGAGTGGCGGCGGGTGATCGACACGAATCTCACGGGGGCGTTTCTCTGCGCGCAGGCCGCGTATCGGATGATGAAGTTTCAACAGCCGCGGGGCGGGCGGATCATCAACAACGGCTCCATCTCCGCGCACGTGCCCCGGCCCAACGCGATCGCCTACGGTGCGACGAAGCACGCGATCACGGGGCTGACGAAGTCGTTGGCGCTCGATGGACGTGCGTTTGACATCGCCTGCGGCCAGATCGACATCGGCAACACGGATTCGTCGATGGCGGCGGGGATGCGTAAAGGCGTGTTGCAGGCCAACGGCACCGTCGCGGTGGAGGCGGTGTTTGATCTGCGCCACGTGGTCGACGCCGTGCTCTACCTCGCGGGGCTGCCGCTCGGGGTGAACGTGCCGACGATGACGGTGATGGCGACGCAGATGCCTTACGTGGGCCGGGGTTGAGGGCCGACCGGAAAGAGCCGCATTTCAGCTCCTCGCTGTTTCTGGTGGGCAGATCGAATGTTCGGCATTTTCATGACCCCGTTTTCCTGACCTACGCTTAGCCGGAAAAGGCCGGGGAAAGTCAGAAAGATCGGGTCAAAAAGATGGGGGCCTGAAATTCAACTGCTATGGGTCTTACAGGCCCAAGGCGGCCGCGACGGCCGCCTCCAACTGGGGGCCACGCGCTTGGGTCCTGATGATGCGGCCATCTTTACCGATCAGGAGCATGGCGGGGATGGCGTTGATGAGATAGTCGACCGCGATCGCGTTCTGCCGATACTTGCCGTCAAAATACTGCGGCCAGGGCATCTCGTTTTTCGCGGTGAAGCCGACGAGCACCTGACGCGCCTTCGCCAGCTTTTTCTCTCGCTCGACCGCGGTGTCGGCGTCGGCGAGCCCGGCGTTCTCGAGCGAGATGCCCACGACCTCGAAGCCCTTGCCGTGGTAGGCGGCGTAGATCTTTTTGAGGTTAGGAATCTCCTCTTTGCAAGGGGCGCACCAGGTGGCCCAGAACTCCACGAGGACGACCTTTCCGCGCAGGTCCCGGAGGTCGACCTTACGGCCGTCGACCGCGGTGAATGCGAGCTCGATGGGCAGCTTTGACCGATCGCCGAGCTGTTGCCGCGCCGCCGCTTCACGAGCGCCCGCGGGCGCGGCGTTGGCCAGCGCCGTTCCCGGATAGGCGGCGAACGCAGCCCACTGCGCCTGGATCTCTTCGCGGGTGGCGCCGGCACGCTCCATCGACTTGATGTAGCCGCTGGCGAGGGAGCCCATGAGCGGCTCGTCGGGATACTTGGCCGCGAGCCGGTCCACCTCGGCCTTGACCGCGGCCAGCGCGGCGACGCGCTCGGTCGGGGCGGCCTTGGCCGCGACGTTGCGGAGGCCGACCAAGGTCTCCTGTTCGAGTGTGAGCCGGTTGGTTGCAGAAATGTCCGGCGCCGCGATGCCCGCGGCCCGCAGCACCTCCAGCTTGATCGCCCACTGCGCCCGCGCCGCCTCGTTGAACACGGCGTTGGCGGCTTTTTTCCCGTCCTCGCGGCCGTTGATGCCGCCGGTCCAGCTGCCGAATTGTTTTACCATCTGCGTCACGCAGTCCCAGCGGCGGGGGTCGGTGGGGTGGCGGTCGTAAAAATTCTGGCCCGTCGTGAGAATGCCTTGGACGAACATCATGCCCCAGCGGATGCGCCCCGAATAATCCGTGTCCTTGGCGGAAGGCGGGGGGTTCATCGCCTTTTGGAACGCCGCCCAATCTAGGTCGGCGGCGGCCTCGACTTTGCCCACCGGCTCCGCGGCTGACACGCACGGTGAAAGGAAGGCGAGAAGGGCAAGGAGGACGGAAAGCCGTGGGGGCAGGAAATGCATCCGGGAAGCGTTCAGAGGTTTTGGGCTGTAGGCGATATTTCTTGGGGCGGGCGGTTGGTGAAGGGCTTGGCTTGCTTTCGTTGGGCGCGGGGTGGGCGAAAAAAAGCGCGGGGGCATGAGGTGAGACCGGTTCCCCGGCTTTATTCGGGTGCACCCGTGGTTAATAAATTTGGAGGGCTGGGCTGCGGCGGATTCAGGGTTATTGGAAAATCGAGCTGAGTTCTTCGCCCCGGGCCCTCGACCTCGCCCTCTCTCGCCGATCGGCTCAACAAAAACTAATCAGCAACGGCCAGCTCCCCTCGGTCCGGCCACGGTTTTTTAGGTGAGGCGGGCGAGGGCTTCGCGCGGGGTGAGCACAGTGACGCCGGCGCGGCAGGGGGGCGGGAAGTGCTTGATGTTGCCGGTGACGAGCACGCGGTCGGGCGTGGCGAGGGCGACGGCGAGAAAGGGCTGGTCGTGCGGATCAGGCAGGGGCGGCGCGTGGCTGGCGGCAGGGGTGTGCCACGCCAAGTTGAAGAGGGCGATGATTTCGGCTTGGACCGGGCGGGAAAAGCGGAAGCGCGGGCGGGCTAGGACTTCGCGATATTCGGCGAGCAGGGGGTAGTCCCAGGCGGCGGCGAACTGACCGTCGGCGAGGGATTGAAAGAGGAGATCGCAGGTGCCGCCGCGGGTGAGGGCCGCGGAGATGAGCACGTTGGTATCAAGCACCCAGCGCGGTTTCATGCGGAGCGCTTGGTGGCGGTGGATTTGCGGGCGGGGCGAGGGGATTTGGCTTTCTCAGCGGGCCGAGCGGGCCGAGCGGCGCGGGCGGCGGCGATCTCGGCGTCAATTGCGGCAAGGTCGAGATCGGCGGTGCCGGCGCGGAGGGATTCGGCTTGGGCGGCGGCGAGGGCTTGGCGGAGGCGGAGGGCGCGAAGGATGTCGATATCGGCTTCGATGCCCAGGGGGGAGGCGCCGACGAGGTAGGCGGTCGGCTGGCCGTTGACGGTGATGATCTGGGGACCCAATTTTTTGACCCGGGCGAGGACGCGGGCGGGCTGTTTCGAAAGTTCGCGGGTCGTGATAAAGGCGATGCTCATGGGCACGTTGTCCGGCGATTGTCCGGCAGAGTCAAGGGGGGGGAGAGTGGCGTTGGTTTGCGGGCATCCAGCGAACCAGGCGGCGTCCCACGCGGGAGCGTCGAGGTCGATGCGGGTGGTGGCTTCACCGGTGGTATTGGCGTCGAGGCTGGCGAGGGGCGGCTCGTTCAGGGCAGTCGCCTCGCAGGCACAAAATTGCGCTTGTTGCAGCACCCTGCCGCAGCTACCTCCTCCGCTCCGGTTGATGCAGCCACCCGCGCGCGTAATCCGCCGGTCCCTTACCCTATGAAAATCCCCTTCCGCCTATTTGCCTGCGCCGCTGCCGGCTTGATCGTCCTGCTTACTGCGCCGCACCGCGCCGCCGCCGCCCAGGCCACCGGCGCGATCTCCGGCCGTGTCCAAAATGTCGCCATCGGCCAATACCTCAACAACGCCCGCGTTGCCGTCAAAGGCACGGACCAGATCGTTTTCACCGATCAAACCGGCAGCTACCGCCTCTCCGGTTTACCCACCGGCACGGCGGTGCTTGAAGTCTTCTTCACCGGTCTCGATCCGCTCACGCTTCCTGTGACGATCCGCGCGGGCGAAGTTACCGAGCAGGACATCTCCCTCACCAACGCCGCGCGCTACGGCACCGACGCCTCCGGCACGGTGAAACTCGATTCGTTCGTCGTCGCCACCGCGCGGGAGACCGATGGCGCCGCCATCGCCATCAACGAGCAGCGATTCGCCCCGAACATCAAAAACGTCGTCTCCGCCGACGCGCTGGGTGACGTCATGGATGGCAATGTGGGCGAGTTCCTCAAATTTATGCCGGGCATTACCGCCGAATACGATCGCGAGTCCGGCGGGTCTGTCGCCTCCGTTTCCGTGCGCGGCTTCCCCACGGCGCAAGCCGTCGTCTCCGGCGACGGTCTCCAGATGGCCAACACCGGCAACCCGCAGGGCTCGTCGCGCGTGTTTCAATTCACCCAAGTTTCCATCAACAACATCGCGCGCCTCGAAGTGACGAAGGTCCCCACTCCCTCAACCCCCGCCGACTCCATGGCCGGCTCGATCGATATGGTGAGCAAAAGCGCCTTCGAGCGCAAAAACGCCCAGCTCCGATACAGCGTTGGCATCTCCGGCAACCAGCGCACGGGAAGTTTCCAAAAGGTCCCGCACACCACGGACGAGCGCGTCTACAAAATCCTGCCGAGCTTCACGTTCGACTACACGCTCCCGGTCACAAAAAACTTCGGCCTCGTCGTCACCGGCCAGAGTCAGAATCGCTTCATCGAAATGCAATGGGTGCCGCGCGGCTTCAGCCCCACCGCGACCGGCGTCCCCAGCGCTTCACTCAGCCGCCCCTACCTGCAATCCTTTCAACTCAATAGCGTCCCGCGCGCTAACACCCGCAACGCCGTCGGCCTCAAAGCCGATTGGCGCGCCACACCGAACGGCGTCCTCTCGCTCAACGTGGAGCGTAGCCGATTCGTCTCCGATCGCTCCAACGCCTCGATCTCCCTCTCGACCGGCACCAACGGTGTGCCCAACCCCGCCACCGGCGTGCCGCTCACGTTCGGCGACGACTTCACCTCCGGCGCCACCGGCCGTGGCGCCATCACCATCGGCAACGGCGGCGCCGGTGTCCGCCAACAACTCGACACCGAAGCCGTGGGCCTGCGCTATCGCTTCGACAACGGCAACTGGCGCATCGTCGCCGCCCTCGGCCAATCGAGTTCCTCCGGTGGTTATCAGGACACGATCCACGGCCGCTTCCGCGCCCTCGTGATCGCTAATCGCATTCCCGTCCGTGTGAGCTTCGCGAAGATCGACGACATCCGCCCACAGTCCATCCAAGTCTTCGACAACGCCGAGCGTCCCTTCGACCTGTCCAATCTCGACAACTACCAGCTCAACTCCGCCACTTCCACGCCGCGCGTCATCCGCGACGGTCTCACGAACGGCAAACTGGACGTGCGCAAAACCCTGCCGGCGCTGTCGTTCCCCGCCGCGATTCAGGTGGGCGGACTCCGCCGCGTGCAGATCCGCGATGTCCGCCGTGAGAGTATCAACTGGAACTACAACGGCCCCGATGGAAATCCTGCGACCCCCGATTCGCCCGCGCTCTTCCGCAACACCGTCTACGTTAATCAGAGCGAAAACTTCGGTTTCCGAAACATGCCCTTCGTCTCCACGACCAATGCCCTGCGCGCGTTTCAAGCCAACCCGACCCTCTTCGCCAAAACCGCCGCCCAAACGACGGCCGAGGAACTTTTCCGGCTCAACAACTCCGAGTGGCTGCAGGAAGCCGTGAGCGCCGGCTACGTCCAAGGCGAATTCGGACTCTTCCACAACCGCCTCAAAGTTCTCACCGGCGTCCGTTACGAAAAAACCGACGCCGACGGCCAGGGTATCCGCAACGACCCCAATGCCGTCTGGGCGCGCAACGCCGACGGCACGTTCGCCCGCACCTCCACCGGCGCCCGCATCCGCCGCGCCGAAGCCGGCGTCGTCGGCTCGTTGCAGGAGCTCACCGTCACCCGTCAAGAGCGCGGCACCAAAGCCTCGCGCACCTACGACGGCAGTTACCCGAGCGTGCATCTTACTTATCAGATCAAAGAAAATTTCCTCGCGCGCGCCGCCTACGCCAAGACCTACGGCCGCCCCGATTTCTCCGCCATCGTCCCCAATACCACCGTCGACGAAACCGACTTCGGCAACGTCACGCCTGACCCCTCGCAAATCCCGGGCCGCATCATCACGCGCAACACCGGCCTGCGCCCGTGGACCGGCGACAACTACGATCTCTCCATCGAGTATTACACCCCGCAGGGCGGCATTTTCAGCGCCGGTGCGTTCCGCAAAGTAATCAGCAACTTCTTCGCCGATTCCGTGAGGGTCGCTACCGTCGCCGATCTTGAGCTCCTCGAACTCGACCCGCGCTATGTCGGATGGCAGATCACTACCGCCTACAACCTACCCGGCACCGCTCGTATCGATGGCGTGGAGTTCAACGCGCGCCATTCGCTCCGGCCGATCGGCTCGTGGGGCCGTTACTTCAGTGCCTTTGCCAATGGCACCAAGCTCAAGCTGCAGGGCGGCAGCGACGCCGATTTCAGCGGCTTTATTCCTGAGAGCGCCAACTGGGGCCTCGATTTCAACCGAAAGCAGTTCAGCGCCATGCTCAAATGGAATTACCGCGGCCAGCAACGCCTCGGCCGCATCGCTGCGCTTGGCGCCGATGCCTACGAATACGCCAAAGCTCGCACGCGCCTCGACGCGAATTTCGACTATCAGGTGCGCGCGAATCTCTTTTTTTATGCGAGCGCGCAAAACGTCTTCGACATCCCGGAAACGCTCCTGCGTTTTGGTTCGCAAACCCCAGGCTACGCCCGCGTCTCCCAAGTCCTCACCACCGGCGTCCAGCTCACGCTCGGGATCAAGGGCACGTTCTGATTTTTTGACCGATTCCCCGGTCCAAGCGGCGGCAGGTGGCGGCTTCCTTGCTCAAAAATACCCCGCGCCCGATCCCGGCTCGATAAGGCTAACTCGAACCGTTCCCCGTCCAGCGGTCCGCCTTCCGACGGACGGGGTCCACCGCCGCAGCGACTGGCTAAAAGCGCCGAGTGCGTCTGGAAAACCGCGCAAGGATTCGCAGATCAGAAATTTCTCCGACAAGACAGACGCGTATCTTGAGCGCTGGGATTTGCTGGGGTTGAGTGTTGGTTGAGGCGAAATTTGGCCGAATAATTTTGGCTTTGCTGCCGTTGGGCTACCTGTGAGTCATAGTTATACTGATGGATCGGCTCTTGAAATCTAACTGCTCCTGCGCGCCAAACAGTTCTCAACCCATGAAGCTCGTATTTTTTTGTTTGGTTTTTTTAACGTCGGTCACCGTGAGCTTTGGTCAGACGTTGTGGGGCATGGGATTTAATAGGGTCGGTCAATTAGGCGATGGGACAAAGACCGATCAAATCACGCCAGTTCAAGTAGCCATCGGAGTATCCGCTATGGCCGCGGGTGACCTTAGTAGTTTTTACTTAAAAAACGACGGCTCTCTTTGGGCCATGGGCTGGAACAATTACGGTCAATTGGGCGATGGAACAACGACTGAAAGGAACACGCCTGTTCAAGTCGCGAGTGGCGTATCGGCAGTAGCCTCCGGAGTTAGTCACACCTTATACCTTAAAACCGACGGCTCTCTTTGGGCCATGGGTTATAATTACGGCAGTCAATTAGGCGATGGAACGACGACTAGTCGAAGCACACCTATTAAAGTCGCGACCGGCGTATCGGCAATGGCCGCTGGAGGGTCTCATAGTTTGTACCTTAAATCAGACGGATCTCTTTGGGCCATGGGTTTGAACAATTACGGTCAATTAGGCGATGGTTCCAAGATTGATCGAAGCACCCCTATTCAAGTCGCGAGCGGCGTATCGGCAGTGGCCGCTAGCGGGTCTCATAGTTTGTACCTTAAATCAGACGGATCTCTTTGGGCCGTGGGTTTTAACAATTACGGTCAATTAGGCGATGGTTCCAAGATTGATCGCAGCACCCCTATTCAAGTCGCGAGCGGCGTATCGGCAATGGCCGCTGGAGGGTCTCATAGTTTGTACCTTAAATCAGACGGATCTCTTTGGGCCATGGGTTTTAACAATTTCGGTCAATTAGGCGATGGTTCCAAGATTGATCGCAGCACCCCTATTCAAGTCGCGAGCGGCGTGTCAGCTACAACCGCTGGGGGCTACTATAGTTTTTTCGTAAAGACCGATGGCTCATTGTGGGCTATGGGCGGTAACACCTTTGGCCAATTGGGCGATGGAACAAAAACTGAACGGAGCACGCCTGTTCAAGTCGCGAGTGGCGTATTGGCTGTATCCGCTGGGTCCAACCACAGTTTTTACCTGAAGAAATCTTATCCACGACTATCCAACCTTTCTGTTAGAACCGCCTTAGATGCTAATCAAATCGTGATCGTTGGCTTTACGATGTCGGGCGGTTCTAAAAACGTATTATTGCGAGCAGTTGGACCAACCCTATCGACCTTTAGCGTTCCGGATGTAATGGCTGATCCAAAACTCGATCTTTATAGCGGTTCAACCAAAGTAACGACCAACGATAATTGGGGCGGTTCTTCAGCTCTGGCTGCAGCGTTTCAAGCTGTGGGATCTTTTGCTTACTCCTCAACGACTAGTCTGGATGCGGCCTTGGTGGCATCGATTGATGGAAGTCGCACAGCCCACGTTTCCGGCCCAACGGGTGGAGTTGTGCTTGTCGAGGCTTATGATGCTGGAAGTGGTACGGCGCAGAAGTTTACGAGTTTGGCCGCTCGCAACAAAGTTGGCACAGGCGCCAACATCTTAATCGCAGGGTTTACGCTGAGCGGCGAAGGCTCGCGCAACCTGTTGATTCGTGCGGTGGGACCAACCTTAGGCGCTTTCGGCGTAGCTGGCACGTTGTCGGATCCCAAGTTACAAGTTTACAGCGGCTCTACGATCGTCGCAGAAAACGATAATTGGTCTAGTTTACTTGCGCCGACTTTTTCATCAGTTGGGGCTTTTGGTCTGACAACCGGAAGCAAAGACGCCGCCCTCACGGTAGCTTTGCGCCAAGGCAATTACACCGTTCAAGTTTCAGGCGCAGACGGTGGCGTTGGCGAAGCGATTGTTGAAATTTACGAGCTGCCTTAATTTGACCTCGTTACAATACAGTCGCTAATTTAAATATAAAATCCTTTATGTATAAAAAATATTACCCCTTGATTGCTTCTGCGTTATTCATAAGTTGCGTTGCTAACGCACAAACCGGTTCTGGCGAATTGATATTATCAGCTGGTAGCGATTATTCGTTAATATTGAACTCTAGAAGCGAATTGTGGGGGGCAGGAAAGAATGACTATTATAAATTAGGCGAAAACTTTACGTATTCTAGTACTAACTCTTATGCAAACTTAACGCCGCTAAAAATATTTAATGATATAATTTCTTTCTCTTCGGGAAATTTATCAACTTTAGTTGTAAAAAAAGACGGTACAATGTGGGGGGCTGGTTACAATTATACTGGAGAGCTGGGGTCTAGTATAAGCTATGATGTAATGCGGAAGTTTACCCAAGTGGAATCAGGTGTTTTAAAAGTTCAACTAGGTGGACGCCACTCACTGTACATCAAAACGGATGGTTCGTTGTGGGGGCAGGGTGATAATACTAAAGGTCAACTTGGTAATGGTTCAACCGGATCGATTGCACGAGCTTTTAAAATCTACGAGGATGTGATTTCAATCTCGGCCGGAGAATATCATAGTATGTTTGTGAAAAAAGATGGTGCATTGTGGGCTATGGGAGCTAACGGTACCGGTGCTTTAGGGAATGGCACGACCACTGATTCAACAACACCTATTCCAATTTCCACTAATGTCGTATCGATCGCAGCTGGATTTAGGCATTCATTGTTTGTCAAATCGGATGGCAGTCTGTGGGCGACTGGTCTTAATAATTATGGCCAGCTTGGCGACGGTTCATTAACTACAGCGAGATCTCCAAAACAAATTGCAACCAATGTACGTGCTGTGTTTTCTTCCTATAATCATGCTTTATTTGTAAAAAATGATGATACTTTGTGGGGCATGGGCCAGAATGAATATAGCCAATTAGGAGATGGTTCGATTATTAACAGATTAACGCCGGTTCTAATTGACACAGATGTTAAGACCGCAAGTGCTGGGAAATACCATTCTCTTTATAGTAAAAAAAATGGTTCGGTATGGGCGATGGGCGTTAATACATCTGGTCAACTGGGAGACGGAACCCAAATTGAAAGAAACAAACCAATTGAATTGGCGCCGCCTGCAATATCCGCGGCTCCCGTTACTCAAACTATTAAGTCTGGATCTGGACTCAGTTTGAGTGTAACGGCTTCCGGTTCCAACAGTCCAACTTATCAATGGTACAAAGACGGTGTATTACTTAGTGGTCAAACTACGTCAAAATTAACTATCAGTACAGCAAACACATCATCAGCAGGATCGTACACCGTAGAAATTACTAACTGGCTAGGTTCGGCAACATCGAAACCCGTTGCTGTGGCAGTGCAAGCGCCGAGGCTATATAGCCTTGCGGTTAGAACTGCGTTGGAGGCCAACCAAGTCTTAATCGTTGGGTTCACCATGTCGGGCGGAGCTAAGGACGTTCTACTCCGCGCAGCCGGTCCTACGCTTGGCGCGTTTGGAGTGCCTGAGACCATGGCTGACCCGAAGCTCGAACTGTACACTGGCTCAACCCTGATTACGTCTAACGATAATTGGGGCGGTAGCTCCAGTCTCGCGGCAACCTTCCAATCAGCGGGCGCATTTGCTTACGCCTCTACCACGAGCCTCGATGCTGCTTTGGTGGCCTCGATCAACGGCGGCAGGACCGCTCACGTTTATGGTCCGATTGCTGGAGCGGTACTGGTCGAGGGTTATGACGTGGGCAGTGGTGACGCCCAAAAATTTACCAGTCTGTCTGCTCGCAATCGGGTGGGCACAGGAGCCAACATCTTGATCGCGGGTTTCAGCCTTTCAGGTGAAGGTAATCGAAACCTATTGATCCGCGCTGTTGGGCCAACCTTGAGCGTCTTCGGGGTGCCGAATGTATTGTCCGACCCTAAACTAGAAATTTACCAAGGTTCCACCAAGATCGGCGAAAACGATAATTGGGCTTCAACCCTCGCGGCCACGTTTTCCTCAGTCGGAGCGTTTCTGCTCACCCAAGGCAGCAAAGATGCCGCCATCACGATTTCTTTGCCCGCTGGTGGTTACACCGTTCAAGTTTCCGGCGTTGATGGCGGTGTGGGTGAAGCGCTGGTTGAGATTTACGAATTGCCGTAATCAGCGCCTTTCCTCTCGCCTAGGGCTTTGTTATTTCGCGTAGGCTCTATTACCGCTGGTCGTCCTGCCATCAAATCAACGGTGCGGTCTCCTTGGAAAGTCGATCCGCATTCTTCGTACCATGCCCCCTTTGCCTCGCCCTCTCTCACCGATCAACTCAACCAAAACTAACAAAAAACAGCTAGATTTTATCGGGTCGGACTGGCTCGGCCGGATCATACCCGTCTCGAGGCCCCGCAGGCTCTCTTGATAAGTCAGTTAGGCAAAAACCATCGCCGCAAAATGATCTTAAACACTCAGCGGGCGCGAGGCTCGCGGCATCGGGAACGCCCCTAACGCACGCGAGACTTCGCGATGTTCTATGTCGCCAAGGATCGGCGAGAAAATGGTTGGTCCAAGGTTCATCCCGCGGACAAATCCGCCGGATAGTGCAGATTCCAATCCAAATCGAGGACACCGCTGAACTCTCTTTTAGCGTTACCGATTAGGCATTTAAAAAATCCTCAATCGCCCTTAACTGGACAGCCGTGAGTCGGAGACGAAGACCATAGTCATTCCGTTACACCAACAAAATTAACCGATGCATTTTCAATCATCCTTCTATCGAAAAAATCTTGACCGGCATGGGAAATGATTATGAGCCTTGGAGGAGCATTGTAATGACAGGAATCTTTATGATGAAATCTATTATCAAGCTATCGTATTTAGCTCTGTTAGTATTGTTTGCGCATAGTTCAAGTGCACAGGAGGTGACTTGGAACGGTTATAAAATAAGTTATGTCGGCAAGACGACCATCAGTAAGGCGATGGACGGAAATTCGAATACAAAAATACGGGTTGAAAACATCAGCAACACTGCAGCTGCCCCGATTTATTTCGATTTGTATATTGAAGGGCTGATCGCCCCAAGTGCCCAAAGAAATTTGCATGGAGAATTCGGGTGGGCGAAATTTCCTAACGGGGGTGCTTTGCAGATTCCTAGGGGGCAGGTGAGCTTTGCTCAATCGTGGACCCAAGGGGTTTATGAAAATGTCATGGGGAACCAGCCGCCTGCATCGAATACTTCCAAGACCTACAAATTCCATTTTTTGTTTTCTGAATCAGAGTCGGCCCTCCAAGGCCCCTACCCTAAAAATCCGGCTACCGTCCTTGATCTCCCGGTATCAATAACTTTTGCCAATGATGACGCTGTAAATCTCTATAATTCTGGAAATAAACCGGTTCGGCTCTCGGTGAACGCCAAATCCGCCGGAGACTTTGAAATGCAACTTTTCACCGAATCTGGTGGCTTTAAACAGAATAATATCTTTGCCCCAACACTGGTTCAGCGCGGAAATGGTTCCACTCCTTACATTTTCAATTTTGCTCTAGAGTCGCGCAGCGATTGGGTGGTGAAAATAAGAAAACAGGGTAAAAAATCAGAGTACTTTTTCTTAGATACCACCCAGTCAAATATCACTATAAAATTGGCCGAAGAGGCGCTTGCGGGAAATTATGCCGTAAGCCTGATCAAGTCGATTAAAACCCCAACAGGCTTTTGGCGGGGCGCCGTTTCGGAGCAAACGCGCAGCTTTGTGTGTATCCCCGGTCAAGAGAATTGGGCCACAACTTCTTCTGCAAAATCAGCCAGCAAACTCTATAAAATAGATTTTGATGGGAACGTTCAATGGACGAGGAATATTGGCTGGGAAGCCTGGGGTGGAGATATGTCGGCGAACGGGAAACTGGTGGCTGTTGCCAGCAACGGAGCGACGGTTCGCACAGAGCTAAACCGGAATCAAGGGGGTGATTTTATTGCAATCCTCAACGGAGCAGATGGGAGTGTTTACGACGTGATTTTAGAAGGGATCGCAAGTAGAAATGTTAAGTTTTCGTCAGATGGAAAATTCCTCGCAATCGGAGATCAGAGCGGGACATTTCACGTTTATGATGTTGCGAACAAGAGTTTGATTCTGAGGAGTGCTGGTTCGGCGGTTCCCGGTCAAAACCGCGAGTTGCAATGGCTGGACGCGGATAGCTCGATCGCGATCAGTACAGGCGACGGAAGTGTTTACAGGTACGCGCTGGCCAGCGACAAGAAATCGGTAACGCTTGTTTGGAAAGCTTATGCCGGAGGCTGGGGTTTTATTAACGGGTTTTCAGTGAGTAAAAACGGCCTGTATTTAGGTTTAGGAACAAAATCAAAGGATCAGACAATTATAGAGGCTGCAACCGGGCGGGTGTTATGGTCTAAGTTTACCGGTAATTTCGATGTGGCCTTTACTCCGGACGCAAACCGGATCGCAACCTTTGGTGGCTACATCTACCGAACTCTAGACGGAGTTTTTTTGGGTACGACCGGTCGGGCTGGCGTTTCGTTTTTTTCTCCAGACGGAAATTATTTGATGCAAGCGGATCGAGTGGAGTTTACCAACCGAGGCGAGAGTGATAACGCCCTTACAATCATGAACAGTATTGGCGATAGAATTGCCGATATTAGCGGTAAATCTAATCATTACGACAGTTCAGATCTGACCAAGACAGGCGGGGAGCAATCGCAATGGGCTTATTGGTCGGAAGATGGTAAGAGAATTATTGTATTGAGCAGAGATATGGATTTGTCGGAAGAGGTCGGGATTAGTATCTACAGCTTTGATGCCACGGTGGTTGCGGCCACCGCCCCGACGATCACATCGCAGCCAAGCGCAAGTTCCGTCGCTGTAGGGAGCGCAGCGAGCCTCTCGGTCGTAGCCGGTGGAACGGCGCCACTCAGCTATCAATGGAGGAAAGACGGGGTCGCGATTAGTGGCGCGACGTCTTCGACCTACACCATTGCATCAACCAAGAATTCTGATGCCGGCAGTTACACGGTGGTGGTGACCAATAGCGCCGGATCCGTGACCAGTAACCCAACCGTGCTGACGGTGAGCGCGCTTCCTCGCCTGTACAGCCTCGCCGTGCGGACGGCGCTCGAGGCCGATCAAGTCTTGATCGTTGGGTTCACCATGTCAGGCGGAGCGAAGAACGTGCTGCTCCGCGCGGTGGGCCCCACGCTCGGCACGTTCGGAGTGTCTGGGACCATGGCGGATCCGAAGCTCGATCTGTATAGCGGTTCAAGCCTGGTTACCTCCAACGATAACTGGGGAGGTGGCTCGAGTCTGGCCGCAACCTTCACGTCGGCAGGTG